>DAOUAY010000118.1:0-15944 GCA_034432995.1 Anaerolineae bacterium | reverse complement strand
CAGATGGGGGCTGACGACTACGTCATCAAACCCTTCGATCCCCAGGAATTGATGGCCCGCGTGGGTGTGGTGCTGCGCATTCGCCGGACAGAGCAGATGCTCCGGCGGCGCAACCAGGAATTGGCGGCCCTGGATGACATCAATCGTATGGTGTCCTCGAGCCTGGATCTGGACGAGGTGCTGGCGTCGGCGTTGGAGGGGCTGGGGCGCTTGATCGAAACGGACGCGCTGGCCCTGGTGCTCAACGACGAGGAATCCCAGGCGTGGGTGGTGCGGACGGCGCGCGCGCAATCCGAGGTGTGGCTGGAAGGCCGTGTGGTTCCCGCTGACGATGCTATCCTGCGCGGCGTGGTCATCGACAGCCGTTCGATGTTGTTCCGCGGAGTGTGCGAGGGTTTTTGGAATGAGGCGCTCTCCCGCGCTCCCCTGGACATTCTGTGTGTGCCGTTGACGAAAGGCAGCACGCGGATCGGCGCGCTGGTCGTGCTGAAGCAGACGGCGGGTCTGGACGAGGAATCGGTCCCCTTGGTGGAGCACCTCGCGGCGACCGTCTCGGTGGCGGTCCAGAACGCGCGCTTGTTCCAGGATTTGGAGTCCTTCGCCGAAGAAGTCGAGCGTTCCCAAAATCAACTGATTCAGGCTGAAAAGATGGCCGCGGTGGGACGCCTGGCGGCGTCTCTGGCGCACGAAATCAACAATCCGCTGCAGGCGATCCAAAACAGCCTGCATCTGGCCCTGCATCAAGGGTTGGAGGAAGAAAAACGCCGCCAGTTCCTCGAAATGGCGCAGCAGGAAGTGGCCCGCCTGGTACAGATCGTGCGCCGCATGTTGGATTTCTATCGCCCTTCATCCGCGATGCAGCCCCTGGATGTCAATCGCCCGGTGGAGGATGCGCTGGCGATCGCTGGCAAGCGTCTGCAACAAGCGCGCATCGAGGTGGTATCGCGGCTTTCCCCCAATTTGCCCTCCACGCGCGGCGCGCCCAACCAGTTGACGCAGGTGTTTCTCAACATCATCATCAATGCCGTGGAGGCTATGCCTGATGGCGGAACCTTGTGGGTGGGCAGCGCCTATCACGCCGAACGCCGGCAAATTGTGGTAGCGTTCCGCGACAGCGGCCCCGGCATTGCGCCGGAGATGCGCGAGCACATGTTCGAACCTTTTCACACGTCGAAGGCGACCGGCACGGGGTTGGGATTGGCGATCAGTTATGGCATTGTCGAGCGGCATGGTGGTATGATCGAAGTGGAAAGCCCGCCAGGCTCCGGAACGACGTTCATCGTGCGTCTGCCGCAGCACTACGAGGAGGCTTGATGGAAGATATTCGCATTCTGGTGGTCGACGACGAGGCGGCCGAGCGGATCACGCTCGGCGAAGTGTTGCGTCTCGAAGGCTATCACGTCACGTTAGCGGCTTCTGGTGAGCAGGCGCTCGCCATCGTGCGCCAGGAGCCGATGTTCGATCTGGCCATTCTCGACCTGCGGTTGCCGGGTATGGACGGCTTGCAGGTGCTGGATGGCATTCGCAGAATTTCAGCGGAAACCATCGTCATTTTGATTACCGGCTACGGCACATTGGAGACGGCGGTCCAGGCATTGCGCAAGGGCGCTTACGATTTTCTGCTCAAGCCCAGTCCTGTGGAAGAAGTGTTGGTCGCTGTGCGGCGTGCGCTCTCGGAGCTAAAGGCTGGGCGTCATCGGCGCTTGCTGATCAGTCAACTGCAGAACACGCTACAAGCTTTGGTCGCCACAACGGACGGGCTGATGGGCGTGGAGGCGCTATCCGATCTGGAAAAGGATGAGGGCGCTACTGTTGTCGGTGATATCCAGATCGACAAGGGTAAACACCTGGTCACGTATCGGGGGCAACCCGTTGAACTGACGCCGACGGAGTTCCGCTTGCTGGAATGCTTGATCGGGCGAGCAGGCGAGGTCTGCACGCCGCAAGACCTGGTGCGCTGCGCGCAGGGGTACGACACCGACGCCTGGGGCGCGCGCTCGATCGTGCGGGTGCATATCCGGCGTTTGCGGCGCAAGCTGGAGCCTGATCCGGAGAATCCGCGCTACATTTTGAACGTGCGCGGTGTGGGGTATCTGTTCGCCACGTCGCCGGAGCAGGCGCTGCAGACGCTAGAAGAGGACTAATCGGTCCGCGCGTGAACCGCGACCGGCAAAAAACGTGCCAAGAACGCTCTTTGTCGATAAATATCTTGATTTGCTTTACTGTGGGTTGGTGTTAGAATTTGGTTGTCGTTGATTCCTCAAGGGATCGGGAGGGCAGTTTATGGCAGATAAAGAAAATGTCGTGAAGATGCAGAAACTGCGTCGGACGGTGGATCGCCTGCGCAATATGCGCTCCACCGGAACCTCTTCGGTTATTCGCAAAACCTCCTGGTTTGCGCGGCTCAAAGCGCGTCTGGGATTAATCCCTGTGCCGGAAGGGGCTGAGGAGTAAGCTGCAACTACAGCTTCATCGCTAAATAAAAACAGCGCGGTGTATCGCCGCGCTGTTTTTGTTATGTGTCCTACCACCACAACAAGAAAACGTTGTTGGCCGTCGTGGTCCAAGTCCCATAGGTGACGATAGCGCGTACGATAATATTCGTGCCGGAGCGTCCTTGATTGACAGGCAACGAGGCGCTGACAAAGCCACGCTTGTCTGTGGTGAGCGTCTGCGCGCTGCCGGGCAGGACGGTATTTGTAGTTTTGTCGACGAAACTGATACTGACCTGGGCATTTTCCAGCGGTCTGCCGGTGGTGTCGTTCACCAAGACGGTCACAATCTGATTGCGCTGAGTGCTCATCACCGAGTAGCGTAACGATACCACTGCCTGCAATCCAGTAATAGGAATGTTGCCAGGCTTGGCGTTTTCGCCAGGATTTCCCTGTAGCCGCCAACGATCGCCATACATCCGGGCATAAACCTCTCCCAGATTGCCGACGGCTACGGTGTTCGCGGTATCGTTGGGCTGCCATTGTAGCTTGAGGCGTTGGAAATATTGGACAATCTGGCCATCCTCAAAGTACATCTCTGTAATGGGATAGCCGAAGATGTCGATGCCGCCATGTTGAATGAAGAAATCGAGGAAGGCGTACGACACGGTATGTCCCGTCTCAGGGAAAAAGACCTTGCGGCGTGAGCGCGGCGTCGGTTCGGGCACCGGAGGTTGCCGGTACTTCAGCTCTTCACCGAGCAATCCCAATTGGACCTTGTACGGGTCGGGGTTTTCCGGATGCCATTCCATACGTGCTTTCTGGAAGTATTGTACCCGGAGTCCTTGATCCACAATCTCCTCGGTCAAGGGATAGCCGAAAATCTTCAACCCGCCATGGGTGCGGAAATAGGCATAGAACTCCCCCCGCACCCAGAAGCCGGTTCCCAAGCCAGTTTCGAAGAATTCCCCTGTTTTCCCGTCGTCCTGCGCGAGGCTGGTTTGTGGCGCGAAGAATCCTACTGTGATGGCGAGCAAGAGCACTATGCTAATTTTTCTAAAAAACTGTATCGATTTCATGGTATCTTGCCTATAATTTAGATGGAGTGTTCCAATAATGCATGGCTGTATGCGCGCACGTTGTTGAACTCCAACGAGTCCATGTACTATTTTACACGAAAATCACTCATAATGCAATCCTTTTTTAGGGCTATCGCATTTGGTAGCAAAGACTACAAAAGGCTCAGCAGACACGTGCATTTGGCGCGTTTTTCGTTCAACAAGACGCTTGGTCAACGCGACCACATGAGACTTTTGTAGTCTGGCGCTGGCGAAGGTTAAATGCAATAGCCCTATTCGATTTGGGGCTTGACATAGAACAAATGTGCGATTATAATTGGGATAAGTTGGGATAACGGAACAAAAGTTCGTGAGAGTGGAGGTGGATGATGAAGACGAAGAATACCAAACTGCCCGAGCGACAAGCTAAAATGTATGCTTTCCTGAGCGACTATATCAACACGAATGGCTTTCCGCCGACCGTGCGCGAAATCGGCGAGGCGTTGGATATTCCTTCGACCTCTCTGGTATCTTACTATCTCAAAGGGATGGAAGAGCGCGGTTTGATCGACCGCGAATCTTCTATCTCCCGCGGCATCCGCCTGGTCGCGGACCCCTATCAGCCGAGTGATTTCTTGGCCGGTAGCGGCGAGACGCTGTCGATCCCCTTCCTGGGCTATATCGTCGCCAGCGCGCCCATACCGGTGGAAGCTCTCGCCGGGACAGAAACCGTCGAGATCAACCGCGCGCTTTTTGGCCGGGACGTCAATGCGCTTTTCGCGTTGCAAGTTCAAGGCAATTCTATGATCGACGCGCTGATCCACGATGGCGACACGGTCATCCTGCGCCATCAGGATCGCGTCGAGAACGGCGAAATGGCCGCCGTCTGGCTGAACAGCAATGCCGAAACGACGCTGAAAAAGGTCTACTATGAAGGCGCGCGCGTGCGGTTGCAGCCGGCGAACCCCACCATGGAACCGATCTTTGTCCCCGCGCATGATGTGCGCGTCCAGGGCAAAGTAGTGATGGTGATTCGCCAATTGACGAACTGACTCTGCGGCGAGTTTGTAGGGCGAGTGGTTGACTCGCCCTACCGTGACTTGTAAATCACCGGCAGATAGCACTGCCACGGTTCCACGTTCAACCAGAGCCGGCGTTCCCACCGTTGACCGGCATTGTCCTCCAGGATGGCATCCACACGGATCGGTTGTTCCCAGCTCCACGCGCGGAGTGGGACGGAGAGTACGTGCGTTTCCCCTACACCGAGAGCGCCTTCCCACACCGTCAGACCCCAACCGCTTGCAGGGGGTAGGGTTGCCGTCGCCGGCGATGTGCCTGAGGTGAGCCACGCTTGCATCTTCCCTTCTGTCACGGCGCCCGGTCCGGTGTTGTGCAGCGTGAAGGCGAGGGTCAGTGGTGTGCTGGGGCGCACTGTGGCCCATTCCGGCGAAAGCCACGCGCTGGCCGATAAATCTGCGCCGGTGATGTGCAATGCGCTGTCGCGGGTGAACGTAAAGCCCCACGTGGGCAGTCCCAGGGTGAGGGAGAGCGGGATGACCGCGCCCGGCTCGTCCGTCGCGGTGACGGTCCACGTGAGCGTCAGCGGGGTGTGCGGCTGTAGCGCGCCGCTCCAGGTGATGGTGCGCGATGTGGGGTCGTACTCCCAGGCGGGCAGCAAGGTATTCTGGATGAGCGTCACCGCGGGCGGCAGCGTGTGGGCGATACCGGCCGGTAGCGTCTCCGCAGCATCGTTGTAGAGGATGAGGGTGAGCATCACGCTCTCGCCGGGCAAGAGCGACTGCGGTGTGATCCTCCAACGGCTCGTCCCCAGAGGTGAGAGCCAGCCGGCCCCTTGCGCCAATGCTGTGGCGCGCGCGTCGAAGGGCAGTGTTTCCAGCGGGAAAGCATAGAACAGCGTCCGTGAATTCGAGGCCGCTTCTGTAGCGGCCGCTTCTGTAGCGGCCGCTTCTGTAGCGGCCGCTGCCGTGGCGGCGATGCCGAGGGGCTGTCCGAGTTGTCCGCGGATGACGGGCGCAGCGTCAGGCGTGGGTTCGATGGCATCGGCCCAATTCCTGAAGGGGAAGTTCAACGCGACCGGTCCCCACGTCCCTCCGGCGGGATGGTCGGGAACGCCGAAGGCATGGCTGGGGGCGATGTACTCATCCCAATGGAACACGCCGAATCGCCGGGCCAGCGGGCTGTCGCTGTGATAGTAGAGGAAATCCTGCGAGGAAAGCAACAACCGTCCGCCGCCGTCCAGATAGGTCAGCAGCGCCGTCGCTTCCTGTGCCAGAATCGGGGCGTACCAGTCGTAACCGGTGAACCAGATGATCAGCGGGTAGCGGCGTAGCACCTCGAGGCCGGGCGATTCCGCGCCGGGAAAGCCGCCCAGATTTTGCCCCGTGTCCCACACGTCGAAGGGAATGTTGCGTGCGCTCAACGCGCTCGTGTATCGTTCCTCCATCGGATACCAGCGGTCGTCATCCACCAAAAGCACCGGCGCGGGCGTCTTGGCGCTCAGGGTGATGGCTGTCGTCGTTGTCAAAAACGGCGAGGCGGCTGTCACGGTGAGGGTGTTGCTGACATTGATCCCGGTTTCGGCAGGGATGGTAACGGCGAGAGTGAGCGTGAGGGATTCGCACGCCGTGAGGGTGACGGTGGATGGCGTCAGCGTGGCCGGCCAGGCGGTGGAATCCAGCGTGAGTGTGACGGGCGTGGTGAGTCCGCCGTAGCCGGTGTGTCGCAGACGCAGGGTGTGGGTGATGGCCTGGCCCGGCAGGTCGATGAGCAATGGATCGCCCAGATGCTTGAGTTCGAGCGCGACAGTGGGCGGCGATGTCGTCAGCCAATCCAGACTCCGCGCGAGCACCATCTCCCGCTGGTCCCCCGCGGAGATGCCTTCGTAGCCGAAGGAAAAGAACATGGCGCGGTAAGGTGTGCAGACCGATGCACTCACGCCTCCGCCACTGCCGTCAGTATAGCGCCAGAGCAGTTCTGTCTTGTCGGGATCGTTGACTTTGACGACGTCGGGCCAGTTCTGGTTGTTTGCACCATCGCCGCCCGCGATCGTCACCGTGATGCCGGAGAAAGGCCCCAGACCGGTCAACTGGCGGACTGCTGCATCGTCCGCCATGTAGCCCGCGCCGATGGTTTCCAGCAGGTAGGGTTGTGCGCCGATCAGACTCCCGCCGCCGTCGTAATAGGCCACGTCCTGCCCACTGAGCAGCAACCGCCCGCCACTTTTGAGATAGGCATCCAGTTCCACACCGCCTTTGACCAATCCCGGCGAACTCTTAGGCGAGGACCAGAGGACGATGTCGTACTGCGCCAGGGTGGCGCTGATGGGCGTCTCGGCCGGCGGGACTTTGATGCGCTGCTCGTCGTAGGTGTAGGTGAGCGCGTCGAGGGCAGCCTTCCAGTAGGTTGTCTGGCTGCTGTAATACCACGCGCCTTCGTCCACCAGCAGCAGTGTGGGCGCGGGAATGAGGGTGAAGTTGCGGAGGGTGGTTTGTCCAGCTACGACGCTGACGGTGGCGGTGACCACGCGGTAGCCCAATCCGCGCGTAGTCACGGTGTAGACGCCCGTGGGCAACTTGAGGCTGTAGTCGCCGGAGACGCCGGCGGTCGTTCTGACCGGTGTGCCGAGCGCCTCTATGGTGACGGTGCGCGTGGGTGCGGAGCCTGTTTCCGCGACGACGACGCGGCCTTGCAGCGTCCCGGTGGGCAGAGGGAGAAGGGTGAAATCGAGCCGCTGCTGCGTTCCGGTGAAAACGGGGACGTTCCACTGTGTGGTGGACAGGTAGCCAAACGCTGAGGCCGTGACGTCGTAGACGACGGGAAGCAGCCTCAGCGCATAGTTCCCGGATGCGTCTGTGGTCGTGTGCGCTGGATTGCCGTCTGGATTGCGCGGCGCAGCGACGAGTGTGGCGTTGGCGATGCCTTGCCGGTTTGGACCGGCGACGTTGCCCGTGAGCAGCCCGGCGTGCGTGGCGGCGGCGACCGCAGCGAAAGCGTCGATGCGCCCCCAGCCGCTGTCGTTGTTGGGGAGGGGCAGCGCCAGGGGGACCGCGGTCTGGGCAATGAGATCGGTGATCTGTGCGACGGAGAGCGTGGGGTTGGCGGAGCGCAGCAGCGCGACCAAACCGGCGACGTGCGGTGTGGCCATCGACGTGCCGTTGCTGAATGCGTAGACGCCACCCGGAACAGAAGAGAGGACGTTGACGCCCGGAGCGGCGATGTGCGGCTTCACCTCGCCCCACGGCGACGGCCCGCGACTGGAGAAGTAGGCCACCGCGTCGTCGGGGTCGCTGGCGCCGACGGCGAAGACGCCCGGATTGCTGGCCGGCGAGCCGACCGAGCCGGACGAGGGGCCGTTGTTGCCCGCCGCGAACAGCGGCAGGATGCCCGCCGTTTTCAAGAGCGCGATGTCCTCTGCAAAGACGTCGCGGGAGGATAGGGATGAGGCCCACGAGTTGTTGACGACATCTGGGGCCATGGCCGGATCGCCGCCGGGCGCCAGCAGCCATTGGAAACCCGCGTGAATCCAGGAGTCGTAGCCGTAGCCTTTACCGCTGAGCACCTTGACGCCGATCCACTGCGCTCCTGGCGCCACGCCGATAGCGCCCGTGCTCGTGGTTTGTCCCACCGCCGTCCCGGCGACGTGCGTGCCGTGCCCGTAATCATCGTAGGGATAAACGCCCGCGTTGACGGCATCGAACCACGAAGATGTGTGATCGAAGAGGCCGCGTCCCAGATTGCCGCGGTAGTTGCTGCTCAGGGCCGGGTGGAGCATATCCACGCCGGTATCCATGACTGCCACCACCGCGCCCATGCCAGAAATGCCCAGCGTGGCCCAAACTTCGGGAGCGCGGATTTGCGTCAGTCCCCAGGTTGGTGTTGTGACGGTTGTGCTCTCCGGTTCAGTGAGTTGTTCAGGGATGACATACTGCTCGTAGTGATCCAGGCGGATTTCCAGCACGTCCGGCGACGCGATCAACTGGCGTACGAAATCAGGGCTGGCCGTCAGCGCCGTCGCGCGGATGCTCCATAAGTCCTGGCGCGCCAGCACCTCGCCCTGGCGTTGGGCTGCGGCGAGCAAGACGGCCACAGGTTCCAGGGCGATGGACAAATCGTCTTGCAGCGTTTCGACCAGCATCGCGCGGGAAACCGCGTTCGCTGTTTGTGCCACTGGTACACCCACTCTCGCTCCCGCCGGACGCAGCTTCACGATGACGCGCAGCGGTGTTTCCGGGGCGGCGTCCAACGCGCGCAGCACATCGGGTGCGACGATGGGGGGAGCGGCTGCCGTATCGGCGGCGCTGCGCACTGTTGGCGCAGGCGGCCACAGTGAAAAGAGGATTGTCAGGACGATGATCATCCGCACTGGTTTTCGCATAGTAAAACTCCTTGATCAACCGTTAAGACGCCCTCAATTTGAGGTCCAAACGCTAAAGCTAAAAAGGTAATTGTTATCCCGGAAAGTTTTCGCATAGTAAAATATTGCAATTCGCAATTAGAATCCCAAGGTTCAAAGCCTGAAATCGAAAGCCAGAAAACCCAAAATTGCGTGGGGGTATTATACAGTTCTGAGGGAAACTTGCTTATGGCACGGACTAGGTGGGTGGCTTAAGCCGAAAAAGTAAAACCTTGCAAGCTGTTCTGTGGGGCTTGAATGTGGCAAAATTTGATCTAACCTCAGCGGTACAACACGGAAAAATTATGCCGGACGCAACAAAATTGCTTTAGACTTATTTCAACCACTATAAACGTTGTGGCGAGGGTCTTTATGGCAAGCGAACAAGCAGTGTGTATGCGCGTCCACGCGCGCATACACACCGCGAAAGGGAGAAGTCACCAGGCAGCTAGTCCCGTTTTCCCAGGATCGTCCGGGCGTAGTAATAGCGGTGAAAGTCGAGCTTCTGCAAATCCTCGAAATGCCCCTGGAGTGCTTCGCTGTTCGGCCAGGCCGTGACCCCGTAGTTGTTGTATTCTTCACTCGACCAGTTGACATCACAGTTGATCCCGAACTGGCCGCCCCATTTTCCAATGGACTCGCCCACGCCGGCAAAAATGCGGTCGCGCGTATCGGGCGCCAGGCTTCCCCAGACCTCGTTGCTCTGGTTCTTGATGATCCACAGTTGGTAGATCGCCTCCGGCGTGTCGAGAATGGGGATTCGCTCGCCCGCGCTCAAGGTTCCCAGGAAGGTCTGCGTCTCCAGGTAGCGAAACAGTCCCTCTGCTTCGTTGAGCGCCGTGGTTTTGATCACCGCCTGGAGGTCCGGGTATTCGATCACCCCCCAGCCGGCAAAGGCTTCATCACTCCACCGCGATGTACACGACAGCAGCAGTTGAGCGCCGTTGGAAAACTCATTTTGTTCGATCCTTTTCCAATAGCGCGCCCATTCCTCTGGCGCCATCTGGTAATACGCCTCGGTGTATCTTTTGATCAAATAGAGTTTGTAAATCTTTGCAGCCATTGTTATCTCCTCTGTGAGTGAGCCGCTAAAGCGGCGGATTAACAGGGTGGGTTTGCGCGGGCGGTGTACCGCCCGCGCAAACCCTCTGCGACGAGCGGTTTTGCCGTCAGAACTGGATGTGCTCCAACTGCGGTTCTTTCAACACGTCCATCATCGTCCAGAAGTGCGCGTCGCCCGATGAGATGCGCAGCACTTCCATGATCGGCATCAACGGCTGCCCGGCGATGTCTTCCAGGAATTTGCGCTCCTCGTAGCCGCGCTTCACCAGGGCGGGATCGGCGAGGAATTCGCCTTTGCCGGTGACGCGCAGCATCTTTGCGGTCTGCAAGGTGGGCGGGTTGTTGTAGAAACACACCTCCAGCTTGGGGTTCACCTTGAGCTGTTTGGAAAACTCTTTGGGCGACATCGTGAGGAAGTAGAACCCCGTCTCATCCGCAAACCACATCAACAAAGCCCGCACGTGGGGTTGATCGCCATCCACCGTGGCGAGATAGCAGACCGGATTGGCGGTCGCAAACTGAACACATTCCTTGAAATCCATTGCAATACTCCTTTCGATTGAGGGGATAACATATAGTTTGAACAGGTAACGCTTCGATTCATTCACCTGAGGAATTCAGGCTATGGCGGAGGGCGTACCTGATTGACTCCTTTTGCCAACATCTCTTGGATGAGAGCACTAAGCACTGCCCAATCCCGAAAGTATCTCCGCAGCCCGCTGGTCACATGTTCCACATAACCGCGCCATTCGACACGGCCTTCGCTCAGGTCTTCCCGCCAGACGCGCACGGTGAACAACTCCGAGTGGGACGGACTTGCCGGTTTATCGAGGGGTGCAGGTGATTCAGACACACATCCCTCCGTTCAATGCTCTGGACAATGACTATACTGTTTGGACATATTCTTTAACCGTATGGTCAAAGCCAGGTTGGCCCGAACCGATAGATTCAATCAACGTATCTACTGCTTCACACAGCAACCGGGTGATCTCTGTATGGCTGACATCCTTCATCGCACTTCCTCCTGACTTGAGATGAGCCTTTACATTGAAAACAGTATAGCAGCCGGGGCGTTCCTAAAGCGTTCCGTGGGACGTTTCTTGAGGTAAGTTTTGGGTAAGAAATAAAAAACCTGACCAGTTTCACAAAACCGGTCAGGTCTCTATAAAAGAATGGTCAGCTATTCCAGTGAACTAGCCCATTTGCTCCAGCGCATAAGTGGTGGCTTGTTCCAATGTCATGGCCTGGCCTTCTGCCCACGTCGCGGCAAAAGCCGACTCACTCAATGCGGCACGTGTGGCAGCTATCTCTTGCTCATGCCACGCACGCAGCACGGGCGGCGTCGGCGAACCGATTACGTCGCGTGTGGCTTGGGCGGCCCCCAACATCCGCGCGGCAGATTGGGATTGCCCGTTCTCTAAGGCAAGGCCGGCGCATCCTTCCAACGCCTGCGCCTGCACTAACTTGTTACCGTTGATGTGACTCAGGCGTAGACATTCCGCATATAAAGCGCGGGCGGCCACGTCGTCGCCCAGCCGCCGCACGGCATCGCCCAGATGCGCCAACACATGCGCGATATAAAACTTGTCACCCAACTCCCTGGCCATGGCCAGGCTGTCCTGCAGGTAAGTGCAGGCCGACGCATAATTGCCCTCACAATAGGCCAGCCTGCCCAGATTGCTCAGTGCCCAGACGATCATCTGTTTATCGCCAATCGTCTTGAGCAACTCGCAGCTTTTTTCGATTCGCGTTTGCGCCAGGGCAAATTGACCTTGCTCCCGCGCCACACTGCCCATCAGACCCAGGGCTTGGGCGTAGTTGAACGTGTCGCCGATTTGCTCGTACAATACCAGAGATTCTTGCAGCAGCGACACGGCGCGTTCGTATTGTCCTTGTCGCCAGGCCACATTGCCCAAGTCTGTCAAAATCCCCGCAATAACATCTTTGTCTCCCGTTGTCCGCGCGATGTCCAGACTGTCCTGTAGCAATGTGGCCGCGTCGGACTGGTTACCTTGTAGACGCGCGAGGTAGGCCAATCGGCCCATCGCTTTGACGATACCTGTCGGGTGCCCCGCCGCCTGTCGCAGTTCCAACTCGTGGGTAAAGGCCCGCTGCGCGCAAGCCAGATCACTTTGCACAAGGGCCAACAGCCCTAATCCTGCCAGCGCTGCGGACTGTAACTCGGGTGGCGCAGCGGTGTTGCGCGCCAGTATTGCTTCTAGCCAGTGGCGGCCTTCGCTGATATAACCGCGCGCTTTCCAAAACCGCCACAGTGTGCCGCACAATTGGAGGGCTGCTTGTTCCCGGTTCTCCAGTGACCAGGACAGGGCAGCTCGCAAGTTGTCGTGTTCCACTTCAGCCCAGCGCAACCACAGTGCTCGTCTTGCGCCGCGCAGTTCTACCTGGGACTGCTCGACCAGGTCAAGATAATAGTCCAGGTGACAGTCGCGCGCCTGGGCCAACTCCAAGCGGCTGGCTTTCTCCTGCGCATATTCGCGTATGATTTCAAGCAGCCGATACCGTGCTTCATCATAGTGGTGCTCCACGACGACGAGCGATTTATCAACCAACTGCGACAGGATGACCAGGATTGGAACGGACAGGTCGCCACATACCCGCTCGGCTGCCTCCATAGAAAAACTGCCCGCAAACACGGCTAATCGGTGGAACAAAGCGCGCTCCGGTTCGGAGAGCAGAGCATAGCTCCAGTCGAGAGTCGCGCGCAACGTCTGATGACGAGGCGGCGCTGTCCGACTACCGCCGGTCAACAGACGGAACACATCATCTAGCCGCGCCGTGATCTGCTTAACTTGTAGCAATTTGACCCATGCCGCAGCCAGTTCAATCGCCAGCGGCACCCCGTCCAAACGGCGACAAATCTGCACGATATCGGCCGCGTCGTCGCTGGCGAGGGTGAAGCTGGGTAATGCGGTTGCGGCGCAATCGAGAAACAGGTGCGCCGCTTCCGAGCAAGCCAATGCCGCAGGCGCGGGCACATCGGTCGGCGGCAGCGAAAGGGAGAGCATTTGCAGCGGGGCTTCGCCTTCGATGCCCAACGCTTGACGGCTGGTAGCGAGTATGTGCAAATCCGGGCAATGGGTTAGCAGATGTTCCGCCAGTTGAGCGCAGGCATCTACAATGTGCTCGCAATTATCCAGTATCAGCAGCGCTGTTTTTTCGCGGAAATAGTCGGTCAACATTGCCGACGGCGAGCGCCGCGCATCTTGCGGCAAGTCGAAAATCGCCATGACAGTCTGCGGTGTGAGCGCCGGATCTGCCAGTGACGCGAGTTCCGCCAACCACACGCCGTGCGGGTAAAGGGATAGTACCTGATGACCCACCTGAATTGCCAGCCGTGTCTTGCCGATGCCACCCGCGCCCGTCAGCGTCACCAGGCGATGCGTCGCCAGCAATTGTTTCACCTCGCCCATTTCACGCTCGCGCCCGATGAAGCGTGTCAGCAAGTGCGGCAGGTTGGTGGGGTGGATGCTCGCCCCCGCTGGCGGCGCTGGCTCCACACTCCGGCGGGGCATAGGAGGCGATTTGACGTATTGCTCATACGCCGTGCGTGTCTCGCTGTCCGGCTCAAGGGCCAATTCGCGCTGCAGAACGGCGACGCACGTGTCGTAGGCGCGCACCACGCCGGTGCGGTCGCCGTTCAAGGCGCACAGACGCATCAGCAGGCGATAGGTCTCTTCGCGCAGCGGGTCGTGCCGCAGCAGGCGCTGGGTGTACTTGATCGCCGCGCCATAGTCCTGGGCGCCCTTCAACTGCTGGATCAGTCCCTCCAATGCTTTCACGCACACCTGCTGGAGCCGTTCGCGTTCCGGCATAATCCAATCATCGTAGCACGCCGGCAGCAGGTCGCCACGATACAGGTCCACCGCCTCCCGCAGCGCCCCGCAGGCGACCGCGCTCTCGAACTCGACCACATCGAGCATCCAGGAAGCTTCGGCGCGCCATTGGAGCGTGGCGCCCTCCGCATCCAGAAAGTCGTCGGCGTGCGGCAAGCTCTGCCGCAACAAGTGGACCAGGTGGCGCAGGTTGGTGCGGGCCTGCGCCTCATCCGAGTCGGGCCAGAATTGGAAGGCGAGGTGGTAACGAGGTTGCGGGGCGTCCCGGTGCAGCACGAGATAGGCTAGTAACGCCTGTAGGCGCGCGGTGTTGACGGTCGTTACCGGCCGGTCGCCGTAGACGAGGCTGAATTCACCCAGAAGGCGGATGTGCAGAACTTCTACCACGGTCATCCCTTGACATATATGCTGAAGCTACAGGGCCAAACGTGCATAGTCTGGGAACATCGCCAGCCCTTGCGCGCGGGCTGCATCCCATAATTGTCGGTCGAATGTTGCCAGGGTGATGGGTTCGCCTAGCCCCTCCTGCCAGAGTAGGGCAGAGGCCAGGTGGACGGCGTCGTAACCGCGCAGGTTCAGTTCCCAGGCCAGGGTATCGGCCCGCGCCAGTACTGCCTCGGTCGCCTGCACCCGGATGAACACCGGCCATTCGCGGCGAAAGACTTGCAAGGCCGCAGCGCCACCTTCACGGGTCAGCGCACCCACACGGACGGCTTTCGCCAGGGCCGCGCTTGTCTCCGCCCGGCTGATCAGCGATGTGCCGACGGCTGCCGCCGTAGCGATGAGCCGGGCCACGTCTTCTGTCCCTGGCTCCACCAGATACCGCTTGACAAGGGCGCTGGCGTCCAGATAGACGATCACGCGCGATCCTCCACCAGCAACTCGGCAACCGTCACCGGCCCTTGGGTTTGTGCGACCGGCGCCTGCGGGGGCAACTGTTCGCCGTTCCAGGCCAGCAACCCGGCCTGTTCCAACGCTGCAAGGCGCGCTTCCAGCGTTGTTTCCACCGGCACGATGCGTCCCACGGGCTTGCCGTGCCGGGTGATCGTCACCGTCTCCCCGGCTTCCACCCGGCGCATATATGTACTGAGTTGCGCTTTCAACTCGCGGATTGTCGTTACAGCTTCCATAGTACTCCATTCTTGGCGAATTGTAACCACATTATATCACGAAAGGTCACAAATGGTAAGTGGTGCGCAAGCGCGGATTGTGATCCGCGCGAAGCGTTATCGGTGAACTGGCTTGCGGCGGATCATAATCCGCCGCTTTTTTGCATCGCTCACAAGTTGGACTAGAATGAAAGCATACTAACCGTTGCCCAGACCTGTCAGGTCTGGCGCGAGGAGATGCCGCAGATGATCGAAGTCACCGACTTGACCAAAACGTTCGTGACCACGGAAAAGCAGCCGGGTTTGCGGGACAGCCTGCCGAGGATCGCGGCCTTTGTGGTGACAGCGGCGCTGGCCCTCCTACTCGATGCGCTGATTGCCGTCTTGATCGGTCTGTCGGCCTTGATTTTCGTCGCGTTCAGCGTGATCGCCGGGGCGCTGGCCTTCTGGATCGGGCAATCGCAGAATCTGGCGATGCAGTTGCAGAACGCCATGCTCACGTTTGGCCTGTATCCGGTGGATATTTTCCCCGGCTTGGTGCGGGTGCTGCTCTACACGCTCATTCCGGCGGCGTTCGTCGGCTCGATTCCGGCGCTGCTGCTCGCCGACTTCGATTGGGGACGGTTGGCGGGACTGTTCCTGGTTACGGCGGCGCTGCTGCTCGTCGCGCGCACAGTCTTCGCGCTGGGCCTGCGCCGCTACGAATCCGGCAACCTCGTCACCACGCGCAGTTGAGAATTTGAGCCACAGAGAACACAGAGCACTCAGAGTGTGCGTTGTCCGCAACGCCTTTCTCTGTGACCGCTGTGATCTCGGTGGCTGTTCTGGAAGGAGGGTAAGATGGCGATAGATGTCCATGCAGGGCAGAGTTTCCCGTTGGGGGCGACGGTATACCCGTGGGGGGTGAATTTCTCCGTCTTCTCCAAGAACTGCGATGCGGTGGAGTTGTTGCTCTTCGATGACGTGGATGCGGCCCGGCCTGCCCACGTCATTCACCTCGATCCCCAGAAGAACCG
>DAOUAY010000117.1:0-1745 GCA_034432995.1 Anaerolineae bacterium | reverse complement strand
GCCGTGGCCGCGAAGCTGATGGGGTTCGACCCGCTCGACATCAAGTACATCCGCCTGGCGCACGAACACGGCCTGGGCGTGGGCGATCCGCGTGAAATCGAGCTGGTGGGCGACGACGTTGCCGGAGAGAGTTGGGGATTCAAGGTGGGCTACAACTCTCACAGTTTCCTGGCCTGGCTGGCGTGGTACGGCCCAACGAAGGTGCTGCAAAAGCTGGTGCTGCGCACGCCATTGGTCATCATCCCCACGCTGATTGGCGAAATCGAGCAGGATTATCTCTATTGGCCGTTGAAATACAAACGCATCGCCGCGCAATGGCGCGAGAACACGGCGTGGGGGCGGTTGTTCCAGCAGTATCAGGCGAAATAGGTGTAGAATGTGGGTAGCGCTTCAAGGAGGGTGCGATCAGTGGTAGAGACTAGGATAAACATCCCCGGCCTGAGGGCCGACTCACCGGTCTGTATTGGCCGGGAAAGGGAGTTGGCCCAGGTATGGGAACAACTCGGAATAGCATTGCGTTCGCGTGTGCGCGCCGTGGTGGTCACTGGCGACCCCGGCATCGGCAAGACGCGCCTGCTTACGGAAGTGGCCGCGCGCGCCTCCCACGCTGGACTGACGGTGCTGTATGGCGGCGCTTCCGAAGCCGCCGGAATGCCTCCCTACTTACCTTTTTTGGAAGCCCTCGGTCACTTTATACAGACGGCGTCTACGGAAGTGTTACGCGAGCAGGTGGGCGCCGATGCGGCAATCCTGACCGGCCTCTTTCCGGAACTCGGCGCGCGGCTGGAAACTGCGCCCCCGCCCTACACTTTACCTGCTGACCAAGCGCGTCTGCGCCTGTACCAGGCCGTCAGCGCCTTTCTGGCGGCGATTGCGGCAGACGATGGCCTTGTGCTGATCTTCGACGACCTCCAGTGGGCCGACAGCAGCAGCCTCGACTTGATCGCGCACGTGGTTCGGCACCAACCGGCGGCGCGCCTGTTGTTCTTAATTGCGTGCCGCGCGGGCGATGTCGCGCTCGATCCCGCCCTGGAACGCACAGTGGCCGAACTGAACCACCTGCGGGCCTTGACCACCCTCGCCTTGACGCCCCTGGTCGAAGAGGAGATCGCCGCGTTGGCGGCGGCGTACCTCGGCGGGCCGGTCGAGCCGGCGACGAGCCGGTTGCTCCACACCCACAGCGAAGGCAATCCCTTCTTTGCCGAGGAATTGCTGCGCGCCTGGGTGGAGAACGGCGCGCTCGTCCCGCCGGGCAGCGGTCGCGCCGGTTGGACGCTGACCTTGCCTTTGCGCGAGACCTTGCCGGCGAGCATCGCCAGCGCCATCCGCCTGCGCTTGATCCGTCTTGCGCCGGAGGTAGTGGATCAACTGCGGGTGGCCTCGGTCATTGGCGCCACCTTCGCTGTGGATTTGCTGGCGCAGATGCAGAATGCCAATCCTGCTGCGCTTGAGGAACACCTGTTGACTGCCGAACGCGCCGGATTGGTGCGCGGTGACCGGACGGGCCGGTACACCTTCAGCCACGAGAAAGTGCGCGAATGTTTGTGCAGTGAAGTGAGCAGCACCCGCCGCCAGACGTTGCACGGTCAGATCGGTCTGGCGCTGGAGGCTGCGTACAGCGCGGAGGACGCACTGCGACTGGCCGACCTCGCCTTCCATTTCGCCAACAGCCGCGACAGTGAGCGCGGCGTCCACTATTTGCAGCGCGCTGCCGAAGAAGCCCTGCGGATCTATGCGCCACAGCA
>DAOUAY010000116.1:0-9696 GCA_034432995.1 Anaerolineae bacterium | reverse complement strand
CGCTGAATGGTTTGCCCAAGGCGATCTGGATATCCAGGCCGTCGAGATTATATTGGCGCAGAACGGCCCGCTTGAGATTGTCGCCTTTCATCTACAACAGGCCGTGGAGAAGTACCTCAAAGGCTTTCTGCTTGCCTCTGGTTGGAGCCTACGTCGCATTCACGATTTGGAAGTGTTGCTCCAGGAAGCTATCGCCAGAGATGCCGATTTCGCCGCTTTCCTGCCCGCGTGCCAGAGGATAACCGAATACTATATCGAAACCCGGTACCCCATGGGTTTCAGCACCCCACTACAGCCCGATACGCTAGAAGCTGATCTGCAAATGCTATACGATTTGATCGCACTCATTCGGGAGAAGGTCACATCGTAACCGGCACATAGACTCAAAACCGGTCGATTACCGTCACCCCAATCTGCGCGAACTGCCCCATCGCCATCAATTCGCCAATCGATTCTTCCAGCGTCACCGTCTTGCGAATAAGCTTCTTCGGATCGAGTTTCCCCGTCAGAATCATATCCAGCATTGCGGGATAGGCGTGCGCCTGCATTCCGTGGCTGCCGAGCAGTTCCAGTTCCCAGGCAATGACCAGGTTCATCGGGATGAGCGCGTCCTTGTAATCCGCCACCATCAGCCCTACCTGGACGTGGCGACCGCGCTTGCGTAGGCTCAACACCGAGTTGCGGCATGTCGTCGCGCTGCCGAGCGCGTCCAGCGAGACGTGCGCGCCGCCGCCGGTCAGGTCGCGGATGCGCTCGATGAGGTGCGGTTCTTCGCGCGCGTTGATGACGTGCTCCGCGCCGATGCTCTGCGCGAAGGCCAGCGTCTCATCCTTGATGTCCACGCCGATGACGCGCGCGCCCATCGCGTGCGCGATCATCACCGCCGACAGCCCCACCCCGCCGCAGCCGTGGACGACGACCCACTCGCCGGGCGCGGTCCGCCCCTGCTCCACCACAGCGCGGAACGATGTGATGAAACGGCAGCCCAGGCTCGCCGCCGCGACGAAGTCCAGCGCGTCGGGCAAGCGCACCAGGTTCACGTCCGCGTGCGGGAGCGCCACATACTGCGCGAACGACCCCCAGGCGGTGAACCCCGGCTGGAAATAGTCGTCGCAGATGTGCTGGTTGCCGGAAAGGCACTGCGGACAGCGCCCACACCCCACGGCAAACGGCACAGTCACGCGGCCGCCGGGTTTCCAGCGGCGCACTTCCGCGCCGACGGCCTCCACCACACCTGCCAGCTCGTGTCCGGGCACGTGCGGCAGGTGGACGTCCGAATCGTGGCCCATCCAGCCGTGCCAGTCGCTGCGGCAGATGCCGTTGGCCTCCACACGCACGACGACGCCATCAGGCGCGGGTGTGGGATCGGGAACGGTTTGAATCGTTGGTGGTTCGGCAAAAGCGGTATAAAGTACGGCGCGCATAAATAGTTCTCCTTGATTCGATCTGTGGTGTAGCCCAAATCTTCTGGTACACGGATCAACACGGATTGCACGGATAAAAAATCAATGAAAATCCGTCCAATCCGTCAAATCCGTGTACTAAATTTTTCAATCGGAGTCACAACCGACTTGAGCCATGATATAATGAATCCAAGAAGATTCAAGAGCTAAGGAACAAAAGAGGCAAAGCAACAATGGTGGAAATGACATCCTGCGAAGTGCGCCAGGCGAGTGCCTGTCAAATGTACCAGCAAGGCATTGTTTCATTAGGCAAAGCCGCTGAGCTGGCGGAGTTGGACATCGCCAGTTTCAAACAAGTGCTTGCGCGACACGGCATCACACGCTCGGACTCAGAAACATTGAGCGAGACTTTGGAAATGGCTCGTAATGCCATAAAGATGTCGGGGCGCGAGTAATATGCCCATCCTCATCATTTCGCAGTATTTCTACTTACTCATGATTCAGCGCGCGAATGGCAGAGATACCTTGAATCATCGGAATCACCAAGAGGATACGCGCCAGCAACCCGCCGGGGCTGGGCGTTACGCCTTCCATCGTCATAAAGACAAAGCCCAGAATCCCATCCACAACAAAAACAGCGATAGCGAGCCACAACGCAACCTGCGATTTCCGCTTCACCAACAACCCCAGGATCAGAAAGACCAGGCCAAAGACAATCGAAGGAACGCCGACGCCAACCGTCTGCCAGAACGGCGCCGGGAACAAGACGGACGCCATGCCCAAGACGGTGTTCAGAGCCGAGATGAAAAACACGATTCCGTAGGCGTTTTTCAGCCGGGTCGCCGGGTCGGCGGATGTGCCGGGAAGCGGCTGCCCGTCGCGCAGGATTTCCAGTTCCACGCCGGACAGTTTGTTCCGCAGCCTGACGCTCAATGTGGAACCGTCTTTCAGCCGAAACTTCTTGCCTTCCCGGAGTTCTTGCGGTCCTGACGCCCTGCCCACAACCCGGTCATCCACCTTGACCGTAAAATCCTTCCACATCGCGTTCCAGGACACTTCCAGGCGCTTCGGACCGCCGGGTTCCAGGGCATAAGTCATCTTTTGCACAGTGCGCTCCTCTTCTTAAACACTTCCGGCGGATCATAATCCGCCGTTGCCACGTCAGCGCGGGATTGTGATCCCGCGCAAGCATCAACAAGACACCTACAATCGCTGCAAGGTCATCCCGCCATCCACCATGATGACCTGCCCGGTTGAATACGCGAAGTCGCCGCGCGCGAGGGCCGCTACGGCCTTGCCGATGTCGTCGGGATAGCCCCAACGCGCCTGCGCCATCAGTCCTTCGGCGATGAGCTTATCGTACTTGGCCTGCACGGTCGCCGTCATGTCGGTCTTGATGACGCCGGGCCGCACTTCGTAGACGGGAATCTCGAACTCGCCCAGCCGCGCCGCCCAAAGCATCGTCGCCATGCTGACGCCGGCCTTCGAGATGCAGTACTCGCCCCGGCTCGGCGAGGCCACCGTCGCAGAAACCGACGAGATGTTGATGATACAGCCTTCGAACGCAGGATCGACGTTGCGCTGCGCGATCATCCAGTTGGCGACGACCTGCGTGAGGAAGTACGGCCCCTTGAGATTGATGTTCATCACCCAATCGTAGCTCTCCTCGGTGGCCTCGAGGATGTCGGCGCGGACTTTGGGCGCGACGCCGGCGTTGTTCACCAGCACGTTGAGCCGCCCGAAGCGTTCCCTGATTTCGTCGAGCGCGCGCTGGCGGGCCTCGCGGTCGGTGACGTCGGCGCGGCAGTACAGCACCTCCGCGCCCTGTTCGCGCAACTCGTTGAGCGCGGAGACGACGACCTCATCCGGGTGAATGTCCATCACCGCAACGTCGCACGGCGCAAGCGGATCCGACGCCAGCGCCAGCGCAATCCCCAGTCCGATCCCGCGTCCCGCGCCGGTAATCAGGGCTACTTTTTTCATCGTATGTCCTCCAGTCGGATTGTAAAATCTGTGTTTGACAAATCAGCGCGTTAAGAGCAGAATCACAATCAGCGCGGCCATCGCCAGCAACAAAAAGCGCATCCAGGCCAATTGACGCTCGACGGATGATCTGTCGGGGCCACCAACAGCCGTCTCCAAGCCGACAGGGGCACTGATACTGTCAACAAGCTGCGCCAGATATGTCCCCAATGCAGTCGGCGTCGTGAGATATTTGTCGGCCAAACGCTCAAGGAGGCTAACTTCCTGAGCATGGCCCATGGCGGTAATCAACGGGGTGCGCAGTTCAACGGCGACGCGCGCCATGGTGGGGTGATCGAATAACTCTTGTCCACGCCCACCGCCGCGCACCAACCCAATGGCGTCATAGCCAGCCTGGTCAAGCGCATAGAGTGTAGCGTGGATTTGATCCTCGCGCAAAATATCAAGCCGCTTTTCGTCAATGAAGTAGTGACGATGCGCCTCACCCAACGCGCTCATGACATCCTGGCGCACAATGCTGGTCACGCCATAGATCAACGCCAGACGCGGCGCTTGTCCCCGCCGCAATTTCTCTAGAAGCACTGCATCCACATCCTTGACGCCTTGTTCCCGTTTGCGCGCTATCAAACTATCTGCATTCAAAATATCCGGCGGCAATGCCACTGTCGTGACCAACTCAGCAACGAGAAAAACGGGTTCGAGCACGCCATCAGGACGTGAAGTCGTATACAGTGAGCCTTTGAAGACATATTGTTGACCGGCGGTTAGTGTATGTTTGATACGTTCAGGCACGCGGATCGTGATGATCTGGTTGTCCTGAACGTCTTGCAGGCGATCATAGTAGTAGCCCTGGTAAGAGCCTTTTTTGCGATCTTGATAAATGCCCTTCAGCCATAACAGATTGTTTTCCGGCGCTACATGAAAGGCGTTGGCGAAAAGTTGAATAATGGTCGCTGGCGTATGCGCGTCGAAAGGCACATCCTGTGTATTTGTCATACGTGATCCTCCAAATGAGCGATGACCAATTCTACTACAGTTTCGCCATAGTGCCCCATTTTGGACGGGCCGATACCTTTGATTTTCTCCAAAGTTTCCGGCGTCGTGGGTTTGTGGAGCGCGATTTCTTCGAGCGTCTGGTTGTTGAAGATGACGTAGGACGGGACTTTCTTCTCCTTCGCCAACGCCAACCGCCACGCGGTCAGCTTCTTGAGCAGCGCGGCGTCCGGCTCCGGCGCGGCGATGACCTCGCCGGTGAGCGTAGGCTGCACGCTGATCTTCGGCGCGGGCGGCGACAAAATCGCGTCCAACGCCGCCGGGTCTTGCAAAGCTTTGCGTCCGGCAAGCGTGATCTCCAACACAACGCCGCCGTGGTCGAGCTTACGGCCTTGCAGGAAGCCGCCGGCGTCCAGCCGGTCGATGAGGGCTGCGAGCGCCGTCTCGGAGCGGAAGGCGAGCGCGCCGAAGCCCGCCCGGCCCCGCGCGTTGTCCGGCGTCTTGGCGTCGCCGCGCAGCAGGCGCGTGAGCGTCGCCTTCCCCCACCCCCGGCTTTCGGCCAGCGCGCGCAAAACGGTGAGCGCCTGTTCCCGCTCATCGGGCAGCGCAGCTTCGACGACGGGCGCATCGCCGACGCAATTGTCGCAGGCCGCGCAACGCTCAATCGTCCGCCCGCCCAGGTAGGCGTTGAGATACCCGTGACGGCAGCGCCCGGTCTGCGCGTAGGCGGAGATTTCGTCCACGCGCTGCGCCTGGATCGTGGCGTAGCGTTCGAGCAGCGCGGCGACGCGCTCGGCGGCGTCAGCGGGGGGCGGGAGCAGCGTCAGGCAGAAGTCGCGCCCGGCGGGGAGATAGGTGAGCCAGCCGGCGTCGGCCCAGGCGAGCAGGCGCGGTTCCAGCTCGTCGGGCGCGAGGCCGAGGTCGCGGGCCACGGCGCTCAAGTCGAGCGGGAGCGATTGCCCCGGCTTGCGCGCCGCCTGACAGAACGCGACGAAGTCCACCGGGACGTCGGCTTGCGGGGCGCGGGTCAACTGCGCCGACACGCTGCGCGGCAAGTCGGCCCCGCGACGCAGCATCCCGGCTTGCTCCAACAGGCTCAACGCCACGCGCACGCGCGTCTCATCGGCGGCGAGGTCGCGTTCCAGATCCGCCGAGGCCACGGGACCGGCGGTCTGGCCGTTCAGGCGGCGTCTGACGGCGGCGTAGACGTTCCGCAGGAATTCCACCGGCAGCACGTCCTGATTCGCGCGGCGGGTGAGCGTGCCGCGATCCGACGTCGTATACATCAACATGCACTCGGCGGGCTGGCCGTCACGTCCGGCGCGCCCGGCTTCCTGGTAGTAGGCTTCGAGCGAGTTCGGCGGGACGAAATGCGCGATGAAGCGGATGTCGGGCTTGTCGATCCCCATGCCGAACGCCACCGTCGCCACGACGATGTCCACGCGCCCGGCCATGAAGTCGTCCTGCACCTGGGCGCGGTTGTCCATCCCGGCGTGATAGTGTACGGCGGACATCCCATGCTGACGCAACAACGCCGCCAGCGTTTCGCACCGTTCGCGCGTCCCGGCGTAGACGATGCCGCTGCCCTTTCGCCCTTTACAGAAGGCCAGCAAATGCTGCAATTTGTCGTCCGTGTTGGCGGCGTAATAGACCGAAAGGCGCAGGTTGGGCCGCGTGACGTCCCCGGCAATGACGCGCATCTCGCCAAGCCGCTGGATGATGTCCTGGCGGACGCGCGGCGGGGCGGTGGCAGTGAGCGCGAGCAGCGGCGGGCGGCCCAGCATCTCCCGCGCCGCGCCGATGTAGAGGTAGTCTGGGCGGAAGTCGTGGCCCCACACGCTGACGCAGTGCGCTTCGTCGATCACCAGGCGATTGATCCCGGCCCGGCGCAACGTGTGCAGGAACGGCGGCTGGCGCAGGCGCTCCGGCGCGGCGTAGACCAGCCGGTAGCCGCCGGCCGCCACCTGCTCCAGACGGCAGCGCAGCTCGTCGCCATCGAGGCTGCTGTTGATCGTGGTCGCGCGCGCGCGCACGCCGCCGGGCAGCGAGTCCACCTGATCCTTCATCAAGGCGATGAGCGGCGAGATGACGAGGGTGAGGCCCGATTCAGCGATAAACGCGGGCAGTTGGTAGCACAGGGACTTTCCGCCGCCGGTCGGCAGAATGGTGAGCACGTCCTCGCCGCGCAGCACGCAGGCGACGGTTTCCATTTGGCCGGGCAGCACGTCGCGGAAGCCGAACAATCGCTCCACGGCATCGAGAATCGTGATGCGCTCTTCGTCGGAGACGGGGAAGGCCGGATTGTGATCCGGCCCAAGCAATGTTATAGATGACTGGTCGTCAACGGGCGCGGCAGCTTCGGCGCGGGGGCGCGCAGCAGGGACGCCGGGACGTTGGGCCAGCGCCGCCTGAAGCGCGGCGAGTTCGGCGGCGTAGAGACGTTCGAGTTCGGCCTCGACATCGGCGGCGCGGGTGACGTTGTCACTGGCGCGGAAGTAATCGAGCAGACGGCGCAGTTGCGAGACGGCGAGCGGGGTTTCGGTCTCCTCGGCGATGCGCAGGGCGCGCACCGCGTAAGCCGTCGCCGTGACGCCGTCGTTGCGGGCGCGGTAGACCTCCATCATGCCGAGCAAATAGGTGCGGTTGTCAGAAAATTGATCGCCAATGCGCCGGTAGGCGGTTTGCGCCGCTGTGATGTCACCGCGCGCCAGTTCCACGTCACCGAGCAGGCCCCACACGCTGAGGCTGTCCGGTTCGGCCTGGGCCGCTCGTTGGGCGATCTCGTGCGCGGCAGAGATATCGCCCAAAGCCAGATGCACCCGCGCCAGCAGCGATTGCCCGGCGAAGGAAGTTTTCGGCTGCACGGTGAATCGTTCCTGCATCAATGGCAATGCCTCGGCAGATCGCCCTTCGGCCAAGAGCGCCTGCACTCGCAAATCGATCAGCGAGACGAGGGGCTTGTTGCGTGGGATGATTTCGTCCAGGCAGGTGCGCAACTCGGCGATGTAATTCCAGCGCAACAGGAAGTTGAGCAGGCGGCTACGGTCGTTGCTGCGCAATTCCGGCGTCTGCGCGGGCGTAAGGCCCAGTTGGGCGAGGAAAGACGGGGAAGCGTCGGACATCAGTTACCTCCTAACAAGAATCATGAATCATGATTCGGGATAGTATGCACCTTGCTGTGGCCGGTCTCTGACCGCGCCACCGCAGGCTCAGGTAATGGGCTATGCGGGCACGGTCGGAGACCGGCCCGAGCACTTCCCAATAATTTGCACTATACCCCAACAGGCTCTCATTATACCCTCTTGTGCTATAATAGAAATATAAACAAGAAAGGTTGGCGGGAACTTATGTTATCGGTAGCTGATCGAAAGATTGCGCAACGGTTCAAACAACGTCTACAAAAAGTCGCTCCTTTGCTGACGCTCTGGGTCTACGGATCGCGCGCGCGCGGCGACGCCACACCAGAATCAGACCTGGATGTGTTGATCGAACTAGAGTCGATCACACCGGCTCTACGGCAACATATCCGTGAGTTGGCTTGGGAAGTAGGTTTCGACCAAGGGCGAGTTATCTCTACGTTGGTCGCCACGCGGGAACAATTGGAGCATGGCCCCTTACAAGCCGACCCACTCATCGGCAACCTCCAACGCGAAGGTATCAGAATTTATTAAAAAGGGGATATTTCCGGTCGATCTGTCACGCGCGTTACATCTCGCCTTTGATCGCCGGCAATCGAGTGATTACGGCGAGTGGAGCGTTTTGGAAGCACGCGAGGCGAAAATGACCGTGAGTGATGCGCAGCAATTTGTGACCGCCGTGGAAACCTATCTGCGTGAACAAGCGTTGATTTAACTCCCACCGTACTTCAGAAGTCCGGCGCTGTATGCACCCCAACGACAAGGGGCCAATGTTCACCCTTCCACAAACGGCTGAGGCCGATGACGAGGTAGAGCGATTGGCAGTCAAGCTGCTCGAAGAGTGCGTCGTGGCCTAGCGCAAGACGACGTTCTCCCTCCCCAAGCCACACCCGTCCCAGGTCGCGCCAGCGCAGATCGGTCACAGAAGCGCCGCGCGGCGACGCCGCGCGCGGATGATCGGGGACGCCGGGCAGCGTGAAGCCCATACGCGCCTCGTATGTGCCGGAGTCGGCATTGAGTGAGAATTCAGCCCAAACCTTATCCGGCTGCACCAGGCACAGCGAGCGCGTCTGGCGGACGAGCACATCCTCCGGCGCGCGGTCGAGGTGCTCGGCGAAGAACTGCATCCGGCGCTCGCCTTCGAGGCGGCGCAACAGCCGAGGACGCGGGCGCACGAAGTCGGCGCGCCAATCTTCGACGTGCGGCGGGCAGGGACGCGGCGCGACGAGGTTCAGCTCGATCACATCACAACACTGGAAAGCATACCCGTCTGCGCCGGTCATGTCGCCGGGCAGCACCGTGTCGAAGTCGCGGACAGGCCGCACCCAGCGCAAACCCGTCACCGGATCCGGCTCGCGGGTGAATCCAGCCACGCAAATCCCGCTGCGCATCTGCGTCAACGCGAGGATGAGAACTTCTTGTGTTGCCATACCCCTTTTTTGTCAACGGATTGAACGGATTTCAACGGATTCTTTTGAATTGGTACACGGATCAACACGGAAAGCACGGATTTTTTCCTTGAAAAAATCCATAGAATCCGTGAAATCCGTGTACAAATCTCCGACGCTTACAGATGAACGACGGTCACGCCTGGCAGGTGGGCGGCCCAGTGTTCGGCGACGAGGCGGCGGTGGCAGTGGTCGGCGGTGGGCTCGGCGCAGAGGAGGCACGGCGAGTGGTAGCGCGCCAAAACGTCCTGCCCCACGGTTGCGGCGCGACGCTCGGTCATCAGCGGGAGGAACTGCGCCTCGTAGGCCGCCCAATCGTTATCGGCCAGATACGCGTCGCGGATTTCGGGAGTCGGCGCGAGTTCAGGGTGATGCTCGTAGGCGATCCCAAACCCCTCTTGCAGCAAAAACGCCAAATCGTCGCGCTTGGTGTATCCCGCCAGGTGTGACGTGTTGCGCAGGCGAATATCGATCACCGCGTCCACCTCCGCCGCGCGTAACTGGTTGATGAACGTCTCCAGCGATTTTCCCTTGTAGCCAATCGTGTAGACAGGCATAAGTCCTCCTCGCATAAAAACCTTGTTTCAACGCTTAAGGTGGATCACAATCCGCCGTCCCCGCAGCGCCGGATTATGATCCGGCGCAAGCATTTTCGTGAGATCAAAAAATCCGTTCAAATCCGTTCAATCCGTTGACTAAAAGAGCGAAAGTTGTTGCGGGATGATCTCCCCG
>DAOUAY010000115.1:0-7538 GCA_034432995.1 Anaerolineae bacterium | reverse complement strand
AACTGTCTCAAGCCAGCCGTCAGGCCGAGGAACTGGCAATGGTCGAGCGCGAAGCCCGCGAGCGCGAGACCCGCGCCGCGCTGCACATCCGCGAGACGGTGGCCGGCTACGTGGATTACCTGTCGCGCGTGGCTGCCGGAGAGTACACGGCGCGCGTAGACGTGGGAGAACTCGACAAGGACGTCGAAGGTGACCGTGAGTTGCACGCCCTGGGCGAGTACCTCAACACGACTGTAGAGGCGCTGGTTGCGGCGTTGACCCAGTCTCAAGAAGTGCAGCGCCGCTACGCGGAGCAGAGCTGGCAAGCGGTCGTGACGTCAGGGCGCGCGCAGCCAGGATTTGCCTACCGGCAAAATCAAATCACACCGGAGGCGGAGTGGCTGCCGCAGATGGTGCGGGCCGTGGACAGTGGAGCGCCCGTGACCGAGGGCGAAGGCGCTGGCGTGCCGTTGGTCATCAACCGGCAGGTCGTGGGCGCAATCGGTGGACAGCATCCCGATGGCCGGCCGTGGACCGATGAAGAGTTATCGCTGATCGAGAATGTGACCGGGCAACTCGCGCAAACGATCGAGAGTTTGCGACTATTCGACGACGTGCAGCGGCGCGCCGCCCGCGAGCAGATATTGGCTCAGGTAACAGCGCGGATGCGTGAATCGCTCGACATGGAAACGGTGCTCAGAACCGCAGTTGCCGAGATGCGCCAGGCGTTGGAACTGGAAGGCGTCGTCGTGCAACTGGCGCGGCCCGCAGAAACCGCGCCTGTCGCAGACGAAGTGGGCACACAAGGTCCGGCGGTATAGGTGAGGAGGAACGAGAGTATGGTGACACGCATCAGACAATTTCTCGCACCGCCAGTGTTCGCGGAAGACGACGAAAAGAGCCGGGCTGCTAGTTTGGCCAATACGATTTTGCTGGCGCTCATTGGCCTGATTACGGTGGCTTCGGTGGCGGTTGTCTTGGTCATGAGGGTCTATGCCCTCATGGATGTGATTTATGTGAGCATGGTGCCGCCGTTGCTGGTAGCGTTTTGGGTGTTGCGACGCGGCCATGTGCGCGCTGCCTGCCTGATGATCGTGATCACATTGTGGCTGGTTTTGATGGGGATGACTTATTTCGTCGGCGGGGTGATGAACGCCGGCTTCACCACGGTGATTATCGTAATCATCATTTCGGCGCTGTTGTTAGGGGGACGGGCTGGTTTCGTTGTCGCCGGGCTGAGCACAGTGGTCGCCATCGTTATCTACATCCTTGAGGTGAGTGGGGCCTTGCCCCCTGCACTGGGGGAAAACGATTCGCTGAGTGCGCTGATCAACCATATTCTCAACTATGGAATTTCTTCGGCGTTGTTGTTTCTGGCCATGCGTGGTCTGACATCCGCTCTCGACCGCGCCCGGCGGTTGACCGCCGAATCGGAGTCGCAGCGCGAACAATTGCAACTGCTGGTGCAACAGCGCACCCGCGATGCGGAGCGCAATGCCAATTACCTGCAGGCGACCATGGCTGTGGCGCAGGAAACGGCAGCGGCGATGGGCGATCTCCAGGTGTTGCTGCCCCGTGTTGTCGATGTCATCCGGGAACAATTCGACATGTATCATGTGGGTCTCTACCTGCTGGATGAAGCCGGTGAGTGGGCTGAATTACGGGCCGTTTCCGGCGCCGGGCAGGCATTGCTTGAGCGTGGCTTCCGCCTGCAGGTAGGCGCTGAGGGCATGGTGGGTGACGTCGCGCTGCAAGGAACGTATCGCCTGGCGACAGACGTTGAACACGAACCGGTATACCTTCACATGGATGAACTGCCGGACACGAGTTCTGAGTTGACCTTGCCCTTGCTGATGCGCGAGCAGGTCATCGGCGTACTGGACGTGCAACGCGCCGGCACGCGCGGCTTTGTCGCGCAAAGCGTGCAGACATTGCAGGCGCTGGCCGATCAGGTGGCCATGGCGATCAGCAACGCGCGTCTGGTGGCACAGGTGCAGCAGGCGGCGGAAACGGAGCGGCGCGCGTATGGCGCGCTGGCGGCCGAAGCGTGGACCACCATGCTGCGTACCAGCCAGACATTGGGATATTACAGCGACGGGCAGACCACAGCCCCGGCCGGTGATTTCTGGCAGCCGGAGATGAAAATAGCCTTGCAGACCGGCAGCATCGCGCACGCCGTGCAGGATAAGCAGCGCCTGGCTGTACCGGTGAAGGTGCGTGGCGAAGTGATTGGCGTCATCGACTTTTCCAAACCGACCGGCGGCGGCACTTGGACGGATGAGGAAATTGCCTTGGTGGAATCGATGACCGAGCAGTTGGGTATAGCCCTGGAAAGCGCTCGGCTCTACCAGGACACGCAGCGCGCCGCTGCCCGCGAGCGGATGATTGGACAGGTAACCGGACGCATTCGCGAGACCCTGGACTTGGAAACCATGCTACGCACAGCAGCCGATCAAATGCGCCAGGCGTTCCGGTTGGAGGACTTGATCGTGCGACTTGCACTCCCCCAGGTTGCAAAACCAGGCGCAGAGGATGCGCCGGGAGCAGAATCGCCCGGTGTGGAGACGGAGGCATTGGATGAGAGTGCTGCATAGACTGGCAATCATTGGAATCGCATTAGGCCTGGTGTTCATTCCTGTGGTTGGAGCATCACAGGCCCAGGATGCCCCGCGCCGGCAGGTGCTCTACATCAACGCGTACCACCGTGGCTACAAGTTCTCGGATGACATCACGCGGGGTATCGAGGCGGTGCTCAAGGCTCCTGGCAACAATATTGACTTGCTGGTTGAGTATATGGATACTAAAAGACTCGCCAGTACCGAGTATATGGAAGAGCTATACCAGCTTTATAAAATCAAGTATGGCGGCAAAAAACTCGACCTCATCATCTCTTCCGACGATGCGGCGCTGAACTTCCTGTTCACCTATGCAGACGAACTCTTCCCTGGCGTGCCGGTGGTTTTCTGCGGAGCCAACTACTTCGATGTGACGCGCCTGGCCGGATATGAGCGCTTTACCGGCGTAAGCGAATTGGCTGACGTACAGGGTACGCTGGACCTGGCACTTTCCCTACACCCTCAGACCAGCCAAATTGCCATCGTCAATGATACGACTGTCACCGGGCAGCGCGTTCACGAAAAACTGATTGAATTGGAAGCGTTCTACCCCGGCATCACGTTTATTTATCTCGAAGACATATCGATGGCCGAGGTGCGCCAACGGGTGAGCCAACTTCCACCGGACAGTCTGGTGCTGATTACGATTTTCTCACGCGACAACACGGGCGCGTTCTTCGAGTACGATGTTTTCACGCCGCTCATTTCCGCAAGCAGCGCCGTGCCGGTCTATGGCACCTGGGACTTTAGCCTGGGGTACGGGATCGTTGGCGGCAAGTTAACCAGCGGCACAACTGAAGGTGAACGCGCGGCCCAGCTTGCGGCTCGCATCTTAAGCGGTGAGCGTCCCCAGGATATTCCGGTCGTACAACAACCGGCTGCCCGTTACATGTTCGATTATGATCAATTGCAACATTGGGGCATCTCCGAATCGGCGTTGCCTGAAGACAGTTTCATTCTTAACAAGCCCTTTTCTTTCTTTGAACAGTACGCGCAGTTGGTGTGGATTGTTGGGATTAGCTTTGTGATTTTGACCGTGGCGATTGGCATCTTGATTTTTAACGTAGTGCGCCGCCAACGGGCCGAGGTGGAATTGACCCGCAGTCTGGGCGATTTGCAGGAGATTCGCGCATCGTTGGAAGATCGCGTTCAGGAACGCACGGAGGCGCTCCAACAACGCGCAACGCTGCTCGAAACGGCAGCGGAGGTCTCGCGGGCGACCACAGAAATCATCAATATTGACGTGTTGCTGCCTCAAATGGTTAACCTGGTCCGCCAACGCTTCGGGCTGTATTACGTGGGTCTGTTTCTGGTCGATGAGGCCGGTCGCTCTGCCATTCTCCGCGCCGGAACGGGCAAGCCGGGGCGGGATATGATGGCGCTGGGCTGGCAATTGGAGGTTGGCGGGCAGTCGATGATCGGGCGCTGTGTGGCCTCCGGGCAAGCCGACATACAACTGGACGTCGGCGAGGCTGCTGTCCACTTCGACAACCCGCATCTGCCCGAAACGCGCTCCGAGATGGCCTTGCCCTTGCGCGCGCGCGGTCAGGTGATCGGCGCGATGACCATCCAAAGCGATCGTGTGGCGGCATTTGAGCAAGATCACATTCGCACGATGCAAACGATGGCCGATCAAATAGCGACGGCCATTAGCAATGCCCGGCTGTTCGAGCAGACGCAGGAAAGCTTCAAGGCGCAACGGCGCGCTTACGGCGAGATGACCCGCGAAGCATGGCAACAGTTGCTTCTATCCACACCCAATGTGAACTTCGTGAGCGACCAGGTTGCAACGCGACCCGCCGGCGACATCTGGCGTCCTGAAATGCATACCGCATTGCGCACTGGCGAAATAATCAGCGGGGAAGCCGGCAACTCGTTGGCAATCCCCATCCGCGTGCGTGATCAGGTCATCGGCGTGATTGACGGTCGCAAACCGGGCGGTGCGGGGCAATGGACCGAGGAAGAAATCCAAGCGTTGCAGACCGTGACCGACCAACTCAGCGTGGCCTTGGAAAGCGCGCGTCTCTATCAGGACACGCAGCGTCGCGCAGCACAGGAACAGTTGATCGGACAGGTAACGGCGCGTGTACGCGAGACATTGGACATGGAGACGATGTTACGCACAGCCACAGGCGAAATTCGCCAGGCGTTGAACTTGGGAGATTTGGTGATTCGGCTGTTGCCGCCCAAGGCTGACAATCAAGGCAAGTGAGGGGCACAATGACGCTGTGGGAACGACTCAAACACTGGTTTGCCCTCCCCGAGATCGCAGGGGACGAAGAAACGCGCCGCACGGCGACGCTGCTCAATGTCATCTTATGGGCTGAATTGGGCGTTGTGTTGGCGTCATCGTCATTGATCCTGGTGACTGATGTGCTGGTAGGGGTGGTGCCGGTTGTCGTAGCGGTTGTGTTGGTGGTGACAGCGTTGGTCTTGTTGCGCACAGGTCGAACACGATTGGCGGGTTCTCTGTTTTTGGTCACCCTTTGGTTGTTTACGACTGGACTTCTGTTTGCATCCGGCGGATTGAGTCACCAAACGACGACAAGTTACTTTGTGGTTGTCACCGTCGCCGGGTTGCTCTTTGGATGGAAATCGGTTGCCTGGGTAACTGTGGTCAGTGGTCTGGTCGTTGTAGCCACTTTTGTGGCTGAACGTCTGGGGTTTGTTATTCCGAACCTTCTCGTCACCAGCCCGGTGTTTGACTTCGCTATTTTGTTCGCCAATCTGGTGATGGCTGCTGTGCTATTGTCTCTGACCATGCGTAACCTCCGTGATGCGTTGACACACGCTCGCCAATCTTCCACCGATTTGGAGCAGCAGCGTAAGCGCCTCCAACAATTGGTCGAAGAACGTTCTCGTGAATTGGTTCGCCATACCGGCTATCTGGGCGCAGCGACGGCTGTAGCGGAAGAGGCACAGTTGGCGAGTGGAAACTTGACGCGGTTGTTACCGCGCGTTGTCAATGTCATCAGCGATAAATTCGGTTTCTATCATACCGGTCTCTTTCTACTCGACGCCAGTAAAAAGTGGATGGTGTTGCAAGCGGCCTCGAGTGAAGGCGGGCAATGGATGCTGGCGCACCAGCATCGCCTGGAAGTGGGATCACAGAGTATCGTGGGTTATGTGGCTGCGCATGGTGAGCGCCGCATTGCCTTGGATGTAGGTCAGGATGCTGTCTTTTTTGATAACCCCGATTTGCCAGACACGCGTTCTGAGATGGCCGTGCCATTGCGTGTAGGCGGCGAAATCCTGGGTGTGCTGGATGTACAGAGCACAGAACGACAGGCCTTCACGGATGCGGATGTCACCACCTTGCAGGCTTTGGCCGATCAGGTGGCGATGGCGGTGAGCAATGCGCAACTGTTGCAGCAGGTGGAGGCGAGTGCCAAAGCGGAGCGGCGCGCAATGGGCGAATTGTCGCGCGAGGCGTGGCTGAATCTGCTCCAGGCGCGTCAGGACATGGGCTTTTACGATGATGGGGCTGTTGTTGGCCCGGCCGGTGAGGTTTGGCGATCTGAAATGGATGTCGCTTTGAACGCAGGCCGGCAAGCTCTGAACGAGGATGGTTCGACCCTGGCCTTGCCTCTGCGCGTGCGCGAGCAGGTCATCGGCGTGATCGATGGGCGTAAGGCCGATGGCGCCGCGTGGTCAGCAGAGGAGATCGGCTTGTTGCAGACGCTGACCGAGCAGTTGAGCACGGCTTTGGAAAGCGCACAACTCTATCGTGAGTCTCAGAGTGCGGCGGTCCGCGAACAATTATTCAGCCAGGTGAGTGGGCGCATCCGACAAGAACTCGATTTGGAGGCTGTGCTTAAAACCACGGTCGATCAAATCCAAGAGGTTCTCGGACTTGAGCGGGCCACGATTCGCCTGGTGCGGGACGTGGCTCAAGACAAGGGATAACAGGTGGGTGAGCGTTATGACCGAATCAGGTAATCGATACAACACAAGCATAACTGAAAGCCCGAACATTCATGCCTGGCAGCAGCGACTCATTCGCGGCGTGTTGCTGGCGTTGGTGATCGTTGGCCCTCTGGCGGTCATTGCCGGCTCGTATTATGCCTATGCGACCAATACAATGTGGTTCATCCCCAGTTATCTGATCGCCTACGGCCTTTTAGCGGCGGTTGCATTCTGGCGACGAGGCCCCTACCTGGTACGGGTCGGTGTTTTTCTCACATTCGTTTATGTCATAGGGGTGCTTGATTTCTTTCAAGATGGACGTGGGGGCAGTGGACGCGTTTTCTTGCTAAGCCTGGTGGGCATGGCGGCCTTGTTTTTGAACCGTCGTGGTCGGATACTGGTCTCGTTTCTTGTTTTAGCCACGATGATTTTATTAGCGATAGCCTTTTCTTCAGGCTGGGTGAGCATCCCCCCGGAGAACGAGGTGAATTCGGCCGATTTGGTCGGTTGGGTGTCCAACACAGTAGTTTTGCTGCTGCTCATGGTTTTATTGCAAGCGGGGACCAGCTATCTGGTTCCCAGCATGACAACCGCTTTGGAGCAGAGCCAGCGTTTGACGCGCGAGTTGGAAGCGCAGCGCGCGGATTTGGAGCGCGCGGTTGCCGAGCGGACTGAGGCGTTGTCGCATCGTGCGCGTTACCTGGAAGCGACAGCAGATGTGGCGCGCTCCGTCTCTTCGGTATTGGAGATCGGCGAACTGCTGGCAACGACGGTGCGTTTGATCAGCGAGCGGATGGGGTTCTATCACACAGGCATCTTTTTGGTCGATCCCGCTAGAGAGTGGGCGGTGCTGCAAGCGGCCTCCAGCGAAGGGGGACAGCGTATGTTGGCGCGCGGACATCGCTTGCGTGTTGGTGAGCAGGGTATTGTGGGTAATGTTGCTGCGCGCGGTGAGCCGCGTATCGCGCTCGATGTAGGTCGGGACGCAGTTTTTTTCGACAATCCAGACTTGCCCGATACCCGCTCGGAGATAGCGCT
>DAOUAY010000114.1:0-11373 GCA_034432995.1 Anaerolineae bacterium | reverse complement strand
AAGCCGTTGCGCTCGGCATCCGACTCGCTCACTTCGGGCAGCAGCGCCGAGTAGACCAGGCCGATGATGGTGTAGGCGGTGTCGTAGAGCAGCATCGTGCCCAGCATCCAGGCGAAGAGCGTGCTCGATCCCGCGCCGCGCGGCGCGAACCACACCAGGATGAACGTCAGCGCCAGGAACGGGGCCGTGTAGCGCATGTAGGGGATGCGCCGCCCCAGCTTCGACTTGGTGCTGTCGGTGATGTAGCCGAACAGCGGGTCGTTGATCGCGTTCCAAATCGCATAGACTGCCGACGCGATGGCAATCCACCGCGCGCTCAGGCCGAGGTAATCCTGGTAAAAGATAGGCAGCAGCGCGCCATACGTCCCGGAGACAAAGGACGTCCCTAACGCCGCCACGCCCCAGATGACTTTATAACTCGGACTCAATTTCACACCGCCGGGTTGTATCTCTTTCTGTACGTGTTTTGTCACTGTTAGCCTCCCACAAAAATAGTCTACTTCAACGCTTAAGGCGGATCACAATCCGCCGTCTCGCAGCGCCGGATTGTGATCCGGCGCAAGCGTTTTTGTGCTGGTTGGTATGGAATCCTACATGAAGACTCCTGCGTGAAGACGCTCAAACTTTTTTGACGTATTGCAACAAATCCTCACACTCGCCGGTTAGTTTAGCAAGACAATCCTCTTCATAATTCATCTCGTAACCCCAGCAGGTGCTCAACACGTGCAAGATAAAAAGGGCGCTGGCAATGTTGTATTTCGTCGCATCCAATCGCGCGGCGAAATAGGCTACCGTGTCATCGAGCATGTCCCAATGGAACACGTCATCCTGGTCGATCACGTGGTTTTGGATAAAGCGCGCCGATTCCAGAAACGGCGCGCCGATCACGCCCTGGGGATCGATCACCTTCCACATCCCATCGTGATGGCGCAGCATGTTCTCGTGGTGCAGATCGCCGTGGAGCAAGTAGCGCGGTTCGTCGCCGGGGCAAATTTTGTGGAAGAGATCGGTGGCGGCGTCCATCAGGGCGATCATACGAGGGTCTGGCCGATACTGTGTGCGGGCGGCAGTGATAGCGTTGGTTATCCAATCCCCATAGTAAGGCAGACCGTGAGTTTTGTCGAGCCGGATCGGCAACTTCGCAACCAACTCAGCGCCGATCTCGAGCTGTTCGTACCTATCGGGGACCTTGCGCAGGTGGTATCCCGGAACGATGCGCTCCAACAGAATGGCGGCGATTTCCTCATCGATGGCAAAACACGTACATGCCTGGCGACCCCCATAGAGCCGCAGCGCCGTCATCTCCGTGAAACGTTCGGGGTGCGGGCCTTCGATTTTGAGCACCACGTCGCCATACAGGGCAGAGCGCGCGTAGCACACCAGGTTGATCGACAGGTTGTCCGCGGGTACACAATCTGTCAGTTGCCATTGATCGGCGCAGCGCGCCAGGAGTTCCGGCAATCGCTGGACCCATCCAGGGCCGGCATCGCCGAATTGACGGGCGGCTTTGCGGAGAAAGTATTCTGGAATTTGCACTGTGGATGTCTCCTATGACGATAACGCTTTGCGTAAATCACGCGCCAATTGTTCCAGGCTGGGCGGTTTGAGCATCCAGCCGATGACATTAGGCGGGACGGTCTCGCGGGTCTCCTGGCTTAACGGATGCCCGGTCAGCATCAAGACTTTGAGCGTAGGATCGCGTGTTTGTAATGTCTGCACCAGTTCCAGTCCTCCCATCGCGGGCATCACCCAATCGCTCACTACCAGGGCGATCTCACCAGCATGGGCTGCGTGGAGGTTCAATGCTTCCTGCCCGTCGGCGGCTTCAAGGGTGTGGTATCCCAACGTTTCCAACACATCCACCAGCGCAGCGCGCACAAGGGCGTCATCTTCGACAAGCAAGATAGTCTCGCCCTGTCCGGGAACGACTTCTTTCCCTCTGTCTCCCAGGGGCTGCGCTTCCGTTACCGGCAGGGCAGGCCAGTAGAGGCGGAATGTGGTCCCTGCACCAACCTCGGTCTCCACGGCAATATGACCTTCGTGTTGGTTGACCAGGCCGTACACCTGCGCCAGCCCCAGCCCGTGTCCCAGGGGCGCGCGCGTGGTAAAGAATGGCTCGAAGATGTGCGGCAGCGCTTCGGGCGGAATGCCGCTGCCGGTATCGGCGACTGCGATTTCAACCCATTCGCCGCCGAAGACCGGCCCGCAGTCCACGCAGTAGATGGCTTGCCCTGAAATTTTCGCCAGGGAGATGTGGAGTTTGCCGCCAGTCGGCATGGCGTCTCGCGCATTGAGCGCCAGGTTTACGATGACCTGTTGGATGCGCGTGGGATCGGCCTGAATAATGTAGGCATCAGGTTCGAAGGCCAGATCCAGTCGGATGTTTTCGGGCAGGGTGCGCTGCAGCAGTTTGACCACCTCTTTCAAAAATGCATCCAGGATCAACGGTTGGCGTTCCAAAACGGCCTGCCGGCCAAAGTCCAGGATTTGCTGGACCAGGTCTGCGGCGCGGTCGGCTTGCTGAGCGATGACTTCCAGGCGCTGGCGGATAGGCGCGGGGAGTTCGGCGGCGCGCAGTGACATGTGCGTGTAGAGGACAATCGAAGCCAGGATGTTGTTGAAGTCATGGGCGATACCGGCGGCCAGTTGTCCCACCGCCGCCAGACGTTCTTGATGCAGCATCTGTTTTTGCGTATCGCGCAGTTCGGCCAGTGTTTCTTCAAGGCGTTGGTTCATATCGCGCAAGGCTTCTTCGGTCTGTTTGCGCTCGGTGATATCGACCAGGATGCCAAGTGAAGAGCGTGAATAGCCCTCACCATCCGGGATCTCGACCGCGGCGTCCATCACCCAACGCATCTCCCCGTCGCGGGTGCGAATGTAATCGTCGCTCTTCCATACATCGAGTTGTCCACTGCGGGCGAGCCTGGATGCGGCGTCACGATCCATCCCACTGGCTTTATCCTGCATGATGGATTTCTGAATGAGCGACCGCCACAGTTCAGGCGTCATCTCATGTGGCCCGTATCCGGTCAATTGCTGGATGCCTTCCCCCATAAATACGTAGGCATTGGGCGAATCTTCCTGGTAGTAAGGCACAGCGCCGATGACTTCGATGGCCCGGCGATAGAGCGCCTCGGAGCGGCGCAGGGCTTCTTCCGCCAGCCGGCGCTCGGTAACATCGTGAACAATGGCATAGTACACCCTCTTCCCCCCCATTTGCATTGTTCCACCGTATACCTCCACGTCGCGGACCTCACCAGCGGCCAACTGGTGTTTGAACAGAAAGTAGTGACGTCCTTCGCGGGTAGCTGCCTCGATCTCGCGGGCCTCTTCCTCGGGCGTTATAGCATTGATGTCGTTTATGCGCTTTTTTATAAACTCATCCCGCGGCCAACCGTAATAAGCACAGGCCGCGGGATTAACGTCGATGATCTGGCCTTCCTCTTTATCGAAGATCATCATCACGGCGTTGTTGTCCTCAAAGAGGTTTCTGTAGCGCGCCTCGCTTTCCTCGATCGCCTGTTCGGCTTGCTTGCGGACGGTCACGTCACGCGCCACCGAGTAGATCAGTTTGCCCTGCGGTGACGACCGCCATTCAATCCAGCGATAGCTGCCGTCTTTACAACGGTAACGATTCTCGAAATTCAACACTTCACGCTGTTGATCCAGTTGAGAAATGGCAGCAAGGGTGCTTTCCATGTCATCCGGGTGAACGAAATCGAGAAATCGGTGGCCCTCCAGTTCGGCCAGTGGGTAGCCGATTGTCCTCTCCCACTCGGGATTCAAACGCACGAAGTAGCCTTCGGTACTGGCGATGCACAACAAGTCGAGGCTGAGCGTGAAGTAACGATCTAGCTCTTCCGTTTTCTCGCGCAATGCCGCTTCGGTCTGTTGGCGCGTCGTGATGTCGCGGATGGCCGCGATATGTACCGGGCGTCCTTGCCAGTTGAAAAAGCGGCCCGTGATTTCGACCGGAAAGACCGTCCCATCTTGCTTGCGGTGCATTCGTAGCGGGATGGTGATGACCTGTTCGGCGATAACGGGCGTCGTCTGCGTCACCTTACGCGTATCTTCCGGTTCGGCAGATAGATCGGTATTGCGTTTGGTGAGCAGTTCTGCATGGCTGTACCCATACAGCACGGTCGCAGCACTGTTAGCCTCCAGGAGATGCCCGGTAGCGTTGTCGATCAGGAAAATCGCATCGGACTCGGCCTCGAACAGTTGGCGGTAGCGATCCTCGCTCTCACGCAGCGACGTGAGGACGACGTTATACCGTTGCATCACCATGTTCACCGCGCCGATGGTTAACCCAAGGCTGAACATCATGGCCGCCCAGCCAATCATAGGGAGGATAGGAGATATCAGCGGCGGGGCATAAGGGCTATTTTGCAGGAGAACCATCCCCAACCCAACGATCCCGCATAGCGCGATATGGATCACCGTTGCGCGCTTGCCGAGCAACAGCCCCACGACAGCAGCCCCGGCCACGTAGAAGACCACCATCACACTCCGCATTCCACCTCAGACTACTGTAAAAAGACCAATGATATTCACAGAGTTACGCTGGCAGCGCACGCGCGTTCTATAACCTGTCCTCGATCCGCACCGATTATTCCTGCTTCGGCGACTCGTCCGCCGATTTCGAAGGCAGGAATTGGCGCAGCAAGATCAAAACGCCCACAGCAATCAACGCCACAGCGCCGAGGTAACGCGCCGCTCCCGCACTCAAAATAAACGCGCTCCCGATGACGGTCAAAATCCCGGTGGGGATCAGAGGCCACCACTCCTTTGGCGCGCTCAGATAGACTACGAAGAAAGGAATCGCGATGGCGAACATCACGTAAGCCGGAACCATTAAATCGCCGAGCACGCCGGCATCAATCAAGGCAACCATAATGCCGATAACCACCAGCACATAAGCCGGGATCAACGCCCACCACTGGCTGCGGTCGCGTAGGAACACCACGATAAACGGCAGCGCGATGGCGACCAACACATACGTCGCCACAAACGCATCGGGCAGGATACCCCACTCCGTTAGCCCGATCAGCGTCGCAATCGCCAACAGCACGTAAGCCGGAATGAGCGCCCACCAGTGTTCGCGGTTGCGGATATACACCACCACGAACGGCAAGGCAATCGCCGCCAGCACATAAATGGCGATGAACTCACCGGGCAGGATCTCCAACACCGCCAGCACGATCAATAACGCCACGGTCCACAGCGAGTATGTTGTAATGAGGAATCCCCACTCGCTGCGGTCGGTGAGGTAGACGGCCAGCACCCCCGCGCCGCTCACCGCCAGTACGGCGACCCAGGCCCACGGGCTGAGTTCGCTCATGGACTCCAGCAGCCCCATAATGCCGAAGACGATCAACAAACCGCCCCAAACGATAGATTGCTTTCTCGATAATCCGTACATGCGCTTATTCCTCCTTTACACCCGGCTCTTTTGCCCGCTCGATGAAGAGCTTCAATCTTGCGAGCGATAGCTGTCGATAATGGCCGTCGCCGCGCCGACATCGCCGGCGATGAGCGCGGCGAAGGCTTGATCGAGGCGCGCGTTGACCGCGGCATCGCCGGCATACTCCCGTCGCAGGTTGAAGAGCTGGATCGGCAAGCGTAAATCCTCGGTGGTGAAGGAGAAATCCCCATCCACCATCGCCCGCCGGGCGTCCTGGACCATTTCCAGATACCGGTAACCGAATTCTTCGGTCGGCTCGATGATAGTGCCTTCCCCGTAATCGTTCCATGTGATGAGTTGGACCACGTCTGGCTCATTGCTCAGCGCCAGTTCAAGGGTGAGGCGGAATGTCTCACCGTCCTGCGCATCCAGATAACCGTATCCCGCGCTGACGCCAGCTTCCTTATAGATGTCGTGGAACTGTGGAAAAGCTCCACCTACCACATAAGAATCGCTGGCAACTTTTGCGTAGAATTTCTCCAGATAATCTTCCAAGGCGGCCTGGGTCAGCACGCCATCTTTGGATGCCCACATTGGCGGCCACGGGAAGCTCGACGTCGACACGGTTCCAACGCGCTTATCGAGCGTGATGAAGACCGGTCGGACATCCAACACGGAGAACAGCTTCTCCCAATCCGACCCACTGGCGTAATATTGCGGGCCGAACGTCAGCAGCACAGGCCGCCCATCGCTCTTCAAGTAAGCGTCAGCGCCGAACCAGTTTTCCTGCATGTAACGCATCACATCCTGACCATGGGTGTAGACATCTGCCGCGGCCAGATGCTTGTTATCGACCATGTGCTTGATGGTCTGATCCTCGTAGCAGATGGCAAACTGCAACCCGGCCTCCTTGATATACGTGAACAACTTGCCCGTGGCCCGGTTCAGCACGCCGTAATCCCAGAACTCCTCGATCCCGTACCAGTCCACGATCACGCCGTCGATGCCGCTCAGCTTCATCAGCGCGACCTGGTATTCCAGCAGCGCATCATCCATCGAATCATACGGCCCGGTCAACGGCATCGTGTGTGACGCAATCTGCGGGCGCCCGTTCTCGTCCGTTTGCGCCGGATTGAAGTGATTCATCGTCCAGTGCCAGCCCCAATACCCGGTGACGTCGGGCGTCTGGTACCAGGGCATGTAGTGCGCCATCAACAGGGGACGCTGTGCGCTTTCCGGCGGAGCCGGTGTGGCGGTCGATGTCGGGGTGGGGGATGGCGTCTCTGTGATGGGAGTGGGCGTGGGCGTCAGCGCTTCAGCGCAACCGGCCAACAACAACAGGATAAACGCGAGGCTCAATGGTCTTAACATACGGATCATATACTCTCCCCGGTACTCGTTTTGGACAATTGCTTGTTCATGGATGCTACCATAAGTGTACACCACAAATCCAAGAACGCATCTCCCGGCATTCCGAATCGCAGGGGCCTGTCATTCTCGCTCCGAGGGGAACGCCAGTTCCCCGTTTCAAGCTGAGATAGATCATACACCGCGGATCTGGCGATCCGCTCGAAGCAAAATAAGCGACTGTGACGAGAACGATGAAGCCGCATCCGAGTCAGATTTCCCATTCGTGAAGATTAGTGTAGAGTGATGGTGAACTCGCGGAAGGGGTTTTCATGTGGGATTCCACACCAACGGTTACGCAAATGCTTGCGCCGGATCATAAAACGCTTGCGCCGGATCATAAAACGCTTGCGCCGGATCACAATCCGGCGCTGCGGGAACGGCGGATTGTGATCCGCCTTAAGCGTCGAATTAGGGCGATTTGTAGGAGAGGCACACATGACTCATAACCAGACGGCTGCCGATTCTATCCGCCTCGTGGTCGGGATCACCGGCGCGAGCGGCGCGCTCTACGGCGTGCGCGCACTCACCGCGCTCAAAACGCTCGACATCGAGACGCATCTGGTGGTGACGCCGCCAGGCATGGCGACGCTGCGCCAGGAATTGCACGTCGACCTGCCAAACCTCCAGGCCCTCGCCACGCACGTCTACGACTCACAGGACTTCGCCGCGCCCATCGCCAGCGGATCGTTTGCCATGAGTGGGATGCTCGTCGCGCCCTGCTCGGTGAAGACGCTCTCGGCTATCGCCCACAGCTATGCCGACAACCTGCTCACCCGCGCCGCCGACGTGACGTTGAAGGAAGGCCGCCCGCTGCTCCTGATGGTACGCGAAACCCCGCTGCACCTGGGCCACCTGCGCTTGATGACCCAGGCGGCGGAAATCGGCGCGATCATCTTCCCGCCGGTCCCGGCCTTCTACGCGCATCCCGCCACCCTCGAAGAGATGGTCGATCATACCGTGGGCCGGATGCTCGCCCGCCTGGGCATTGTGAACGACCTCTACGTACCCTGGGGAACATGATTGTGACGCACATCATCTACCACAATCTTCATTCGCCATTTGCTATTTGCCATTCGCCATTTTCAACGGGAGAAAGATCGTTTGCGTTGGGAGATAAGTGCGCAACACAGCAGGCAGATACACGTGCTTTAGTTCTGGCACGACGCGCAACTCCACATCAAGCTGTTGCGGTGAGTCCAGCGTGCCGGACGGCTGCGCCGTCACCATGATTGTGCTCGTGTACGTTCCGGTTGCGTAGCCGGTCGAATCCACCCCGAGCCACAGCCGCTCTCCCTGCACGCCAGACGTGACCGGCAGGCCCAGCGCCAGCGTTCCGCCCGGCGCGACCTCCGCCGTCCAGGTGAGTGTGTGGTAGCCCACGTTGTCGATGCGCACCGACGTCGTCATCACCTGCGGCGCGCCGATCTCCGCCAGCAGCAGGCGCCACGTCGTCTCCAGCGCCAGGCGCGGCTTCGCGTCCAGGCACGTCACCGGCCCGGCGGAGACCAACACATTGCCCTCCCGATCCACGTAAGCGACGGCGAGTTGGTCGAGCGGCAGCACGCCCACCGCCGCCGTTGTATGGTAGGGCGCGGCAGGGGTGAGTGCGGGCAACAGTCGATCCAGCAACACCCGGCACGTGCTCCGCTCCCACACCACCAGATGGCTCACGTCCGCAGCGCGCGGCGCGGTGGTGTGCATGGCGATGGCGAGATAGGCGTCCGTCTTGCTGAGATGCAGCGCCGCCTCCCGCGTGGCTGCCGTTATCCCCCCCGTGCCGTTGACGGGATACCACACCTCCGACCAGCTCAGCGTCGCGCCTGCGCCGAGGTGCGCCGTATCCCAAAACGTCGGCGCGACGCCGCCGTGCAGTTCGACGGCGGCGGATTCGATGTCCGTCCACTTGTGCCAATCGAGCGGGACAGCCCACCCGTAGGCGAAGCCCTTCATCCCCCGCGCCACATCTCGCGGGAAGACGCGCGCGACCCCGGCCTGGTTCTCGTGGTTGTACAGGCCGGCGAAATCCGCGGCAGCCTGCGGATACTCGAAGAAGCCGAGCCACTCGCGCCAGTTGCCCAGCCGCGAATAATCCACCCCGTTGTAGACCGGCCACGTAAAGCGATAATCCGGCGCGGTAGGCACGGTAGGCCAGACGCCGGGCAAGCGCGCATCGCCGGTGGAATGCACGGCCATTTCCGGCGCGTTGAAGATGAATTCCAGCCCCGCCGCCGGTTTGTTCGCGTTGCCGGGGGCCAGCATGGCGTTGCTCCAGAACTTGTAGTCGATGGCCGCGCCGGTGGGATTCTCGATGTGCGGTGTGACCGCCAGATACGCGCGGTCCACTGGCAAAAAAAGGTCGATGCGCGCGCGCAGCCGGTCGGTGGCGGCGGTGTCGCTGACGGTGATCGTCACGCCCGCGCTGGATGTTATCGCCGTCCAATCCCAGGGGAGGGCCGACTCGTAGCCGTGCTCGTCCACAGGCAAACACCATTCGATGCCGCCCGCCGCCAGCCACCAGCCCTGTTCCAGCGGCCCCCAATCCGTCGGCTTGATGACGGGATTTTGGTAAAGGTGATTCTGCCCGGTAACTTTGTCGATAAGCTGGTACACCCGCCCGCCCAACTCCGGCAAGACGGTGACAATGAGGTAGTCATTCTCCATCACCAGGAGTTCGTAATCCTGCGGGACGGGAGTGGGATTGGCAGCATTGTAGGCGACCCAATCCAGCTTGGGATAGGTCATATTGTACGTGGGATTGTAGGCGGTAGAGAGATAATCCGCGTAGGGGTAGGTGGGGATGATAACCGTGGTGGTATAGAAGATAGTAGTGTTGAGATCTCGAACCCTTGCGAAGGTATGCGAACGACGTTCGCCTGAACCTTCGCAAGGGTTCAAACACAGCGCGCTGAGGACGACGAGCAGCAGAGGTACGCGCACAAGGCGCACGCAGCATTTTTTCTGTTGCGCATACATTGTAACCTCCTGATCGACTCAATCACCGGCTCGATGTTGTAAGCCTCCAATAACGCTTGCATAAGTGTCCTGTATTCATGTCAACAAGTATTTGATCGCTGACTCCCGATTTCTAAACAGTGTGACATTGTGCCCCGCATTTCTCAATGCCGTCTCTACAAAATCATGCGAATGATCCTCAGGATTTACCAGCATAGCGACGCATGCACGTTTATCTGTCCCCAATGCTTCAACACGATATATTTTCCCTCATGTGATAGATATATTTGGTATGACATCGTATTGTCCTTTTCGCCAGGAAGCTCCAGATGCTGGTCACACTGCGGGGCGCTTTTTGTCTTCCGCAATCAGTATAGCCCCAAAACCACAAGGCGACAAGCCGCAGCAAGCTAGATCGGGCAGAATCAGGAGCGTCGGTGATATGGCGCGCGGGATAAAAAAATCGGTGGGCAGCGTCGCTGCTCACCGACTCATCGAACCTGGTGGACCTGGAGGGATTCGAACCCTCGACCCCCACAATGCCATTGTGGTGCGCTCCCAGCTGCGCTACAGGCCCAAAACATATTAGCCTTCAGCCCTCAGCCTTTAGCTTTCCACCTGACGGCTGAAAGCTGAACGCTGATTGCTAAAGAAACATCAGGCCCCACTAAGGCCCTCATGGAGCTGAGGGGATTCGAACCCCTGACCCCTACAGTGCGATTGTAGTGCTCTCCCAGCTGAGCTACAGCCCCGCAATGCTCTGGGCGGCTTCCGTAACGCAGGGAGTGTACCACAACTGAGGCGATTGTCAAACTTGCTGGTCCCCGTTGCCGCCGAACAGGTCGCGCAGGCCCCGCGTCCACATATCGCCGAGCGGGATGAAGCGCTTCTCCGTGAAATCTTCGGACAGACTCTCGATGTATTCGCGGATATGCAGGTCGGGCGTTTCCCCCTCCAGCCGGTCGATCTCGGTTTCGATAGAGGCGAACAAGCGCTCGCTTTCGGCTTCCAGCTCCGTCAAATCCAGGGTGAGGTTGAACATGTGATTGATCCGCTTGAGCAAATCGTACCAGGCCTTGAAGTCATTCTCGATGCTGAAGCCATGCACCGTGTCGGAAATCTGCGAGAAATCGTAAGCCGGCACAAAGCCGTAGAAAACGACGAACTCGATCCCCCGCTGCTCGGCCTGATCCGCCAGATATGCACAAATCGTGGTGCCGCCCTCGTAGTCGGAAAAGCGCACGGCGTAGCGCGTCAATTCGTCCTGCATCTCCTTGAGACTGTAGACGCACGATACTTCGCGGTCCTTGTCATAGGGCACGGACCCATACACCCCGCCAACCGCCACCACCCGCTTGACGCCCAGGGCTTGCGCCGCGTCGAAGAACGCCTCGGCGTATTGCTCGGCGCGCATGTGGGGCTCCTCTCCCATGAAAATCACCAGCCCTTTATCGTCGTCGCCCGAATAGAAGAATTCGTTGTCGCGTGTAGACATCGCCTGCCGGTAGCCCTCTTCGAGCTTGATCTGCGGTCGCAAAAAGTGGTGCGTGCCGGGAATCTGGAACAGGTAGTAGTCGTCCGAATCCAACTCACCGATGCGCCGCGCG
>DAOUAY010000113.1:0-30964 GCA_034432995.1 Anaerolineae bacterium | reverse complement strand
GCGAGATCGAACCGATCCAGGTTCATCACCTTGTTCCACGCCGCGACAAAGTCGTGGACGAGCTTCTCCTGCCCGTCCGCGCAGCCGTAGACTTCCGCCAACGCCCGCAGTTGGGAGTTGGAGCCGAAGATGAGATCAACGCGGGTGGCGGTCCACTTGCGTTCGCCGGTGGCGCGGTCGCGGCCCTCGAACACGTCTGCGTCTTCTGAGATTGGCTTCCACGTTGTGCCCATGTCGAGCAGATTGACGAAGAAGTCGTTGGTGAGCGCCCCCGGACGCTTGGTGAAGACGCCATGCGGCGCTTGCCCGTAGTTGGCGTCCAAGACGCGCATACCGCCGATGAGCGCCGTCATTTCCGGCGCGGTCAGCGTGAGCAGTTGGGCGCGATCCAGCAGCAGTTCCTCTGGCCTGACGGCGAATTTCGCTTTCTGGTAGTTGCGGAAGCCGTCGGCCACCGGTTCGAGGACGGCGAAGGACGCCGCGTCGGTTTGCTCCGGCGTCGCATCTGTGCGTCCCGGCGCGAAGGGTACGGTGATATGGTAGCCGGCGTTTTTCGCCGCTTGCTCGACGCCGGCGCACCCACCCAGAACGATCAGGTCGGCGAGCGACACCTTCTTCCCGCTAGACTGCGCGCTGTTGAATGACTCGCGGATGTTCTCCAGGATGTCCAACACCTTCGCCAGTTGCTCCGGCTGATTGACCTGCCAGTCCTTCTGCGGCGCGAGGCGGATGCGCGCGCCGTTCGCTCCGCCGCGATAGTCAGAGCCACGGAACGTGGAGGCCGACGACCAGGCGGTGTAGACCAGTTGCGAAATCGTCAAACCCGAAGCCAGCAGCTTGCCCTTGAGGGCGGCGATGTCCTGCGCGTCGATGAGCGGGTGATCCACGGCGGGCGCCGGGTCTTGCCAGATCAGCTCTTCTGCGGGCACTTCCGGGCCGAGATAGCGCGAGCGCGGCCCCATGTCGCGGTGGGTCAGCTTGAACCACGCGCGGGCGAAGGCGTCGGCGAACTCTTCCGGGTGCTCGTGGAACCGCTTGGCGATCTTGCGGTAGGCCGGATCCATGCGCAGCGCGAGGTCGGCGGTGGTCATAATGGTCGTCACCTTTTTCGACGGGTCGTGCGCGGCAGGCGCGAGGTCCTTTTCATCTGGATCGACCGGCACCCACTGCCAGGCGCCGGCCGGGCTTTTCACCAGATTCCAATCGTAACCAAACAGCATGTCGAAATAGCCCATATCCCACTGGATCGGGTTGGGCGTCCACGCGCCTTCGATGCCGCTGCTGATCGTGTCGTCGCCTTTGCCCGTGCCGAAGTTGCTCTTCCAGCCGAGACCTTGTTCTTCGATGGGGGCAGCTTCAGGCTCAGGCCCCACGTGGGTTGCCGGGGCAGCGCCGTGGGTTTTGCCGAACGTGTGCCCGCCGGCGACCAGCGCGACGGTCTCCTCGTCGTTCATCGCCATGCGCGCGAAGGTCTCGCGGACGTCGCGGGCTGAGGCGACCGCGTCGGGCACGCCGTTTGGCCCTTCGGGGTTCACGTAGATCAGGCCCATTTGCACGGCGGCGAGCGGGTTTTCAAGGTCGCGGTCGCCGGAATAGCGCTTGTCGCCCAGCCACTCGCTCTCCGTTCCCCAGTAGATGTCCTCTTCCGGCTCCCAGATATCCTCGCGCCCGCCGCCGAAGCCGAAGGTCTTGAACCCCATAGATTCCAGCGCGCAGTTGCCGGCGAGGATCATCAAGTCAGCCCAGGAGATTTTGCGACCGTACTTCTGCTTGATCGGCCAAAGCAGGCGGCGCGCCTTATCGAGGTTGACGTTGTCGGGCCAACTGTTGAGGGGCGCAAAACGCTGGTTGCCGGTGCCGGCGCCGCCGCGCCCGTCGCCCATGCGGTAGGTGCCCGCGCTGTGCCACGCCATGCGGATGAACAGGCCGCCGTAGTGACCGTAATCCGCCGGCCACCAATCCTGCGAGTCGGTCATCAGCGCGTAGAGGTCCTTTTTGACGGCCTCCAGGTCGAGGGTTTTGAATTCCGCGGCGTAGTCGAAGTCCTCGCCCATGGGGTTGCTCTTGGCCGAGTGTTGGTGCAGGATTTTGAGGTTCAACTGATCCGGCCACCAATCACGGTTCGACGTGCCCCGACTGGGCGTGGGCATGGCGGGTTTGGCGGTTTTTCCCGTTACCGGGCACTTGCTCTCTTCACTCATTTTTGTTCTCCTTTCGTTTCAGATTCAGGTTTGTGATGTTGGCTGCATTGACCACTTTGGTCAGCAGATTAAGCAGATTTAGCAGATTGTATACATTATGCGGAAGGCTTAGGGCTTACTGAAATGAAACACACCCATATTTTTCAGGCATCACCTCCTTCGTAGTGTTTTTGACCGGATTTCAGCATTTCAGGGGTCAATGTGCGCAAATGCAGCAGGTGTAGGGTTACGCCAACCGCAATTGCGCCGAGCAATCCGCGTATCCACCACTTGTCGATCACGCCGAAAGCCGTGAACCCGATGACGCCCCAAAGCATCACCAAAGCGATGATCTTGGATTTGAGCGTCACTGCGCGGTACTCCCGATAATACCGGATGTAGTTTCCAAACCACTTATGGTGAATCAGCCAGTTGTACAGCCGGTCAGAGCTGCGGATAAAGCACGCCGCCGCCAGCAATAAAAGGGGCGTGGTGGGCAGTACCGGCACGAAGATGCCGAGAACGGCTAATCCCACACAGAGCGCGCCCGCAGTTACCAGGGCGATTTTTCGCAGCGACATCCTGTCCATTTATGCATCCAGCTCTAAATTTCGACGCCGAACACTTCACGGACGACCAGACCGACGATGAAGCTCAACGCCGCCACGCCCAGGCTCAGCCCTGCCATTTCCAGAAAGCGCCGTTTGAACGGCTCGTCTTTGGCGATGGCGATGTAGTAGTTGAACACGGCGATGATGGCGATCCCTATCGCCAGGGTGATGGCGAGTGCGACGATGTAGTTCTGCAGGAGCAGATAGGGCAGGATCAGCAGCGCAACTGTCAGAATGTAGGCCGCGCCGGTGTAGAGCGAGGCTTTGAGCGGATTCTTGTCAGTGGCCTCGGATTTGGTGGACAGATATTCGGAGGTCCCCATAGACAGCGCCGCCGCGATCCCCGTGATCGTGCCGCTCAGTGCGATGAGGCGTGTGTTTTGGAAAGCTAGCGTCAGCCCGGCCAGCGTTCCGGTCAATTCGACAAGCGCATCGTTCAACCCCAGAACCATGGAGCCGGCGTAGCGCAGTTTCTCTTCGTCGAGGAGCGCGATCAACGTTTCCTCGTGCTCGTGCTCGGTGCGCATAATCGCTTCGGCTTCGGGAATGTAAGCTTTCAACGTCTCGTACTCTTCCTGCGCATCGTGCTCGCCGCGTTCCAGCAGTTTGACGCCGAATGTGAAGCCAAAAAGCCGGCTGGTCACGTAGTACAGCCAGATTTTCAGGCGTTCCGGTTTGATCTCTTGCTGTGTGTAGCTTTTCCATTGGTGATAGTGGCCTAGCTCGTCGGCGGCGATCTGTTCCACAACGCGCCGGTTCTCCGGCGATTTGATCGTTTGCGCCAGCCGTTTGTAGATGTGGTGGCCGGTCAATTCGTCGCGTTGGTAGCGCAGTAGTTTCTCGCGGATTTCTGGGCTGATCGACATAGTTCCTCTCTTTTCAGTCAGTTTCGCGTTTCTGGCACTCCGGGCAGAGGCCGTAGAACGTCACTTGGTGTTTGAGAATCTGGTAGCCGGCGGCTTCCTCAGGGGTGAGATGCAGCCTTTCGAACTCGCGGTGGATATCCACCAGGGCGTGACAGCGCGTGCAGAACAGGTGATGGTGAATGTCCATGTGCGTATCGTAGCGCAGGCGGTTCTCGCCCAGATCTTGCACTTCGGCCAAAACGCCCAACGCCACCAACTCGTGCAACGTGTTGTACACCGTGGCGCGGGAGACATCGGGCATCGTTTGGGCTATCCGCTGGTAGATTTCTTCTGCAGTGGGGTGGGTGTCATCCTGCACCAGTTGTTCCAGGATCGCTCGCCGCTGCGGTGTGACTTTCCGCCCGCTCTGGCGCAACAGTTCGATCAGCATATCTAGTGACATTGTATTCACCTTACTTGTATAGATTACTAATTTACAATGATTATAAAATAAAAACGAGAATTGTCAAGAGCGAATTTTTACTATTGACATTTTCATATTATGATTTATAATGAATCTAAATTGAGATTGGATAAAAACATAACTTGAATGGAGGATCGAAATGGCTGAGACAGTTTATGATTTTACGGTGACGTCCATGATGGGATTGCCCAAATCGCTGGCGGATTACAAGGGCAAGGTGTTGTTGATCGTCAACACGGCGAGCAAGTGTGGATTCACGCCGCAATTTACAGGTTTGCAGGCGTTGTATGAGCAGTACCGCGACCGGGGCTTCGAAATCCTGGGGTTCCCCTGCAATCAGTTTATGAGCCAGGATCCGGGCACAAACGAGGAAATCCAGAACTTTTGTCAGGTAAACTATGGGGTCACGTTCCCCATGTTCGCCAAGATCGATGTGAATGGCAACGGCGCGCATCCGTTGTACAAGTACCTCAAAAAGGCCGCGCCAGCCAAGCTGGGTGTGAAGGCGATCAAGTGGAACTTCACCAAATTCCTGGTGGACGCGGAAGGGAATGTCGTGAAGCGCTTCGAGCCGAACGTCGAACCGGCGGATATCGCGCCAGACATAGAGGCGCTTCTGGTGTAAGAGGAGATACTTATGAAAGACAAACAACGACAAATTGCTGTGATCGTAACGATTCTGATCACACTCGTCGTCAATGGGCTGGCGAACGGCTTGCCGCTCAACGGGTTGATGACCGGTGAAATCTCCGACCGATTTCAGGTCTATTTCGTCCCGGCGGGCTACGTGTTTTCGATCTGGGGCGTGATTTACATTGGCTTGATCGCCTTTGCTATCTTCCAGGCGCTGCCTGCCCAACGCGAAAACCCTCGCCTGCGCGCAACCGGCTGGTGGATTGCGCTTGGTGGGCTGGCGAACAGTGTGTGGATTTTCCTGTGGCACTATTTGCAATTCCCGCTGACGTTGATTGCGATGTTGGCGCTGCTTGCCACGTTGATCATCACCTATTTGCGTTTGGGCATTGGCCGGACGAAGGTTTCCACGGCAGAAACCTGGGCGGCGCGCGTGCCGTTCAGCATCTACTTGGGCTGGATCACGGTGGCGACTGCTGCAAACGCGACCTCTTTGCTGGATTACCTGAAGTGGAACGGCTTTGGGATCGCGCCCGAAATCTGGATGGCGATAGTGCTGTTCGCCGTGCTGGTGATTGCGACGCTGATGGCGTTCACCCGCCGCGACGTGGCCTACGCGCTGGTGCTGCTGTGGGCGTTGGCCGGGATCGGGATCAAGCACGCGGCGGCGGCTGCGGTCGTCATCCCCACCTGGATCACCTTCGGGCTGGTGGCGCTGACGCTGGCTGCGGCGTTCTTTCTGCGGCGTCCGGCGCGGCAAGCGGCGACGTAAGTTTGGCAGCATCCCATTTTGGAATGGCGAGACGCGCGGCTTTTTCGACACAAGCCGCGCGTTTTTTGTGCATTTGCGCTTCTTTTGTAGTCGTGATAAAGTCATCCCTGACGGGCGTGTTTCATCTCGGTTGTGAAGGTTGTAGAGCAAGCTGTTAGCTTGTTCTCGCAGCGGCAAACTGACAGCGTTGACAATCTGATTGCTTGAGGAGGTAAGATGGCTGAGACATTCTTTTCCACGCATGTTACGCCTGATTGGGAGGCTCTGCGCGATTGCATCATGCGTCGTGGGACGCCGAAGCGGGTACACCACATTGAGCTGTTCCTGGATGGCGAGGCGCAAGAGATAGTGTGCCAACGTTTCGGCCTGCTCAGTGGGCTGGACGAGGCCGATCCGCACTTCGCCTGGAAGCGGCAAATCCGCATCCAGCGGTATTTGGGCTACGACTACGTGCGCCAGGGCGCGGACAACATCGAGATGCCGCTGCATCGCGCCGAGACCGAGGACACTGCCGGATTGCAGCGCGCCGGAGGCCGTTCGTTTGTGGATGAGCGCCGCGGGCCGATCACCAACTGGAATGAATTTGAGCGATATCCGTGGCCTGATCCTCACAAGCTGACCTATCGCGCGTTGGAGTGGTACGATAAAAATCTGCCCGATGATATGTGCGTTATCGGCAGCGGCGGCTTCGCTCACTTTGCGGAGTACGTCACCTGGCTGATGGGTTACGAGACGCTGTGTTACGCCCTGTACGATCAGCGCGATCTGGTGCAGGCGATTGCCGACCGTTTGCTGGATTTGTACACGGTGGTTTTGGAACGCATTCTCGAATTCAAGCGCGTGGGAATCATCTGGGGCAGCGACGATATGGGCTTCAAGACCAGCACGCTGATCAGCCCGCAAGACTTGCGCGCGTTTGTGTTTCCCGGTCACAAGAAGATGGCGGCGATGGCGCACGCAGCGGGCAAGCCGTATTTGCTGCACGCCTGCGGCAATCTGGCAGGGATTATGGAGGACCTGATCGAGGACGTGAAAATCGATGCCAAACACTCGTTCGAGGACACGATCGAGGATGTGCGCGACGCGAAACGCCGATACGGTCACCGGATCGCGCTGCTCGGCGGCATCGATATGGACTTCCTCTGTCGCGCCGATGAGGCCGCCGTCCGAGCGCGAGTGCGGGATACGCTCGACGTGTGCCAGCCGGGCGGCGGCTACTGCCTGGGCACGGGCAACAGCGTAGCGAACTATCTCCCGCTGGACAATTACCTTGCCATGCTCGACGAAGGGCGGAATTACACCCGCTGACCCAGACAGATATTTGTCAACGGATTGAACGGATTTTAACGGATTGAGGACTTATGAACTTCATCTTTTTCATCCCCGATGAGATGCGCGCGGAGAGCGTGTCGTGTTACGGGCATCCGCTGGTGTCGATGCCCAACTACGACCGGCTGGCCGCTGAGGGCGCGCGCTTCGATCAATGTCACGTGCAGCACACGGTCTGCTCGCCGTCGCGGTGCAGTTTGATGACGGGCTGGTATCCGCACGTCTCCGGTCACAGGACACTGTGGCATCTGCTGCGCCCGCACGAGCCGAGTTTGTTCCGCTATCTCAAGGAGGCGGGCTATCACATCGAGTGGTACGGCAAGAACGATCTGTACGCTGCCGAATCTTTCGCCGGTGCGGTGGATCATTTCGCGGACTTCGGCGGCGGGCGCGCTGGTCCGAACCTCTTTCAGCCGGGTGAGCCGGGCTATTTCAGCTTCCTCTACGAGCCGTTCCCCGGCCAACCGGAGGAGACCGGCGATATGTGCTGCGTGCAGGCCGGCATTGACTTTCTGCGGGAGCGAGCCAGACAATCCGAGCCGTTTATCCTGTATTTGCCGCTTTCGCTGCCGCACCCGCCTTACGCTTGCCCGCAACCGTTCCACGATATGGTCAATCCGGCGGATATTCCGCCATTGCGTCCCGCGAATCTGCCGGGCAAGCCGGACTACTTCGATCTAATCCGGCGCTATCGTCGCCTGGATGAAGTATCGGATGGGGTTTTCGCCAAGATTCAGGCCGTGTATCTCGGTTCCAACAGCTATGTGGACTGGATGCTCGGCCAACTGCTGGATGCGCTGGACGAGACCGGGCTGGTGGAGAACACGTGCGTCATCGTCACCAGCGACCACGGCGACTGGGCCGGCGATTACGGTCTGGTGGAGAAGTGGCCCAGCGCGCTCGACGACACGCTGACTCGTGTCCCGTTGATCATCCGCGCGCCGGGTGGGGCAGCGGGTCACGTCGTCCGCGAGCCGGTGGAGTTCTTCGACATCATGGCGACGGCGCTCGATCTGGCGGGGGTGGAGGCGCGGGCGGCAAATTGCCGCACGCACTTCGCGCAATCACTCGTCCCGCAGCTTGGCGGCGCGCCCGGCGACCCCGATCGCGCCGTTTTCGCCGAGGGCGGCTACGATCCGCACGAGCCGCACGCCTTCGAGGGCCGCGCCAACGCCGACATCTTCCGCGACGCGACGAACATCTACTACCCCAAAGGATTACAGCAGCAGGAGCATCCTCTGAGCGTCTGCCGCGCGGTGATGCTGCGCACGCTCGACTACAAACTCGTGCGCCGTCCCCTCGGCGTGAGCGAGTTGTACGACCTGCGCGCCGATCCGCGCGAGCTGCGCAACGTCTACCCAGACCCGACCTATGCTGACATTCGCGCACAAATGGAAGCGGGGTTGCTCGATTGGTACATCCGCGCGGCGGACGTCGTCCCGCTGGGGGAGGACCCGCGCGGATTGCCCCGTGAAGAGGCTTGCGCCGGATCATAATCTGGCGCTGCTGAGACGGCGGATTGTGATCCGCCTTAAGCGTTGAAGTGGGAGGAACAAAATGGCTTACATGATGATGTTGGTAACTGATGATGTGGATCAACTTAATGCGGTGCTGGAAGCGTGGAAGGATATCCATATTGACGACGTGGTGTTCGTGGATAGCACGTGTTTTCATCGCGCCGGAGCGAAAAGCCGGCATATCCCGATGCGCTTTATGTTCGAGACGTTCTCCATGGGGCGGCGGCAGTGCTCGGTGACGATGTTCGGCATCGTGGCGGATGAAGCGACCGTGCAACAGTGCATCGCCCAGGCTGAAACCGTCGTCGGCGACCTCGATGCGGCGGCGAACGCGCTGTTGGCGGCGTGGCCGCTGCCTATCGTCAAGGGCTTTCCCAAGCACCCGACGCGCCAGGAAGGCCCGCAATGATCTGGGTGATGTTTTTCGTCAGCGCCGCGCTCCTCGTCTTTGCGGCGATCAAGCTGACCGAATACGGCGACGCGATTGCCTTCCACACCAAGCTGAGCGGGATGTTCATCGGCGCGCTGCTCATCGCCAGCGCGACGTCGCTGCCGGAGTTGCTGACGATGTTCAACTCGATCAACCAGGGGCATATCAACCTGACAGCCGGCGATCTTTTCGGGAGCAGCATGTTCAATATGATGCTGCTTGGCGTGTTGGACATGCTGTTCCACAAAAACCGCATTTTACGTCGCGTGGCGCTCAAGCACGCGCTGACCGCAAGTTTGGGCACGATGATGACCGGTATGGCCGTTTTCTTCTTACTAGCCGATGTCAACATCAAGCTGGGCTGGCTGGGCCTGGACAGCCTGCTGATGATGGCGACTTACTTCATCGGCATCTGGTTGTTGCGCTCCAATCCGGTCAGTGGGACAGAGGAAGAGGCCACCGGTGAAGATATCGGCAAGATGCCCACGCTCCGCAAGGCCGTGATCGGTTTTGCTGTGACGGCAGTGGTGTTGGTCCTGGTTGCGCCGTATATGGTGCGTAGCGGGGCCGGTATTGCTGAAATCACCGGCCTGGGGGATGGTTTTGTTGGCATGGTGTTGATCGCGGCAGTCACATCGCTGCCGGAGTTGGTGGCGATGATTGCTGCGGCCCGGTTCGGCGCGTACGATATGGCGGTGGGCAATCTGTTCGGCAGCAATATCTTTAATATGTTCGCGCTGGCCTTCGCCGACGTCGTTTATACCCAGGGCAGTTTCCTCGGCGCGATTGATCCCGTGTTTGCGCTGGCGGGCTTGCTGGCGATGTTGATGACGACGTTGGGGCTGATCGGCAACCTGGCGCAGGTCGAACGGCGCGTGTGGATCGTGGAGCTGGATGCGATCCTGTTGATCGTGACCTATCTGGTTGGGTTGTATTTGCTCTACCTGCGCGGGGTTGGAGGATAGTGCAATCCTCGCGCCAGAGCATAATCCGGCGTTGTTGCGACGGCGGATTGTGATCCGCCTTAAGCGTCGAAGTAAGGTTATTCTTTGGGGAGGCGTTATGAAAACAGCTTTGTATGTGTTGCCGGTGTTGGCGGTGACGGTCTTCTTTCTCATTCGCGCGGAATTCCGCAAGGCGCAGCGGCAGATTTACGCGCTCAAGCCAGTGGCGACGCTGCTGGTGATCGCGGCGGCGCTGCTATCGTTCCGCGAGGCGGGGATGAACCTGACGTATACAATTGGCGTGTTGGTCGGCCTGGCGTTGTCGTTCGGCGGGGACATTGCCTTGATGTTCCAGTCCAACCGGAAGGCGTTTATGATCGGCTTGACGCTCTTTTTGCTGGCGCATGTCGCTTACGCGGTGACGTTCACGCTGTTGTTGGGGAGCATGGGCGCAATCGTTTGGCTGGCGGCGTTGGCGTTGGCGGCGCTCGGCGTGGGGATTTATGCCTTGTTCCGTAGCGGGTTGGGGACGATGAAGGTTCCGGTCATCGTTTATATCGTCGTCATCTCGGTGATGGTGAATCAGGCCGTGGCGACGTTCAACAGCCGCGCGTTCGGCGCTGCGCAGGCGTGGATGATTGCGCTTGGCGCGGCGTTGTTTTACGTCTCCGATGTGATTCTGGCGGCGAACCGATTTTGGAAGCCGTTTCAGTACAATCGCATCAGCCTGGCCTTTTACTATGCGGGGCAGTTTTTGATCGCGCTGGCGGCGAGTTATTTCGCGTAGTGACTACATCCTCGGTCAGGAGGTGTTGTGACCCTCTTGAGCTGGCTTGCCTCCTATATTTCAGGCGACAACTTCATTCGAAGTCGCTCTCTCCATCACCGCTTCTGGGAGCGTAGCGATGATGAGCAAAGAAACTACCATAGCGGCCGCACTTACGAAGAAGACCCGCTTCAAACCGCTTTCCAGGTCTGGCGCGCTGTTTTGCGCCAGACCCAGGATGGCCGGCGCGACGGCGATCCCCACCATTTGGAAGAAAAAGAGCGCGCCTACAGCCACACCCAACAGGCGCTTGGGCGCGGCGAGTTGCGCCACCAGGGTGTTGAGCGTGGGGAGCGCGCCCAGGCCGAACCCGGCCACGGACGTGACGAGGATATACAACCAGACCGGCGTATTGGCGGTAAAGCGCCACATTGTGAACAGGGCCAGCGTCATAATGATGTAGCCGGTGATGTACATCCACTTGTATTTTCGCGTGCGGGCCAGCAAGAAACCGGCCAGAATGCCCATAAAAGCGACGATGATGCTGTGGGGGGTCAGCATCGAACCGCTGGCGGTGGGGCTAACCCGCATCACGTTCTGGGCGAAGATGGGCGAGTAGGCGCCGATGCCCAGCGAACCGAAGAATAACAGGAAACCGGCTGCCGCGACAGTGATAAAGGTGCGATTGAACAACACCTGGGGATCGAGGATGGGCGCTTGCGCCTTTCTTTCGACCAAGACGAAGCCCGCCCAGGCGACTGCGGAGACGGCCAACAGTCCCACGCCTGCCAATCGCTTGCCCGGATCACCTAACCAGGAAACGCCGATAATGAGGGTGGTGACGGCTAGGATCATCACCCCGGCGCCTGGCGCGTCCACTTTCTGCGTCACCTTCTGGGCGCGTCCGGGAACGCCTAGTGCGATCAGGCCGCCGGCAATCATCACCAAAGGGACGGCGCTCCAATAGATGCCCCGCCAGCCGAGCGCGCTTTCGGCGAGCGCGCCGCCCAGGGTGGGGCCAAGCGCTGCTGCGACGCCTGTAGGCAGGTTGAGCAAGCCCGTCCATTTGGCGCGTGCGGTCGGCGGGAACAGATCGCCGACCGCCGCGAAACACAGGGGGACGATCGGCCAATGCCCCAGGCTCATGAACGTAGTGGCGGCAATGAAAAACGGCATCGAGGCGCTGAACGTCACCAGGCACAAGCCGCTCACGAAAAACGCCAACGACGCGAGCAAAATCGCACGCCGCCCATATAGATCCGAGAGCTTGCCAAACAGCAAAGTCCCCACGGAGCCGCTGAGGGCGGACAGCGCAATCAACCAGGGAAACAACGGCATCCCGTTGAATTCGGCAATCATCACCGGCTGGCCGATGTTCCGGGCGTTGATGAAGAGAAAACTGACAAACTGCGTGATAAAGACCGCCCACAATCCGAGGGCGGCCTGGCGTTTGGCGGTGGAATCCCCTTTAGGTTTTGCCGGATCAGGCTGCGCCGTCTTGACCATAAATTTCCTTCGCCACAGCGAAAACCGCCCAGGCGTTCGGCCAGCCGGCGTAGAAGGCGGCATGGGTGATGATTTCCGCCATTTCCTCTGCCGTGACGCCGTTGTTCTTGGCGTTTGCCAGGTGGTGTCTCAAGGAATTATCGAAGATGCCTTTGGTCATCAGCACCGTGACCGTCACGATGCTCCGGTCGCGGAGCGAAAGCTGGTCTTCTCTCGCCCAGACTTCCCCGAAGAGGACATCGTCATTCAGTTCGGCAAATTTCGGCGCAAATACGCCCAGAGCGTCTCTTCCTGCTGTCTGTTTTTTCAAGTCACACCTCATTTTCTGTGATAGATGACTGCGAGACCTTCTCGACTAAACATCTAGTTTGCGTTCACCCAACCACTTCACCATGTCAGGATTACGATGGTCAAAAAAACTACTGGTTTTTGTGTCCAGCGTTGTCATCGCCGCCAGGTCTTCCGCGTCTAATTCAAAATCAAAAATGCTGATATTTTCCAGCATCCTTTCCTTGCGGGTGGTTTTTGCCAGCGCGATGATGCCTCTTTGCACAATCCAGCGGAGGATGACCTGGGCTACGCTTTTGTTGTGCTTGGCGGCGATGGATAGCAGGAGTTCATTTCGAAAAATATCGTTCCTGCCCTCGGCAAAGGGCGCCCATGCTTCTACCTGAACGCCGTTATCTTGTAAAAACTGCTGTGTGTCGATTTGCTGTTGGAAAGGATTGACTTCAATCTGATTGACCGCCGGCGTGATTTGGTTATGAATCAGCAAGTCCATGATGCGGTCAGGTTGAAAGTTGGAAACCCCGATGGCCCTGACTCGGCCCTGTTGATACAGTTCTTCCATTGCCCGCCATTCCCCGTACACATCGCCGAATGGTTGATGAATCAGATATAGATCAACGTAATCCAACTGCAAGCGCTTCAGAGAACGTTCAAAAGCTTCGAGTGTGCCCTCATAGCCATGTCTCTGGATCCAAAGTTTTGTCGTGATAAACAAGCTTTCTCTGGCAACGCCGCTTTGTTTGATGCCTCTACCAACCGCCTCTTCGTTCTGGTAAGAAGCGGCCGTGTCAATGTGGCTAAATCCCGTTTGAATGGCCTCAATCACGCATCGTTCACATTCGACCGGATCGGTGATCTGAAAGACGCCGAAACCAAGAATAGGGATTTCGACGCCATTGTTCAATTTCACAGTTTGCATCGGTTTCTCCTTATGGCTCTGTGGCTAATGGGGTTGCTCTGGGGTAAGCTCAGCCGTTATTACGAACAGATTTTTCATCTACTGATGCTACATTCTTCTCTAATACCGGCCGCCGACCACTGTAATCTGTGACATAGCTGTGTCGATCTCGCCGAGATCGTCCGCCGTCAACGCAACGTCGAGCGCACCGAGGTTGTCTTCCAGATGCGCCAACCGCCGCGAGCCGGGAATGGGCACGATCCAGGGCTTTTGGGCCAGCAGCCAGGCCAGGGCAATCTGGGTCGGGGTAGCATTATGCTGCGTCCCAATCCGTTCAAGCAGTTCCACCACCGCCCAGTTGGCGCGAATCGCCTCCGGTGTGAAGCGGGGATTGTGGCTGCGGATGTCGTTGGGGGCGAAGGTCGTGGTCTCGTCAACCTTGCCGGTCAGGTAGCCGCGCCCCAGCGGGCTGTAGGGCACCAGGCCGATGCCCAGGTCTTCGCAGGTTGCCAACACGTCGTTCTCTTCGATGGCGCGCCACCAGATCGAATATTCGCTTTGTAAGGCCGTAACGGGATACACGGTGTGAGCGCGACGGATGAGGTCGGCTGGCGATTCGGAAAGGCCAAAGTGTTTCACTTTGCCTTCCTGAATCAGGTCTTTGACCGCGCCGGCGACGTCTTCGATAGGCACATTCGGATCAGGCCGGTGCTGGTAGAACAAATCGATGGCCTCGACTCGCAGCCGCTTGAGCGACGCCTCGGCGACCCGCTTGATTTGCTCCGGGCGGCTGTCCAGGCCAGTTCCGGGGCTTGGACCCTTGCCGCCGTCGTGTTTGAACCCGAATTTGGTGGCGATGACGACTTTTCCACGAAACGGTTCCAGCGCCTCGCCTACCAACTCTTCGTTGGTGAACGGCCCGTACACTTCCGCCGTATCGAAAAAAGTGATGCCCCGCTCGACTGCGGCGTGCAGGAAGGCGATCATCTCCTGCTTGTCGGTCGGCGCATCGCCAAAGCTCATGCGCATACAACCGAGTCCGAGGGCCGATACTTCCAGATTGCTATTGCCAAGTTTACGTTTTTGCATTGTTTTCCTCCTGACTGTGAATTAAACCACTGAGACACGGAGATCACGGAGAGAATCTTAAAAAAACTCTGTGCCCTCTGTGTCTCCGTGGTAATAGTTTTATCTTTACGCACATTCATAGCATTGCCGTTGCAGCAGCAATGCGCCGGTACGTTCGACGCGCGGGTTTTGTTTGCGCGCGTGAACCGGTTTTTCATCCACAACATCATCTCGCTGCGGGATGGATCGGCGGCGTTGCGCCTCCGCTTCGCGTTCGACTCTCAACGTCAACTGGATCAATTGGATGGCTGGACTCATAGTACACCTCCTGTACTCGTTCTCCTCTATCTCACTTCTCTATCTCAAATCTCTATCTCAAATCTCTATCTCAAATCTCTATCTCAAGTGTATTATAGCACGCCGAAGCGCAGAAAAGTATAAGAATTCTCGCCGATCATTGTACAATCCTGCAAACTTGGGCGAGAAATATACAAAAATGAATTAGGCTATGTTATACTATGGGGAGTCTATCGAGTGTCTTCTCGAAAATCTGGGGGTGGGGGGTTGGGGGCGGGCGCAACCTGCCCCCGAACCCCCGCTTTTCCCCTTTTCGTTGAGATGCTACTCTATTGAGTTCCTAACGTGGGAGGTGTACAAATGAATGGAGCTATGGCTATGGATTGGACGAATGCGCAGCCGGCAGCGGGCGATGCTCGGCGAGAAGAGGCTAACCGAGCCGAATTGGTCGAGCGCATCGCGCACGCGATCCGCGAAGATGGCAGGGTGGAGCCGCTCAAGGGACTGCGTCTCAACCGCGCGTCCGCGCCGACGGAGTTAGCCCACGGCGTCTCCGACCCGGCCTTCTGCGTGATCGCCCAGGGCAGTAAGGAAGTCTTTCTGGGTGAGGAACGCTTTCAGTACGATCCGATGCACTATCTGCTGGCGACAGCCGAGTTGCCCGTTGTGAGCCACGTGATCGAGGCGTCGCGGGAGCGTCCGTACCTCAGCTTCGTCATGAATCTCGATCCTACGCTCGTCAGCGCCGTCATGGTCGAAGCCGGACATCTCGCGCCGCGCAGCTATGCCAACGTGCGCGCGATTGACGTCAGCCCGTTGAACGCCGGCTTGCTGGATGCCGTTGTGCGCCTCGTCCGGCTGCTGGATACCCCGACCGAAGCGCCTTACCTCGCGCCTCTGCTCACGCGGGAAATCGTCTACCGGCTTTTGCGGGGCGAGCAGGGCGACCGGCTTTGCTACATCGCGGTCCAGGGCGGGCACACCCACCGCATCGCCCGGGCGATCACGCAGCTTCGCCAGGACTTCGACCAGCCGTTGCGCATCGATGACATCGCCCAGGAGCTTGGCATGAGCGTGTCGAGCTTCCACCACCACTTCAAGGCCGTCACTGCGATGAGTCCGTTGCAGTTCCAGAAGCAGATCCGCCTTCAGGAAGCGCGCCGGTTGATGCTCGGCGAGGACCTCGACGCCGCCAGCGCCGGCTATCGCGTGGGCTACAACGACGCTGCCTACTTCAACCGGGACTACAAAAAGCTCTTCGGCCTGCCGCCGTTGAGCGATGTGCGACGGCTGCGGGAAGCTGCAACGTTGAACGTTAGTTGAATGGTTGCGCTCTTGGCAAGAAGATTACGATTAATATGATCCGAGTGTAGAAGAGATTGCGCAATGCATTCGGTCTTCTGACAACGACTAGAAATGGTTGACCTCTGTGGGGGTAGGTATATGATTGATGGTATGAATGAAAAACGCATAAAAACGAGGTATTGATGATGAATGAGCAATACTTACTTGATCGAATTGTTCTCAACCCTAACGTGATGGTGGGCAAGCCGGTCATTCGCGGAACGCGCTTGACGGTCGAGTATATCCTCAATTTGCTGGCGCATGGAGCCACGGTTGGGGAGATTCTACACGAGTATGCCGGTTTGGTTGAGGAAGATATTCAGGCGTGTTTGCTGTTTGCCTCAGAATCTCTGAGCAATGTCTTTTTTGCGCCTATGGAAATGGAGATGGCCTGAATGCGCTTCCTTGTGGATGAATGCACCGGCCCGGCTGTCGCACAATGGTTGCGTGAACATTGGCACGAGGTTTTTTTCGGTGTACGATGAAGGCCGGGGTATGGATGATGAGGAGATTGTCCAGAAAGCGTTTGACGAGAATTACATTCTCGTCACCAATGACAAGGATTTTGGCGAGAAGATGACCAATTTGTAGTTGTCACTGAGACGAGGGTGCGTTTTGCGCGTCGATAGTCAGGTTCCTTGATTGGGGCACAGCATGTGAAGGAGTTTCATACGTGGAGAAAAGGCACAAAGTCAAAATTACCGTCCTCAGGAAAGAGTGTTCCATAATGAGGGGCTGGACTAACGACGAGAAAATGATGATTGCCTGTTGTAACGACGGAACCAGACCGGTTATCTTCAAAATCGAGCGGATTGATTATTAGAGTGACGGGGAATGATTTGATGTGCTTGAATGTACTATTGGTCCGGCTACATCAGAGCGGTGAATAATGGCACGAAACAATCAGCTAGTCTCCGAGGAGAGAGATTATTTGGTTTTGGACGTCAAGCAGGCCAAGCAGATTGTCAAAGATTGGCTGTTAGAACTTGACCTGGCTAAAGTTGTTCGATTCGGTTTGCCAGAAGTTGATGACCGGTATCACTATTGGCGTGTTCCGCTGTGCGCCAAGAATGGGGCGGCAGTCGGCGAAGTGGTCATTGACGCGTACAGTACTGAAATACTTGCGTCGAAAACTACCAAGCCGAACCTGTTGACCGCCAGGCTATTGAAGCAAGATGAGTCAACAGTTATTCAGAGAAGGCAAGATAAAAAAGAATATCACCTGTCTAGTTTGCGTAGTACGGTCGGTCTAGGGGATTCGGCGCTTATGCTCGATGAAATGCCGGCTGAAAGCGTTGATTTGATTTTCACTTCTCCACCATATTACAATGCGCGCCCCGAGTATTCGGAATATGAAGAATACGATGAGTACCTTTTCAAGATGCGGCAAATCATTCGCAGGTGCCATAGGGTTTTGATGGAAGGAAGATTTTTCGTGATCAATGTGGCGCCGGTTTTGATACGACGGGCTTCCAGAAATCAGTCTTCCCGGCGCATCGCAGTGCCTTTCGATTTCCACCGTATCTTCGTAGAAGAAGGTTATGATTTTATTGATGATATTATTTGGGAAAAACCTGAAGGCGCTGGATGGGCTACGGGAAGAGGGCGGCGATTCGCCGCCGACCGTAACCCCATGCAATATAAAGCCGTCCCAGTTACGGAATATGTGTTGGTCTATCAAAAGCACACCGAGCTTCTGATTGATTGGTTTATCCGTAATCATCCAGACAGGCAAGTGATCGAAGACTCCAAAATACAGGATGGTTATGAACGTACTAACGTATGGAAAATAAACCCCTCTACAAATTCCAAACACCCTGCAGCGTTTCCAAAAGAGCTTGCTGAAAAAGTGATTCGTTATTACTCGTTCAAGGGAGACGTCGTGTTGGACCCTTTTGCCGGTTCAGGAACGGTTGGTCGCGCGGCATCTGAATTAGGGAGAAGATTTGTATTGTTCGATAACAGTCCTGAGTATATTGATATCATTCGTGAGGAGATTGTTACCTGGGGAAGTGTGAATACAGATAATGTGATGTGGATAAACTGCGAGCCGGCGCAACCGATTTACAAGCAGATTAACCTATTCGAGGGAGAGAGAAATGCTCATTGATGATTTGTACCCCGAAAAAGGCAAAGTGGTGCTTTCTGCGAATGGGAAGGAATTTGTTGAGCGGCTCGGTGTAGAAACTGCGCGACGGGTCATTCTTGGCGTCCTGTGCGGCGAGAATATTCGCACACAGACAGAGCCATTAACCCGTAGGCGCATCGCTATTGCTACGGGCGCAATGGTTTATCTTTTTGCCAAAGGGTGGGCAGAAATCAACGATTTTACGCAAAACCTGTCCTCATTGGCGCTTGAGCAAATGGATAATACCTCTCAATCACGAAAAGACACGTTCTGGCCGGCGCAGTGGCTATTAGGGTTAACCACAAAGAGCATTCAAAATGTATTGCGCAGCAGCCCTGAATTGCGGGAAAGTTACATTCGTGATTTCGAAGCAGCCGTAGAAGAAGCCGCTATACGGTGTCAACAAGATTTTGGCGACATCGTTATGAGCTTGGGCTATATGGCAGATGGCGAATTGCAGGGAACCCTTGCGCCTTTGACCTGGAAAGATATTACCCGTTTAACCACTGCCATTGGCGCAGCGACGTTGACGATTCGCGGTTCTGAAAAATCAACTTACGGGAAATTGTTCGAACGGCTCATTTTGGGTTCGGTTTTAACGATTCTTGGCTTTCAGCATGTAGAAAATGCGCAAAGCCGGAAGCTGGAGAAAGTCTTTTGGTTGTCTGATAGCTCCGATGTTAGAGAATGTGACGCGACAATCAGGTTGCGTCCCGGCAAACTGGCAAGATTTGACATCGGCTTTATCGGCAGGGGCAATCCAGAGATTATGAAGGACAAATTGACCAGGTATGGTAGTGAAATTGAACGCAATGGCAGGGCGAGTTTTTCACAAACTTTTATCATTGTGGATAGAATGCCAAAGACAACCAAAACAATAGAAGCTGCCGAAAGATCTGGCAGCGAAATCGTTCAAATGAGTATGCAGTTTTGGGCATTGGATTTGGCGAAAAAACTAAAGACTCGCCTTGGATACGAATCAGAAATTCTTGCCGTGCCTGAAGATAAAATGCGCGGCTATATGGAACAGAAACTGAAATTTGTACCAATTCTTGACTTTTTAGGCCCAACTACGAACCAAGTACAGGTAGTCAAAGAAGAATCGCAACCCTATTTGATTGATACGCTTGATGATGAATTTGATGAAGACGTTTGAGAAGTGAGCATTATGCACAGTGCCCCGCGCCGACTTCCGGCGCGGGGCGCTGCTATTCAATTCATCTCCTCAGTCTACAATCGCCTGGTAAATCGCCACCTGCATCTCGTCCAGCACCGGGACGGAGTCGTTGTTCATCAACTGCGTCATTTCGATGTGTATCAGCTCTTCCTGCGGATCGATCCGAAAGCGGGTGGTCGCTGCGCCGCCCCAGCCGTAGGCGCCCGCAGAGTCTAACGTCTGCGTCCGCTCGGCGTCGAGGATGACCCCGAACCCCAGGCCGAAGCCCAATGCCGGATTCCCGTCGCGGTAGATGCCGTCGCGCAGGTGATTGCTCGTCATCAGCTCGACCGTCTTGCGACCGAGCAGCCGCTGTCCGTCCAGCTCGCCCTTGTTGTAGAGCATCTGCGTGAAGCGGTAATAGTCGCCCAGAGTGGAGACCAGCCCCATGCCGCCGGCGGGACAGCGCGTGGGCTTGGCAAAACGGCTCGTTTCGGGCGCGTCGAGAACGGCAAGGCCCTTCTTCTCCTTGTCCGGTTGGTAGTTGACGGCAAACCGGTCGAGCTTGCTCTCCGGCACGGCGAAGGCGGTATCGCTCATGCCCAGCGGCCCCAGAATGCGCTCCTGCAAGAAGGCGTCGAACGGCTGGCCGGAGACGACCTGCACCAGGTAGCCGAGCACGTCGACGGACAGGCTGTAGTAAAACTCCGTGCCCGGCTGCGTGCGGAGCGGGCACATGGCGATTCTGTGGACGAATTCTTCCAGCGTGATGTCGTGATCTTCATTGTGTCGCCGCCAGACGCGCTTTTGAATCTGCTTGTCTACGTAGTCGTTCTCGTCAAAGCCGTAGCTCAGCCCACCCGTGTGCGTCAGCAAGTGGTGGATCGTGAGCGGGCGCGTGAGGTTCGCCAGCTCGACGCCCGTCTCGGTTTTGCGCACGAAGACCTTGACGTCCTCGAATTCGGGGATGTACTTGCTGACCGGATCGCCGAGGAAGAAGCGGCCTTCCTCGAAGAGCATCATCACCGCCACACTGGTGAGTGGCTTGGTCATCGAATAGATGCGGAAGAGGGTGTCGAACGCGATAGGCTTTTGCGCCTCGACATTCATCCAGCCAACTTTCGACAAGTGCGCGACCTGCCCACGCCGGGCGACCAGGCTGAGCACGCCCGGCAGCTTGCCCTGGTCCACGTACTTCTGCATCACCTGGTCAACGCGCTTGAGGCGCGCGGACGACAATCCTACACTTTCGGGGAAAACGGTGTTCATGGTGCCTCCTCTTGAACTGAGTTGATTTGTCGCAAGTCGAGACGGCGCGATCTGTCTTTGTCATTCAGGGCTTTTATCATTCTTATCACCGTCCCCATTTTTGCTTCTGGCGGATCGCCAGATCCGCGTCTTATGATGCATCTCGGCTAAAACCGGGGAACTGGCGTTCCCCTCGAAGTGAGAATGAAGAGTCCCCAGGCGCATTATACCACCGCTTGACAGAAAAGGGTTCCAGGTACAGAATGTCGTCCAAAAAGGGCAAATCTGTAAGTTCATCGACGCTTCGCAAGACGAGGCGGTCAAAAAGGATGTCTTTTATCATCTGGGCTACGAGTGTTTTCATGCCCGCATCTTCTAAACCCAGCAAATAAACCCCCAAATATATCCTTTGGTAGATGCCCCCTTCCTTGTCACGCGCTATACTGTAGCCAGATGAATCAAAAAGGAAGGAAAAATAATGAAAACACGAATTGTCTTGTATGCGTTATTAGTCAGCGTGATTTTTGGTATGTCGGCCTGCAATTCTGGCGCCTCAGTGGAGCCAATACTAGCGCCGCCAGTTTTATTCTCATCACCTGCGCCAACTTCCACATCCGCGCCAGAGGTTCCTCCAATGTCGATCCGTTATTTAGGCCACTCCAGTTTCTACATACTCGCCTCGGATGGAAGCCGCATTGTGACCGATCCCTATGGGATCTATCCGCCCTTTTTGACCTTTCCCCAGGGGATAGAAGCTGATGGGATTACAATCAGTCATGTTCATGCCGATCATACTGCCACGGATAGGGTAGACGGCCAGCCGCTTATCATTCGCGAACCAATCTCCGCCACCATTGGACAAGTGAAAGTCACAGGATATCCGGCTTTTCATGGTAAATATCAGGGTACGATGATATCTAACATCATTTTTGTTTTTGAGTTTGGTGAGGTGAAAGTCGTTCATCTCGGGGAACTGGGTAAGATAGACACTGTGGAAACGCTGGAGGCGATTGTTGATGCAGACGTGATGTTCGCGCCAGTCGGAGTGGTGGGATCGATGTCGTATGATCAGTTACGCGAATTGATCCAGCAAACGAGACCGCGCACGATTATTCCCCAGCACTTTAGCCTGAGTGCGGCGCAGCGTTGGTATGGGCTAGGCACGGTGGATGAGTTCCTGGCCGCTATGCCAGCGGATTGGCTGGTCAACTATGAGGAGGAATTGAATGTCACAAATGAGATGCCGAGCCAGGTTGTGGTCTTGACGAATCGGGGGATACCATGAAAACCCCACCCAACAACCTCGTGGTTTCGGTCTTCCTGTACGTCGGGGTGATGCTTTTCATCGGCGTGGAGGAGCAGCAACTCACGCGGGCGTTTGGCAAGGATTACGCGAATTATCTCACCCGGGTTGACCGGCTGATCCCGTTGAAAAGACCATAATCGAAGACCATAATCGAAGGAGGATAAGTCCGTGAAGAAAATTACCGCATTCGTGGGCAGCGCCCGCAAGGGACACACATACAACGCCGTCGCGCAGTTTCTGAACCAGTTGCAATCCATGGGCGACATCGAAACCGAAATCGTCCGCTTAAGCGATTATCGCATCGGAATCTGCAAGGGCTGCAAGGTCTGCTTCGAGCAGGGCGAGGAACACTGTCCGCTCAAGGACGACCGGGACGTGCTCATCGAGAAGATGATGGCCTCCGACGGCATCGTTTTCGCCTCGCCGAATTACTCGTTCCAGGTCTCGGCGCTGATGAAGGCGTTCCTCGACCGATTGGGCTTTGCCTTTCACCGCCCGCGCTTTTTCGGCAAGACTTTCACCAGTATCGTCGCGCAGGGGATGTACGGCGGCGGCAAGCTCGTCCGTTATTTGGATTTCGCGGGTACGGCTTTGTGTTTCAACGTCGTGAAGGGCAGTTGTATTCTGACAATCGACCCGGTGACAGAGAAGCAGCAACGCAAGATCGACCAGACTATCGCGGCGCACGCCAGGCGCTATTACGCGCGGTTGCAGAAACCGGCTTATCCGGCGGCGACGTTGTTCGGGCTGATGGTCTTCAGAATGGGCCGGACGAAAATCAGGGTGGAGCTTGACGACCGTTCCCGCGATTACCGGTACTACGCGGAGAAAGGCTGGTTCGAGTCCGATTACTACTATCCCACGCGCATCGGGCCGTTGCTGAAGGTCGCCGGTAGGCTTTTCGACACAGTGTCGGCGCGGATGACGAAAGCCAGGTAGAAGGTGCTGCTGTTACGGCATGCGATATCCGACCAACTCACCGGTATCACCATCGACGACGTAGAGGATGCCCTTTTCGACGGCCACGCCTTCCGGGAACGGCAGGTTTTCGGGATCGCGCACGTTCCACAGGAGATTGCCCGCGTGGTCGAATGCGAGCACGCGCCCGTCGACAGGGGCGCCGACGTACACCGTTGCATCGCCGATGGCGAGGAAGGGCTTGTCGGCGGGATTGCCGCTCCAGATCGGGACGCTCCATTCGCGGCGAGCGAGTCCTTCCGGGCTAAAGACTTGTACGCGGCGGTTCCACGTGTCGGCAACGAAGACCTCGCCAATGGCGTTTATCACAATCCCCACCGGCTCGCTCAATTGGTTCGGCAGGCTTCCGGCGCTACCGAACTCCCGCAAGAAAACGCCATCCGTATCGAAGGCTTGCACGCGATGATTGCCCGTGTCGGCGACATAGACGGCGCCGTTCGGTCCAACGGCAATGCCCCGTGGCCCGTAGAGCAGGCCGTTTCCGGCTGGGTCGTAAGCCTGGACTTGTCCCAGGCGGCCCCAACTGAGCACGAACTCGCCTTCCGCCGTGAATTTCTGGATGCGGTGGTTCCACGTATCCGCGACGTACACGTTGCCGGATGGATCTACCGCTACATCCCACGGCTCGTTGAACTGCCCTGGTGCAACGCCGTACTCGCCCCACGTGGTAAGCAGATCGCCTTCGGACGAGAGCCGCCAGATGCTGTGCTGTGCTGTGTCGGCAACGTAGAATGTGCCGTCCGGTGCGATGGCGAGGCCGCGTCCTGCTGCATTGGAGAGCTGTACCTTGAAGATGAGGGGTAGCACTCGTTCGCTGGCGGCGTAAATGTCGGGGGATTGCGCGTTGCCGTCGATGGACATCCCGTCTGTACCATAGTTCCACACCTGTTGCGCCAGGTCGCGGCGCACGTAGAGGCGCATGTCCAGGCGGTGGGGCCATGTTTTTAATGTGAAGGGGTTTTCGGGATTCTTGAGCCGGGCGTAGGCGTGGTAATCGCGGTTGCGGATGATATCCCCCAGCGCCACGCGCATCTGCGGATCATCCAGCGCCGCGCGAATGCGCTCCCAGGTCAGATCTTTGTAGTCCTCGATAGGCCACCAGATATACTTGTACTCGTGGGCGACGTAATCATCACCGAGGATGGCTTCGACGGCGCTCCAATGTGGTTTCCCGGCGATGATCACCGGACATTCGCGCAAACGTTCGGCTTCGGGTGCAGCGCCGTAGTAATAGTTGTTGGGAAAGCGGGTCGCCATGTACCAGTAGAACGGCCATGCGCCTTCTTCGCTGTAGGCTACTTTGACCTCGTTGGCTGTGCCGGTGGTCCGCCAAGAGATGTCCTCGATCTGCGCGAGGACAACCTTGACATCCGGCGTCGCGTGCGCGTAGACCATGAATTCGGTCGCCATCTCGGCGTTGATGAAGTTGAGCATGAACATCGTGCGCAGCGTCCACACCGCCAGAGCGCCGCAAATCGTCAGTAACGTCAGCCGGAGTGTGCGACGCGGTCCGACTTTGTCGATCACCCAAAACAGGAGGGCGCTAAAGAGAACGATGCCTCCCAGGGCGCTGAACAATCCAACCAGGGGGTCCAATCCGGCGAGCGTTAGTTCGCTTCCCGGACCACTGGTTATTTGGAGGATCCGCTGGGATGAGTTCGCAGCCTTTCCAAATGCCTGGAGCGCCTTCCATAACAGCGGCAAAGTCACGATCAACAACCAGCCGCGCTGGGCAATGTCGTCCCACTCTAGTTTGTGTAGCCATTGTCCCAGGCCCCAGGCGGCGAGCAGCACGTGCGGCAGAGCGATATGGACGAACAGCCAGGGCATTTTCTCTCCCGCATAGCTGTAAGCCACCCAGGACATGGCCGCCCAGCCCGCAAGAAAGAGCGGGAAGAAGAGATCGAGATCGAGCGGTTTCAGCATATTCTGTTCCTCTGCAGGGGCAGGGTGGGGGGTAGCGAGCCTGAGGATAGGGCGCATGAATCCCCAAATCCCCGCAGCCAGCGAGAGGAGCAACGGCATATATTCGTACAGTGGCCCGATGACGGCGTAGTAGTACCAGGGCTGGCTGCCGCGGTTTTCAGTCTGTTGGGCGATCCAATAAGCTAATGCGCCGATCTGACCGGTCAGCACACCCCATCCATAGGTGAAGAAGGTGCTGAAGAGTGTGATGAAGATGCTGTAATGGATGAGAGCAATGATGGGCCAGCGTTTTTTGTCCCACCACAGTCCCAGTGCAACGGAGAGCATCATCACCAAAACAAATGTCGCCAGCGCAGCAAAGGTCATTTGCGGCGGGAGTGCGCCGAACTTTAGATTCATCAGCGCCGGGTAGAAGGCGCTCATATCCACGCCGGCCACGAACTTCATCAGGAAGGCCGAGCCTAATGGCAGGGTTAGCGTCCCCACGGTCATCAGCACGTCGAACAGGCGCAGGTTGCGCAGCGTCTCCGCGCCGACCCCGTAGTAGATGATGGGCACAGCGCTCAGCGCAAAGAGGAAAGTCATCCCCAGGGCCAGCCGTCCCCATCCGGGGATGGCGATGTTGGCGATGGCGGTGTTGCCCGTATCCTCTATCTCGGAGACCTGCGCCTTGGTCAGGGACATCACGAAGGTCCCGCCCGCCAGCAAGGCCACAATCACCACAACCGCCAGCAGGGCTGCCAGTTTGGGCCGTGCCCAACGCACGCGCATCACCTGCCAGAGGAAGGGCAGCGCCAGCAAGACGAGAAAGATGGCGGTGTAGATGTAGGCATTCTCTTTGGAGGCGTACATCAGCGGGAAGAAGACCGCCATCCCGTAGAGCCAGCGAGTTTTTCCCGTGTCCAGGTATTGCAACAGTGTCCAAAGCAGCAACGTCGTCCATAGCAGCACCGGCATATCTTCGCGGGTATAACGCGAGTAATAAGTGATTGCCGGTGAGATCAGCAGCATAATGGAGGCGAACAACGCGCCGCGCTTGCCCAACCACTTTTGGAACAGCCACGGGGTCATTACCAGGATCACGCCCAATGTCGCAGCGTAAATGCGCGCGGTGAAATCACTGACGCCAAAAAGGGCATAAATCAGCGCCGTCGCCTCGAACAGCAGTGGGCCGTGCATGAGTGGATCGTGCCGGAAGCCTATGCCTGTGTAGAGGTTCCACGAGAACTTGGCATGCGTCATCTCGTCGTGGCTCACAGCGCGGTCGCCCAAAGCGTAGAACCGGCTGACGATCGCCAGGAGCAGGATGACGACCGCCGCGATTTTCCAGAAATCCAGTCCCTTGGTTTTGTTAGAAAAATTTGTATTTTCCATGCTCATCCGTGTACCAAACAGTCCTATCTTGAAATCTTGTGAATCCTGTCCGAGAGAAAAGTCGAAATTTGATCACTTCACCAACATTTGCGCGCCGATTTCACATGCTTTTTCCGCGCCGTACAGCGCCTCGATCAGCGCCAGCGCGAACTCGATGGCGGTGCCGGGGCCGCGGCTGGTGATGACGCGGCCGTTTCTCGTGTCATCGACAACCACCCGCTTTTCTACATGCACTGGGTTTTCGAGCTGTGACTCGAAAGTGGGGTGGCACGTCGCGGTGCGTCCCGCCAGCAGGCCGTGATGTTGCAGCACGACGACCGGCGCAGCGCAAATCGCGCTGTAGAGACGGCCTGCGTCGCGCTGAGCGTGCAGCAGCGCCGTCAGGATTTCGCAATCGCGCAGGTGTTCCGCGCCGGGCATCCCACCGGGAATGGCGATACAATCGTAAATCTCGCCGGTGCAGTCGACGATGGAGGTATCGGCGACCAGCTTCGCGCCCCGTGAGGCCATCACCATGAGCGTCGCCTCCACCGAGGCGACTGTCACCTCTGCGCCTGCCCGCCGCAGCGTGTCGATGATGCACACTGCTTCGATCTCTTCGGTCCCGTTGGCTATGGGAACCAGGACTTTTGTTGTCATAACATTCCTCTTCGATGGCACGTTGCTTTCAACTCCCAGTAGGGAACAGGCTTGTTTGTCAGCCATTTGGGTGTATTGTGCATCGAAGTTGTGTATTTGGCAAGTTGTAATCCCGCTCTGTGTCTTGGAGGTATGCAAGGTGGATGTCTATGACGTACAGTCCATGATCGAAGAAAAAGTGCCTTTAGCAGGCTTTATCGGGCTGGAGGTTGAAGCTGTAGAACCAGGGCGCGCGCGATTGCGGATGCCCTTTAGCCCGCAGGTAAAGAATCATCTGGATATTGCCTATGCCGGCGCGATTTTTGCCCTGGCGGAAATTACCGGCGGCGTGGCGATGCTGTCTGCATTCGAACAGGATGGCTGCACAGTACTGGCCCGCCGGATGGAGATCGATTACGTGCGTCCTTCGCGCAGCGATTTGCGGTGTGAAGTCACGTTGTCTGCTGCTGTCATTGCTGAAAATCGGGCTGCTGTGCAAACTGAGGGCAAGAGCGACGTCATCCTGCCTATCGAAGTGCACGATGCGCGTGGACGGGTGATCGCGCGTGTATCGGCGTTCTACTACTTGCGGCAGCAGTGATGCGATTAGCGTGGCAACCCTTGCAGCGTCACCTTGTCTGTCCCATCGGGACGCAGCCACCGTTCGCCGGTCAGTGGATCGTACAGCCCAATGGCGAGTGTGTATGGCTTGCCGAGCGTATCCGCCGAGATGGTGAACCGATGAATCTGCACTACACGATCGCCGACACGCAGTGTGTAGGGATCGACCCACAGGCCATCGTCGCCAGTTATGAAACTGCCGTCAGTAGCGAAGAGGTGTGTGAACACGCTCAGTCGCGGCCCGTTGTAGACGCCCGGTGGCGGTGGATTGGGGATTAGCTCTTCGGGAGGCAGCGGCAGATCGCCGACGACAGCCCACCACGTCGTCAACGCTGCGCCATCCCAAGCCACGGCCTGTAACGCCAACGCACCGGCGAAGGGCTGCGCCGCTAATGGCGTCCCGTGGACGTCTGCCGTGAGCGCATCGCCTGGTGGCTCCGGCAGTGTGAGCAGCCGTCCATCCATTCCCGATGGCGCATCGATACGCGGCGCGACATCGAGGAGCGCCTGGAACTGCGGCGCGCGGCGTTCACCTTTCCGCATGTAAAAGCGGAAGGGTTCCCCTCCACCGACTAACGCCCGCTCTGGATTCACGTAGCGCAACGCCACGTCCTGACGTAGCAGGTCGGTCTCCACCGCGACACTGTCCCAATCGCCAAAGAGAAGACTTTCGACAGCCGCTTCCTCGATCTCCGGGTGGGCGTCGAGATGCTGCGCCAACGCGCGATAGTCGGCGCGGTAGAGGAAGCGCACCGCCGAATGTTGCGGCCACGCGCTGAAATAATCGGGCAGATCGCGCCCCGCCACCAACGCGAACGTGAGCAAGCACAGCGGGATCGTCGTCCACCGCCAACGCCGCGCCGCCGCCTTCATCGGCATCGCCAGCAGGAGGTAGACCGCGGGCAGCGCCAGAATGGTGTGACCGTAACTCGACGGCGGCAGGCTGATGAACGCGGGCGCGATCCCCGCGCCGAGCCACAGCAGTAATAGCCGCGCGTTCGCTTGCTTCAGGTGTCCCAACCGTGTGAGGATACCGAAGTAAAAGAGCAGTGCTCCAGCCAGGCCAAACACCGGGCGCTCGCTGATGTTATACAGCCATTCGGGATCGCCTTTGGCGTGCGCCATGCCGAGCGTGGTCCAGGTGGTCTGCACGAGAGGCTGGATGTTGCCCTCCGCGAGCGCCGTCAGCGGCACAGCCAACTCGCCCACGCGCGCGTCGGCGCCGGGGATGTGTGACGCAGCCCAGAACATTGGCGCGGCCAGGAGCATCCCGCCCGCCAGCGCCGCCAGATACGGTTTCCAGCGCCCCTTCCGCCCGCCCACGAACGGCAGCGCGACGACCAACAGCGCCGGGACGATCCGCCCGGCATAGTAGGTGTATATTGCTCCGCCCGTGCCGATGGCGATGCCGAACGCGACAGCGCGCGGTGGCTGTTCGTCTTGGAGTACGCGCCATGCGCTGTAGATCGCCAGCAGCGCCCACGGCAGCACACCGATATGGCGGATAGCGACGCGGCTGTACATCAATCCCCAGAAAGAGACGGCAACGAGCGTACCCGCCAGCACTCCCACCTCGCGGGTGAAGAGCCGCCGCCCGATAGCCCACGTCAGCAACACGACCAAAGTGCCGCAGACGGCGGAGAGCCAGCGCGCCGATGCCTGATTCAGCCCTCCCAGGGCCAACAGCAGCGCGCGGAGGGTGTGATAAAGCGGTTCATGGCCGGAGGCGCCGGAGAAATAGAGTTGTGGCCCGCTTTCCAGGATTTCCCATGAGAATGTGTATAATTCGATCAGATCATCATCTCGCCAGCCGGGTGGCACATCGCGCAGCGCAATCCAGCGCAATCCCCACGCCAGCAGCAGCATAACGATGACGGCCCACCGTTCCCAGATGTGCAGACGCCGGGAACTGTCACTCGTCGCTATGGTTTGTCCGTTCTTGCTCATATTGCCTATGTTACCGCAGAGACGCCTAATCGCAACTTGATTTAGCGACTTGTTTGTATTGTCGAACCGTGTATACTTGAGAAAAAGATAACTGGTAACCGGTAACGGGTAATTGGTCGGGTTGCGATGCTGCTGCGCCCTTGGTTCCCAGTTACCGGTTACGAATTACCAATTCCTATCGAGTGGAGGGTCTATGGGAACTGCGCGGGACATTGCATTGATTATTCTGAGCCTGGAAGCATTGGTTGTTGCTTTGGTCCCGTTGGCCCTCCTGTCGGCGCTGGCGTATGGCGTGTACCGCTTGCAGAAGCTGGCCAAACGATACCTGAAGCTGGGGCAAGTTTACGCGCAGAAGGCGCACGAGTACGTTGAACAGGCGTCCAGAAAGGTCGTCGATCCTTTGATTGGCGTTCACACCAAGACGCGTATGACGACGACGATAGTAGAAAAAATAGTATCCAGGAGGTCGCGGTGAACTATCGGACACGAACCTTGTTGATTGGTGGCTTGATCGGCGCCTTGATCGGTGCGCTGGCGGGATTTTTGTATTTCAACAGCAATGTGAAGGTGAACGAAGCCGGCGAGGAACAACTCCCGGTCCCGTCGGCAGGTGACGCGCTCAAACTTGGCTTGAGCCTGCTCGGTGTGCTACGTTTGATTACGGGCTAGGTTTTCGGCTATCAGCCGTCAGCTATCAGCAATCAGCCTTTGCGCTTATGCAAACGCCATAGCCTTGCTGGGACGTATCATTTCAACAACCGCGACTGTGTTTTGGGCTTTTTGCTGACAGCTAAAAGCTGACCGCTGACCGCTAACGTGCAGCGATCCACCTGAGCCAGGGATTGTGACGCTTTTCCCGCGCCAGTGTACTCGTTGGACCGTGTCCCGGATAGATGACGGTTTCGGGTGGCAGCGCCAACAGCCGGGCCAGGCTGGCTGTCAGAGCGCGCGGATTGCCGCCTGGCAGGTCGGTGCGTCCGATCCCGCCCGCAAAGAGCGTGTCGCCAGTGAGTAAAGCGTTTTCATCGGGACTGTAGAGGCAGATGCTGCCGGGGGTATGGCCCGGCGTTTCGAGCACACGCAGGCGCAGGTTCCCCACCGGATATTCGAATCCTTCGGTGAGTGTAAGGGTGGGCTGCATTGTAGGGACTGCCGGAAAACCGAACCAGCTTGCGCCGCCACCCTCCGCAAGCAAATCCTGGTCAGCCGGGTGGATGCCGAGTGGAACGTCCAAGGATGCCAGTTCGGCATTGCCGGCGCTGTGATCGAAGTGCCCGTGGGTGTTGAGAAGGGCCTTGATGGTGACGCCACGCCGTTCGACCTCTTGCCGCAACGGGGTTGTGTCTCCGCCCGGATCGACGATGACACCTTCACCGCTGGCCTCGTCGTAGACGAGATAGCAGTTGGCTTCCAGAATGCCAAGAGGTATTTGGACGATCATAGGTGCTCCTCTGTGCTTGAAACTGGTACTGGTTACTGGTTACTGGTTACTGGTTACTGGTTACTGGTTACGCACTGAAATCCGTTGACTATTGTATCACATTGTGGGAGGGTGTATGACGCGCATTGAACAGATGGCGCAGTTGGCGGAAAGCCGCGGGCTGGATGCGCTGGCGTTGATGCCGGGGCCGAATCTTTTTTATGCGACCAGGCTCTCGTTCTTCATCAGCGAGCGCCCGGTTGTGGCGCTGTGCCCTGTGGACGCGCCGCCAGCGTTTGTCCTGCCGGAGTTCGAAGCGTCGAAGGCGAC
>DAOUAY010000112.1:0-4440 GCA_034432995.1 Anaerolineae bacterium | reverse complement strand
GAAATGAGAAATGAGAAATGAGTAAAGAGTGAGGCGTCACTTATTACTCGTTACTCATTACTCATTACTCGTTACTCATTACCCCCACACAAGGAGTTCAATATGCGACTGACAGGCACTTTCCTCGACGAAATCAGCCACGACATTCCGCACCAGAATTGGGGGCGGGATGAGTGGGCGCGCGACTTTGCGGCGATGCGCGCTATCGGCATCGATACGGTCATCCTCATCCGCAGCGGCCACCAGCAGTGGATGACGTATCCCTCAGCGGTGCTTCACGCGCGCGAAGGGTGTTTCATCCCGCCGGTGGATTTGGTGGATATGTTTCTCGATCTGGCGGAAGAATACGGCATGGCCTTCTACTTCGGTACCTATGACTCCGGACGTTACTGGCATCAGGGGGACTATCGCAAGGAAGTCGATCTCAACAAGGCTGTAGTGGACGAGGTCTGGGCGCGCTACGGCCACAAACCGGCCTTCAAAGGTTGGTATCTCACGCAGGAAGTGAGCCGCCGGGTCAAGGGCATCATCGAAATCTACGCGGAGATGGGGCGGCACTGCAAATCCCTGGCCGATCTGCCGGTGCTCATCTCCCCGTGGATGGATGGCATCAAGGCAGTGTGGTCGTTCGACGCGGACGTGAGCAAGGCGCAGGGGATTACCCCGGAGGAGCACGCGCGCGAATGGGGCGAGATCATGGCCGGCATCAGCGGCGCGGTGGACATCGTCGCTTTCCAGGACGGGCACGTGGACTTCCACGAGCTGCCGACGTATCTGGCGATCAACAAGGAACTGGCAGACCGTCACGGCCTGCGCTGCTGGACCAACAGCGAGACCTTCGACCGCGACATGCCGATCAAATTCCTGCCGATCAAATGGGAGAAGTTGCTGCGCAAACTGCAAGCCGCCGCGCAGGTGGGCGTGGAGAGGGCGATTACGTTTGAATTCAGCCATTTTATGAGTCCTAACTCGTGCTATTTGCAGGCTGGACATCTGTATCGGCGCTATTGCGAGCACTTCAATTTGTACATCTAAACTTGCTCGAAGGGGAACGCCAGTTCCCCGTTCCGACGTATAGCCGGGGATCTGGCGATCCCCTCTAAGTTTTTTTTCGTTCAAGACGAAGCTTGCGTCTGGCAGTGGTAAATTCGGGTCCGGGGGAAATTTATGGATGCGAAGCACTATGCTGAAAAGTACCGTGCGGCATTGTTGGATGATGTTATCCTATTCTGGGAACGTCATTCGATTGACCGCCAGCATGGCGGCTACTTCACCTGTCTGGAACGCGATGGCAGTGTGTTCGACACCGACAAGTTCATCTGGCTGCAGGCGCGGCAGGTGTGGACGTTTGCGATGCTCTACAACCGGCTGGAAAGACGACCTGGCTGGTTGGAGATCGCGCGTCACGGCGCGAACTTTTTGCGCGCCTACGGGATGGATACCGCCGGAAACTGGTACTTCGCCCTCGACCGCGCCGGAAATCCGCTGGTGCAGCCGTACAACATCTTCTCGGATTGTTTCGCGGCGATGGCGTTCGGGCAACTGGCGCTGGCGACGGGCGACCAGGCCGACGCCGACCTGGCGCTGCGCACATATCGCAACATCCTGTGCCGCCGTGACAATCCCAAAGGCTCATATAACAAACTCGTGCCCGGCGCGCGGCCGCTCAAGGGCTTCGCGCTGCCGATGATCCTCTGCAATCTGACGTTGGAACTGGAAGCTTTGCTCCCGCCCGACGAGGTGACGCGCACGATTGACACGTGCGTCCACGAGGTGATGGACGTGTTCCTCGATACCGAAACCGGCTTGATTTTCGAGAACGTAGCGCCAGACGGCAGCCTCGTGGATAGCTTTGAGGGGCGACTGCTCAACCCGGGCCACGGGCTGGAAGCGATGTGGTTCATCATCGATATTGCGCGGCGGGAAATGAGGCAGGATGCAGGAGGCAGGAAGCAAGAGGCAGGAAACAAGGGGCGAGATAGTGGGGCGCAGGCGTTGATTGAGCGGGCAGTGGAGACGATACTGCGGATTTTGGAGTTTGGGTGGGATAAGAAATACGGTGGAATTTTCTACTTTATGGATGCGCAGGGACATCCGCCGCAGCAGTTGGAGTGGGATCAGAAGCTGTGGTGGGTGCATCTGGAGTCGCTCGTCGCGCTGGCGATGGCTTACGCGGAGACCCGCCGTCCCGACGTGTGGGCGTGGTACGAGAAAGTTCACGCCTACGCCTGGGCGCACTTCCCCGACCCGGAGTACGGCGAATGGTATGGCTATCTCAACCGGCGCGGCGAAGTGCTGCTGCCTCTCAAAGGTGGCAAGTGGAAAGGGTGTTTCCACGTCCCCCGCGCGCTGTATCGCTGCTGGCAGGAATTTCAGGCACTGGATGCTTGAAACTTGAAGCTGGATGCTGGATATTTGAAGAGGACTTTCCAATGACGCAGATACAACAAATAGCAAAAGACCTGCATACTCTTGGCGCGCGCGAAGGCGGTGTGCTGCTCGTTCATAGTTCCTTGAGTGCATTCGGCTACGTCGAAGGTGGGCCTGAAACCGTGATCCTGGGTTTGCTCGCGGCGCTAGGTCTGGAAGGTACATTGTTGATGCCCGCGTTGAGCTACGAGCACGTTACCCGGCGCTCGCCTACTTTCGACGTGCGCCACACACCGTCCAACGTGGGCGCGATCCCGGAGTATTTCCGCACGCGACCAGGGACGCGCCGCAGTATGCATCCCACACACTCCGTCTGCGCCGTTGGCTCCAGAACAGGCGAACTGCTGGACGATCATCTACTGGATGATACACCCTGCGGCCCGCACTCGCCGTTCCATAAGCTGCGCGATGCAGGCGGGCAACTGCTGATGCTCGGTTGTGGCCTGCATCCCAACACCTCGTTCCACGCGATGGAGGAACTGGTCGAACCGCCCTATTTGTTCGGCGATCCGCTGACCTACACATTGATTGACGTTGACGGTCACAGCCGGCAGAAAACTTACCGCACACACGGCTTCATCGGCTACGAGCAGCGCTACGACCGCCTTGCCGATGTGCTCGACGAACCGGCGCTGCGCCGTGGGCGCGTCCTCGCCGCCGAAGTCTACCTGATCGACGTCCCTGCGATGTGGGATGCGGTGCTTGCCGCCTTGCGCCGTGATCCGCTCTATTTCGTAGATGTCTGTGCGTAGTGGCGACTTCAGTCGCTCTATAATTCTTGCATTCGCTGATTCTTACATTCCCTCATTCACGGAGGTTTTCAATGACGCAAAAAGTCCGTATGGCTATGATCGGCTGCGGCGGCATGGCGCGGCATCATCTTCGCAACATTCTGTTGCAAAGCGATTCCACGGAAATCGTCGCGCTCTGCGAACCGTCACCGGAGGCCCTGGCGGCGACAGCGGAGATTTTCACGCTTAACGATCTCCCCGTTCCACCCAACGAGCCGGATTTGGGCAGGTTGCTGGCAACGCATGATCTCGACGCGGTCTTCATCATCACGCCGCACGCCTATCACCACGACCAGGCCACAGCGTGCCTGGAAGCCGGGGTGGACGTGCTGCTCGAAAAGCCGATGGTGATGAACGCCGATGAAGCGCGCAGCCTCATCGAGACGCGCGATCGCACCGGGCGCTTGCTCGTGGTCGCGTTCAACGGCAGCCTCTCGCCGGAAATCCGCGCGGCGGTGAAGTTGCTGCGCTCCGGTGAGTGCGGCAAGCTGCTCAGCATCAGCGGGACGATCTGGCAGCGTTGGGGACCTGGCACAGCGGGCAAGTGGCGGCAAGTCCCGGAGATTGCCGGCGGCGGCTTTATGTTCGACACAGGCGCGCACCTGCTCAACACCGTGGCGGACCTGGCGGGTGAGGAATTCGTCGAGGTGGCGGCGTGGACCGACAATTACGGGCGGCCCGTGGAGACGCTCGCCGTCGTCATCGGGCGATTGGCCTCCGGCGCGCTCGTCACACTGCACGGCTGCGGGGAGACGGTGCGCTCGTGTTCGTCGGATATTCGCGTCTTCTGTACGGATGCGATTTTACGCACCGGCGCGTGGGGCGCGTTCCTCGAAGTGCAGCGCCAGGGCGAGGATGCGCTGACGCCTGTCGAAGTGCCGCCGTCGCTCGGCGCGTGGGAGCAATTCCTCGCCGTGCGCAACGGCGACTTCCCCAATCCCAGCCCGCCAGAAGTGGGCCTGCGCATGGCGCGCCTCTACGACGCGATCAAGGCGTCGGCGGCGCAGAACGGCGTGCCTGTGAAGTGTGAATGAGGCAAGAGGCAAGAAGCAGGAGGCAGGAGGCAGGGCAAAATCTTGCTTCCTGCATCTTATATAAAGAGATTGGAGGCCACGAACGTTCGCTGCTCAGGGGCGACCTCCAGGCGGATGGCCGTATACCAATTGTCTTTGGTGATGGGTTTGAGTGTGATCATAATGCTATGGGTTTCCCCGACTCC
>DAOUAY010000111.1:0-3418 GCA_034432995.1 Anaerolineae bacterium | reverse complement strand
CTCCACCACCTGGATCTCCGTTGCCATAGCACACCTCCTTATCAAGATGTGCTATTCTACCTCAATCTGTTAAGGTTCAGGCGTTTGCTACCCCCTTATTTTTGCGCAAAATTAGGGTGTCAGGTCTGGTGTGGCAATAAATGCAGCGCTGCCGTCTGCGTTAGCGGTCCCTCGCCCGCGCTGCCATCCACGGAAAGCACGCCCCCATCGGCAAAGTAGGCGAAGTCGAAATGCGCCGCATCCCCGGCGACTTTGCCCGGCAGCGGCATCAACCGCGCCGTCAACGGTTTGCGCAGGCGCACGGATAGCGCCGCCACATCGAAGAGCAATCGCGCCAGCGTCCCCTCACTGACATCGCCGGGCAACGGCACAGTATCCAACCCCGTCCCGCACACAGCGGACCACTGTAGCAATTCCCCAACGTTCAAACGCCCTTCTGCGGCGCGCTGCGCGAGCACGATATCCTCCAGCACCGGCAGCATCAGGCCGCAGAATCCCACCCGTGGGAAGCGCGCCTGCCCAATCGCGTCGGTCAGCGTCGCGGCTGCCGCCAGCGATCCGGCAGCGCCGAGCGGTTGCCCGGTCAGCGCCTCCAACGCCGCGCCGATACTGCACGCGAGTGCGGGAAACGGCGCAAGCGAGAAGTCGATCCCGTGAAAGCGCATGGCATGGGGCGCGGCGAGCCGGTCCGCGACAGCGACCAATCGCACAGCCTCAGCCTCGATACGACCGCGCAGGCAACGGTGCGCATCCGCCAAATCGGAGGCTGCCTGGCTCGCGGTGACTGCCAAATCCGCCGCCTCTGTCGCTATGGCGAAAGCCGGCGCGCCGCCGTCGTGGTACGCCGCCGGGAAGAAGGGCGTGCCGGGCCGCACGTGGGCCAGCGCCGCGAAACGCAGATTGCCAAAACCCGCGTCGATGCGCGACGCCTCGCGGATCACTTGCGCCGCGCCGCGCAATGCTGCGCCGTCGATAACGCCGCTCGCCGGGTCGACGATGTGCGCGGCGGCGAAGACCGTCTGGGTGGCGGCGAACATCTCCGGCAAGCGCGACAGCATCCCCACAGGCGCGGGACCAAGCGAGACGAATTCGAAGCCGTGCTCGCGGGCCAGCGCCTCCACCTCGGCTGCATAGCGAACGGGATCAGGAGGCAGCGCCGGAATGCCATCCAGCGCCAGCCGCGTCGTCTGCACCTCGAAACCGGCATCGACGTAAGCCTGGCGGGCTATTTGGGAGAAGTCGCCCAACTCCGCCAAACGCGCGCGCGCTTCGATGACATCTGCGCCGGCAAAAACTGTGATCGAGCGGATCTTCATGGTTCACCTCGTTTTTTACGCCATTATAGCATTAAAGAGCGATCAGCGATCAGCTTTCAGCGATCAGCTTTCAGCTATTAGCAAAGATGCTAGAGGCACAAAAACTGACGGCTGAAGGTTGAAAACTGACAGCCAGATTGCAAAACACTCTGAAATCTGGTATCATAAGAGTATATCGGGCCACACTCAGCGATCGAACCGGCCTCACACCTCAACCATTTTTGTCAACGGATTGAACGAGTTTCTAACTTTCAACTTACAACCTGTAACTGTTTTCGAGAGGAGGTCAACAATGCCAGTCATCACGATTTCACGACAATACGGCAGCGGCGGGGATGCCATCGGGAAGCATGTGTGTGAGGCGCTCGGCTACAGCTACTTCGACAAGAACCTCATGGCGCGCGTCGCTACCGAAGCGGGCATTTCCGAGAGCGACATCGTCGATTTGCCTGAGCATACCTACAAGATGCGCGGGTTTTTCGACAAGTTGTTTGGTCGGCGGCGCTCGGCAGCCGAGGCCTGGACAGCCCCTAAGGACCAGCAGGCGCTGCTGGTCGCGGCGCTCGACGAAGCCCGCAGCGTCAACTTGATCAAAGATACGATTCTGGAAGCCCACAAGCACGATAACGTCGTCATCGTGGGGCGCGGCGGGCAGGCCATTTTGCGTGAACAGCCAGGCGTCCTACACGTGCGAATAATCGCACCGCTAGGAGCGCGTGTGCTGCGGGTCCAATCGGCGGAGAACGTCAGCCTGGACGAGGCCACGACGCGGGTCAACCGCCGAGATGAAGCCGCCGCTGCCTATCTGGAGCGCTTCTTCGACATCGATTGGGACAATCCCCTGCTCTACCATCTCATCATCAACACGGGCAAATGGGAAACCGAGGACGCCGTCCAGATCATTCTCAACGCGCTCGCGCACCTGCGTATGGTCGTCAACAAATAACGCCAATGCCCATTCGCCAACACGCGCGTATCGACACCCTCCGCGACATTCAACTGTTTGCGGCGCTTTCAGAAAGCGCGTTAGCCTGCATTGCTGGCGTCGTCACGCCGCGCACGTACCCCGCCGAGACGCTGATTGTGGTCGAAAGGGAACCGTGCGAAGCGGCGTATTTTATCATCGAGGGAAACGTCGAAGTTTACCGGATGTCGTTCCAGGGACGGCAACAGGTGCTGGCGCGCTTGGGGCCGGGCCAGGCGTTCAACACCGTGCCGCTGTTCCAGGAGGACGGACGTAACCACGCCAGCGCCGTCGCGCGCACTGACGTCACCCTGTACGCGCTGCTCAAGGCGGACTTCCCCCGCGCGCTCCGTGACTGCCCGGATCTGGCGCTGGTTATCCTGCAAGACTTCGCCAACCGGCTGGCGCATCTCACCGACCTGGTGGAAGACCTGGCGCTGCGCTCGGTGCGGGGGCGGCTGGCGCGCTTCCTCTTGCAGCAGGCAGACGGCAGCGCCGTCACGCAGAAATGGACGCAGGATGACATGGCCGCGCATCTGGGCACGGTGCGCGATGTGATCGGGCGCTCGCTGCGCGCGCTGACCGATGCGCAGATGATCCGCCTCGACCGCGGGCGCATCGTATTGCTCGACCGCGCGGCGTTGGAGGCCGAGGCGCAAAATTGATGCTACCGGGACGCAGATTCACGCTGATCATCGCAGATCAGTGAAAAAATCTGCGTGAATCAGCAAGAATCAGCGTCCAATACGACTTTTGTCGTAGCGCGATGACCGCCTTTCTGCTATGCTGGGCATAGAAATCAGAAAGGCGGTTTGTTATGGCAGAACAGTGGATGTTACCGGAGATCGATTTGGCGGCGTGTACGCGCTGCGGGCAGTGCGTCACCCAATGCCCCACGCAAGCTGTGGAGATGCGGGCGACGGGGCCTGTCATCGTCCGCCCGGCAGACTGCACGTACTGCACCGTCTGCGAAGGCGTCTGCCCGGCTGGCGCGATCGCGTGCGCCTTCGAAATCGCGTGGGGTAGCGGTGTAACAGAATAATGGAAACGCCGAATTACGAATTACGAATTACGAATTACGATTTTCGCCATTTGCCATTTGCCATTTGCCATTTGCCATTTGCCATTTGCCATTTGC
>DAOUAY010000110.1:0-2842 GCA_034432995.1 Anaerolineae bacterium | reverse complement strand
TAACTGCATTTTGATAAAATTGATATTGCTAACCGGAAAATCAATTTCATTCAAGATAAAAATAAAGATTTCTCTGTGTTCTCCGTGTCTCTGTGGTGAATTTTCCTTTTTGCAGTAGGGTCAATAGTACCACGTTACCAAAGCGTGTCAATTTGCCCGACCTGTCAAATAAACAAGCCCTGTCTATTTGACAGGCCGCCTTTTAAACCTACAATCGAACGCTATGACAATCACAGAGCAAGCGGCGTTCAGGGGAAATCCCTCTTTCGTGTGGCGAGCCGGGCAGGAGCGGCGCCTGGCAATGACGCGCCGGTACGCCCCACTGGAAGACCGGCGCGTACTGGATGTGGGTTGTGGGATGGGGATGTATACCTCGGCGTTCTCGCGTTATACGCCGCACGTCTTCGGCGTCGAAATCGAGGCCGACCGGGCGCGCCAAGCCCGCTCGAGAACGCCAGGTGTAATCCGTTCGGTGGGGGAGACGCTGCCGTTCGCCGATCGCACCTTCGACGTGGTTTTCTCGCACGAGGTGCTGGAGCACGTCGCGGATGATCGCCTGTGCGCGCGAGAGTTGGTGCGCGTGACTCGGCCCGGCGGGCGGATCGTGATCTTCGTCCCCAACCGCGCTTATTTCTTCGAGACGCACGGCATCTACTGGCGCGGCGTGTATCATTTTGGCAACCAGCCGTTGGTCAACTGGCTGCCCGATGCGCTGCGCAATCGCCTCGCGCCGCACGTCCGTGCGTACACCGGGCGTGGATTGCGAAGGTTGTTCGCTGATTTGCCCGCACGCGTTCTCGTCCACACACAGATTTACCCCGGATATGATAACATTGTCGCGCGTCTGCCGCGTCTGGGACATGTGATCCAGCGGATAACGTACGCGTTGGAGAAGACCCCATTCCGCTGCTTTGGCCTATCGCATTTTCTGGTGTTGGCAGTGCTGGAAAAAGAGTATGACACAGGCCGATAACGGTCATTCAGATTATACTGTGCTGGTGGTGGTACGGGATGTCTCGGATCTCCCGTTGATTGCGCTCGCGTGCCGCCTCGCTCGTGCGCGTGCCGGTGGAGTCTGCGTGTTTACCGCATCGATAGCGGACGCACATCCGGCGTGGTTGAAATTGCCGGACTCCTACGCCGATGTTCCGGTCGAGGTTGTGGTACGTGCCGCCAAAGACATCAGCCAGGCTATCCTGCGCGAAGTGCGCCAGCGCGACTCGGATTTGCTGGTGTTGGGGTGGGGAGGACGCCGGAGTCAGGACGGTCACGTGCTTGGCGAGACGTTGGACCCGGTCGTTCAAAAAGCTGCCTGCGATGTCATCTTGATGCGCGGGCAGTGCGCGACGGACGTCCGGCGCGTGCTCATTCCAGCAGTTGGCGGTCCTGAGACGCCTGAAGGGTTGGCGGTTGCGCGCGCGCTCGCGCCAGAGGCCGAAATCACTGCTTTGTACGTAGCGACAGAGAAACTGGGGCCGACAGAAATCGTGGTCGGCGAAACGCAATTGGAGACGATGCTGCACGGCTTGTCGCCCGCCGACCGCGAGCATATACGTCCGCGTGTGATTCAGGCAGCCAGCCCGACCGAGGGGATTCTGCGTGAAGCAATGGCAGGCTATGATCTGCTGATCGTGGGGGCGGGCAGAGAGAACGTCGTCGGGCGGTTTCTGTTTGGCAATATCCCGCAGACGGTAGCGGCGGCTTCGCCTATTCCGGTCATGATTGCGCGCCACCATTTGACGCACCTTACCTCGATTTCGCGGCGTGTGTGGACCTTCATATTCGGTCTCGTTCCTTCGTTGACGCTTCAGGAAAAGGCCGAAATCACCAAAAACATACGCCGTAATTCGCGCGCGAGCACCGATTTTTCCGTGATGATCACTCTGGCGGGGGCGATTGCCGCATTGGGACTGTTGCTCGACAGCCCGGCAGTCATCATCGGTGCGATGTTGGTCGACCCGTTGATGACGCCCATCGTGGGAATGGGCCTGGCCTTAGTAATCGGCGACCTGCGTTTTTTCTGGACTGCGTTGGGCACGGCGTTCCGGGGGATCGTGTTGGCGATCACCATCGGATTGATTGTTGGGGCGTTGGTTCCGGGCGCGTCGGCCACGGCTGAAATTCTCAGCCGCGCCAGTCCTTCGGTGCTCGATCTGGTGATCGCCTTGACGTCCGGTGCAGTTGCAGCGTATGCGTTATGTCGCCATGACGTCACGGAGGCATTGGCGGGTGTTGCCATTGCGCTATCTTTGACCCCACCGCTGGCGACAGTGGGCATTGGGCTTGTCCTGGGGCAGCGCGGGATTGCCGGTGGTGCGTTACTGCTTTTTGTCACCAACATGATCGCCATTGTTGCCGCCAGCAGTCTGGTATTTTTCCTGTTTGCCTTTCGACCTGCGCCGGGAGATGCCGAGCGCGCCAGAGTGCTACAGCGTGGTTTCCAGGGTGTGGCCGTCTTGCTGCTGGTGGTGACGGCGTTGCTGGTGATGCTGACCCGGCAGTCGTTGGCCGAGCTGCGGCTGCGCCAGGAAATCGCGACAACTTTGCAACATCAGGTCAACGATGTCGCCGGTGGTGAATTGCTCGACTGGGAAATTCGCGAAACCGGAGAGGATGGAACGTTGTATATGGACGTGACGATCCGGGCCACCCACTCATTTGCCTACGCCGATGCGCGGAACTTGCAGGAAAATGTCGCAGAGCAACTGCGTCGGTCGGTGGCACTTTCACTGGCAGTGGTGCCGGCGACGCACTTACAGGCGTATGTCCCCCCTACACCGACCGCAATACCAAATGTGCCGCCGACCGGTATGCCTACCAAGACTCCTTCGCCGACGCCGAC
>DAOUAY010000109.1:0-3526 GCA_034432995.1 Anaerolineae bacterium | reverse complement strand
GTGGCGGCGTCGGTGGTGCTGGTCGCCACGTCGCCGCTTTTCGTCGGCGCGATCTCGCACTTCTTCCTGAAAGAGCGGATGTCGCGCCAAATGGTGATCGGCATGGCGGTGGCGCTCGCCGGTTCGCTCGTCATCGGATTGGCGGACGCAGGCGAAGGCACGCACCAGTTCACAGGCGATCTACTGGCGTTGTTCGGCGCGCTGTCCGCCGCGGGCTACATGCTCATCGGGCGAAGCCTGCGCGCGCCGCAGCAGACTGCGACGCCACGGCACACTGCGACATCGAAGCAAACTGCGACATCGAAGCAAACTGCGACGTCTGCTAAGCCTCTCTCCCTGCTCGCCTACGTCTTTCCCGTGTATGGGACGGCGGCCCTGACACTGCTGATCGCCGCGTCGATCGGCGGCGTCGCGCTCGGCGGCTATCCGGCGCAGGCGTGGCTCTGGCTGACGCTCATGGCGGTCTTCCCCCAGATCGTCGGCCACTCCACGCTCAACTGGGCGCTCGGCCATGTCTCCGCGACCTTCGTCGCGCTGGCGGTGCTGGCGGAACCCATCGGCTCGACGCTGCTGGCGTGGCTCATCCTGCATGAAGCGCCGACGGTCAGCACGCTCATCGGCGGGGTACTCATTCTGATCGGCATTATGGCGGCGAGCGCCAAATCGACACTAAACACAAAGACACGGAGTTCACAGAGACTTTCATAAGGCTTTCTCTGTATTCGCGGCAAGATTGCCGCTGTGCCTCTGTGGTAAATAGGACGTCTTTATGAACTTATTGCTCTTATTCATCCTCGGCGGCATCTGGGGGACGTCGTTCCTCTTCATCAAAATCGTCGTGGGCGAAGTGCCCCCGATGACGCTGGTGGCCGGGCGCTTGGGTCTGGCCTCGCTGGCGATGTGGACCTTCTTGCGCTTGCGCGGCGAGAAAATCCCCCGCGAGCGGCGGCTGTGGGGCATTTACGCCGTCACCGGCCTGCTCAACGGCGCGCTGCCCTTCACGCTCATCTCGTGGGGCGAGCAATACATTTCCAGTGGACTGGCCGCCCTGCTGCAATCCACCACGCCGATTTTCACCATCATTCTGGCGCACTTCCTCACGCGCGACGACCGCTTCACGGCGAAGAAAGTGCTCGGTATTGTGCTCGGCTTCGCCGGCGTGGGATTGCTGATGTGGCCGGAGTTGCGTGGGGGACTGCAAGCCTCCGTGTGGGGACAACTCGCCATCGTCGGCTCGTCGATCTCTTACGCCATCGCCAGCATCTTCGCGCGCGAGCGCCTGCACGGCGAACCGCCGCTCGTCTCCGCTGCCGGGCAATTCACCATGGGCTTCGTCTACATCCTGCCGCTGAGCCTGCTCATCGAACGCCCTTTCCACATCGCACCTTCGTGGACGGCCATCGCCAGTTGGGTCACGCTCGCGCTGCTGGGGACGGTTGTCGCTTACGGCATCTACTACGTGCTACTCCAGCGCACCAACGCCACCTTCACCACCACCGTGACGTACATCGTCCCCATCAACGGCCTGCTCCTGGGCGCGCTCATTTTGCACGAGCACCTGCATCCAGAGCTGTTCATCAGCCTGGCGTTGATTCTGAGCGGGGTGTTGCTTGTCAGAAGCAGGCAGACTTAGAATTGGCAATTCTTATATTCTGTGCTATCATCTTTGTAGGAAAAGATAAGTATGGTTACACAGAATATAAGAACCCTTACCGCTAATGAATCTCGACTCTTGAATACATTAGCGGGTGAGGGGCGCATTATTTTCACTGCGCAAGAGGCGCGGGCGGCGCTTGGCGCTCAAGAAGCGCAAACCGGGCAACTCCTGCACCACCTGACGCGCAAACGATGGCTCTATCGTCTGGAACGCGGCAAATACTTGATTGTTCCCCTGGAAGCAGGCATGGAGGGGCTGTACACTGTTCATGAGTTCATCATTGCAGCGTATCTAGTCTCGCCCTATATGATTGCTTACGCCTCTGCGCTCACATTTCACGGGTTGACCGATCAGACCTCTGATACAGTGTTCGTCGCTACCACCCGCCGACGCCAAAATGTTTCGATACCGGAATTAGGCTTGCGTTATCGTTTTGTCACGCTGGCAGAAGAACACTTTTTTGGCTTCCAGGAAACACAAATCGAGACACAGATAGTCATTATGACTGATCCAGCACGCACATTGATTGATGCGTTGAATCGCCCGGAATACTGTGGGGGAATCGTAGAAGCTGCGAAAGGTTTATGGCGTTACATGCATACATTCGAGACCGATACATCCTTGTCGCTTAATGCAAGTTTAGAACAATTGACCAGGTATGCCGCGCGATTGGGAAACCGCACGGTCTTCAAACGATTGGGATACCTGAGCGAATTGCAAAACCTGCCAGTAGCGCATTATCTGGAACCATGGCGCAGTGAAATCTCCACAGGGATGAGCTACCTAGATCCTAAAGCCGGCCCGCACGGCGACTATAATACACGTTGGGGACTTCGGATCAATGTAACGCCTCATTCGTTGCTGCCGTAAATTGGAGAGAATGCCAGAAATCCGAACAACATTGCACGAATGGCATGTGGGTTTGTAAGGAATTTTCGAAAGGAGCAGCATTGTGCGGCAAGAGATTATGAACTGCATCAGCGGCGTCGCCGTCGGCGCAGCGATAGGCGACGCGCTCGGTATGCCGCTGGAATTCGGCCTGGCGCGGCCGGCAGACCGGCTGGTGCGCGAGATGTTGCCCGGGCGCATCCCCGCCGGGAGTTTCACCGACGACACCGAAATGGCGCTGGCGCTCGCGGAGAGCCTGCTCGCACAGCGCCCGCTGAACCCGGCTGACCTGGCCCAGCGTTTCGTGACGTGGATCGAAAGCCACCCGCCGGATGTCGGGATTCACACCGCATCTGTGCTGTGGCGGTTCGCCGACGGCGAGCCGTGGGAGAGCGCCGTCACTGCTGTGCAAGCGCGGAATTCCGGTTCGGCAGGCAACGGCTCGGTGATGCGCTGTTGGCCGGTCGCGCTGGCGTGGTGGGATGATCTGGATCGTCTCCTTGAAGATAGCGTGCTCCAAAGCCGGGTCACACATCCCCACCCGGAGTGCAACGCCGGCTGTACGTTCGTCAATGCCGCCATCTACCATTTGCTACACGACGTCGCGCCGGAGGGTGCTATCGCGCGCGCGTTGGACGATGCGGAGGTTCCTGTCCCCTTGCGCGCCGTCATCGAAGCTGCGCCCGGCAAAGATCGTCGCGACTTGCCCAACAGCGGGTGGGTGCGCCACACGTTGGAAAGCGCCGTCTGGGGCCTGCTCACCACGCGCACTTTCGAGGACGCCGTCGTCAACGTCGTCAATCTCGGCAGTGACGCGGATACAGCCGGCGCGGTCGTTGGCGCGCTGGCCGGCGCTGCCTATGGCCTGGACGCCATCCCGCAGCGGTGGCGGTCGGCCCTGCGCGGCGAATATCCCCTACGCAGCGGTCGGCAATGGCGCACGGAGGATTTGATCACATTGGCAGAGAAACTGGTAACGGA
>DAOUAY010000108.1:0-2315 GCA_034432995.1 Anaerolineae bacterium | reverse complement strand
GCCTGCACACGTGCGTCATGGAAGGCTTCGCCATGCGCGCCCATTCGCTGATGCAAGCGCCGCACCGTGCTGGCATCAACTTTCACCAGCCGTGCCGTGCTTTTCAGCGAACACCCTTCGGCCAGATGCTCCCCAACGGCGATGGCTTTCGCTTCCGCGATTTTCGTGTTCCACAGCGCTGTGTTCTTTCGCTCACTGAACTCGCTCCCGCACGCCTGACAGCGCAAGTACCGAATCCCATCCTTTCCATAGGTCTTGCGCACGGTCAGATGGTGCTGCCCTGCTTGCCCGTACCATTCGCACCGCTGATTGACACATGCTAAAGTTGCCAACGGAGGTCGTGTAGTGGCAGGTGTGTTTGTGTTCATTCCACGATCCTACCTCATTCATACGCCATCCTCCTATCCGGTTGCAGATAATCTCACGTCACTACCTAACAACCTACACTGAGAACAACCTGCAGGATTTCAACAGCAAGTGCGTTCGACACAGAGAGGTCATCATGCAATCAATCTTTGCGACCTGCGAGCCACGCCCGGAGGTTCTGGCCGGCGAGCTTCGGGAAGAGATCTTCGCGGCACGCCTCAGAGACGTCATCGAGAATCAAGCAGACGACGTTTATCGGAACCCCGACATCTTCTTCGAAAATACATACCCAACTGAAGGCTTGCGGCTGCTCCTGGACGAAGCGCTAGGCCGCCTGTCAGGCATCAAGCCTGCGAATAACGCCGTCATTCGGCTTGAGACAGCGTTTGGTGGGGGAAAAACGCACAACCTGATCGCGCTTTATCATGCAGCTTCTGGCTATGTGCCAAATGTCGTCTTTGTCGATCGGGAGTTGATCCCTTCCCAGGGAACAGGGCGAATCGCTGGTGTTGTCGGCTCTGATCTGGAGCCGACCATGGGGCTGCAACATGATGACATTTCAACCTACACGTTGTGGGGCGAGATAGCCTACCAACTTGGCGGAGCGGACGCCTATCGTGTGGTCCAGCAAAGCGAGGTAGACAAGACCGCACCAGGGACTGGTCTGCTGGAACATCTGATTGGCGACCAACCGACCCTGATCATGTTGGATGAGGTCGCCAGGCATCTTCGCTCGGCCAAGACGGTTCCGACCAGTACTGGGCGCTCCGACCTCGCTGAACAGACCATTGCCTTCCTGATGTCGCTCTTCGAATTCGCCGCCAGCAAACAACGAGTCGTTGTGGTTCTGACGCTCGCCGATGCATCGGACGCGTTCGGGCACGAAACCGAGGAACTGCGGCAGCACATCGCCCGCGAGCTAGCCGAAGCAAAACGGCTTTCGGCCCGTCAGGAACGAGTGATCACGCCCACTGCCGAAACCGAGATCGCGGCGATTGTGACGCGCCGTCTTTTCAGACGAATCGATAGGGCGGCAGCCGTCGATACTGCCTGCCGGTACATGGACTACTTCCGCCACTGCGTTGAACATGGCGCTGATCTTCCTCAGCGGGTTCTCCGCGCCGAATACGCTCAGGAGATCAAGGACGACTACCCCTTCCATCCCGAATTGCTGACCGCGCTCAACCGAAAAGTCTCCACAATCCCCAATTTCCAGAAAACGCGCGGCGCGCTTCGTTTGCTGGCTATGGTAATCCGCGAGCTCTGGCAGCATCCTCAGGACGACGTCTTTCTGATCCACCCGTTCAATATCGACCTGACTCATGAAGGGATTATCAACGACCTGACGAGCCGACTTGAACGCCCCTCGTTCAAACAGGTCATTGAAGCGGATATCGTCAGCCCATTGAGCGGGTCGCTCGCTCATGCCCAGATGTTGGATGAAACGATCGGTGGCGCGCCTTTCACACAGCGCGTTGCTGCTGCTGCGTTCCTGCACAGCCTAACCCAGGGGATCGCATCCGGCGTGGACCCTGCCGATCTCACCCTGGCAGTGATCACACCCGATGACGATCCGGCACTCGTGCGCAAGGCGGCTGAGCGACTGCTGGACAAAGGTTGGTTCTTCGAATACGACGGGCACCGTTATCGTTTCAAGACCGAACCTTCGATCAACAAGATCGTCACGGATGAAATGGGAGCCGTGGGCCTGGTGAAGGCCAAAATGGAGCTAGAGCGTGTTATGCACTTTCAACCCCTATCCCCCGGCCCCTTTCCCCGCAAGCGGAGAAAGGGGAGCAGCCCGTCCCTCCCCGCTGGCGGGGAGGGACCACAGGGTGGGGTTCAGGTGATCACAGGGCATCGCGAGTTGCCTGCCGCGTCGAGCGCGCAGAGTTCATAACACGCTCTAGCGACGGGGCCAGCCGCCTGGCGAATCGCCACGACCTGGT
>DAOUAY010000107.1:0-7185 GCA_034432995.1 Anaerolineae bacterium | reverse complement strand
CGCCTGAGCACGCCGCCCGGCGGGCGTGAGCGGGTGACGATCCCGTTCTCCCCCCCTTCCGTCCCCCCCAGTGGGGGGGAGACAGGGGGGGAAGAGTACCACCTCACCCTCAGTTTCACCCTGGCGGAGGCCACGCCCTGGGCCGAGGCCGGGCACGAAATCGCCTGGGCGCAGTTCGCCGCGCCGTTCCCCGCGCCGGAGGTGAAGCCGGTAGACGTAGCCGCGCTGCCCGCTCTCACCCTGACCGAGTCTGACACAAAAGCTGTCATCGCCGGGCAGGATTTCGAGCTGGTCTTCGACAAGCAGGCCGGGACGATTGCTGCGCTGCGTTATCGGGGCAACGAGCTGCTCAAGGCCGGGCCGAAGTCCAACTTCTGGCGCGCGCCCACCGAGAACGACCTCAACACGTGGGGCGAGGAGCGCGCGGCGCAGCGCTGGCGTGAGATCGGGCTGGATCATCTGCAAGAACACGTCGAGGCGGTGACGGTGAACCAGCTCGCGCCGCAGGTCGTCGAGATTGTCGTCAAGTCGGTGTGCGCGCCCGGCGCGGATTTCGTCGCGCCGAGCGCATCTGGCCCGGAACAGCAGATAGAGGGAATCATGCAATTTCTCTCGTGGGCGCTGGACAAGGCGCTGCTGCACGCTTTCTGCGCGCACCTGAACATGCCCTACGACAGTCTGCCGGGGACGATCAAGGCGGCCAAGATCAAGGGACTGCTCGCGCCGTTCGTCCAGGAGAACCGCCTGCAAGAGTTGATGTTGAGCCTCTACCACTTCCTCAAAGAGAACGCGCCGGAGAAAGTTCGGCCTGAATTCGAGGCCAGACTCTTCCAAAATCAGATGAGTGCGCCGGAAGTCAAAGCGCCCGCGCGATTCGACTGCGCGTATATCTACACGATCTACGGCAGCGGGGACGTCGTCATCGAGCATCACGTCGTCCCGGAGATGCCCGGCTTGCCGTTCCTGCCGCGCATCGGCCTGCAAATGACCGTGCCGGGCGGCTACGAGCAGTGTACGTGGTACGGGCGCGGCCCGCACGAGACCTACGTGGATCGCAACTACGGCGCGCAGGTGGGCCTCTACAGCGGCACGGTGGATGAGCAGTATGTGCCATACATCATGCCTGAAGAGAACGGCAACAAGACCGAGGTGCGTTGGGTCGCATTGACGAACGATGCTGGCGTGGGTCTGCTCGCGGTGGGCGCGCCGGAAGTAAGCGCGCATCACTACACCACCCAGGACTTGACCGAGGCGACGCACACCTACGAGCTGCACCGCCGCGACGACATCACGCTCAACCTGGACTACGCCCAATCCGGCCTGGGCAGCGCAAGCTGCGGGCCGGGGCGGCGACCGGAGTACCAGCTCAAACCCGTCGAGACGCGCTATCGCGTGCGGCTGCGGCCTTTCGCGAATGAATCGCCTATCGCGTTGAGCAAACAGCGATTGTGATTTCCCTCCAGTTGGAACGTTCGAACGTTGACACGTTCGAACGTTCCAACCTTTCCTATCCGACTAACGACTACCTGACTAAAGACTATCTGACGAATGACGGTATCTCATCCCGCTCGCAAAGACTACTGGCTGGCCGTCCTGGTCGGCGTTCTCGCCCTGGCGGCCTACGTGCGCACGCTGGCGCCGGACGTGCTCTACCACGATAGCGCCGAGTTCCAAACGCTGACCTACACACTGGGGATGACCCATTCCACGGGCTATCCCGTGTATCTGTTGGCCGCGCGTGTGGTGGGATTTCTGCCCCTGTACTCCCCGGCCTGGCGCGTCAACCTGGTGTCGGCGCTGTGCGCGGCGTGGACGGTGAGCGGCGTCTATCTGCTGGCGCGCTTCTTCACGCCCAGCCGTATCGGCGCGGCGTTGGGCAGCGTGGCGCTGGCGCTGTCGTACACGTTCTGGTCGCAGGCGATCATCGCCGAGGTGTACACGCCAGGGATGGCCGTGCTGACGACGGTGCTGCTGCTGCTGGCGCATTGGCAGCGTGAGCCGTTCGAGCGGCGGCGCGCGCTGGCGTGGGCCACGGCGTTGGCGTGTCTGGCGCTCGGCGTGCATCTCTCGGCGGCGTTGATCGCGCCGGTTGCGCCCCTGTTCGTGCTGTGGGTGCTGGCGTTCCAGCCCAAGCAACAGTGGTGGCCCTGCCTGCGTGCTGCTCTCATCGGGTTCGGCGTCGGCATAACGCTCTACTGCGGGACATTCATCCTGATCGATCTCCACAACCCGCCGTCCAGCTTCTTTCAAATGACGATGTATTCCTCACGTTCGGCCTGGGGACTTCAGATGACCGACATAGACGGCATCTTCGAGCGTTGGTGGATAACGTTCATGAGTATGCAATGGCGCAGCGCGATGTTCCCGGAAGACGCCAGTCTCGCCGTGGCGATCAGTAACTATTTCACCCGCGTTCTGAGCCAGGAGTTTTCGCTGTGGATGATCGGGTTCGCGCTGCTTGGTTTGGGCGCGATCAATCAGAGTGCGCGGCAACTCGCCAAAAGCGCCGGAAATCCCGACCTGGACGATACCAGGACGCGCGTCAAAGCGTTCGTCAAATCCATTCCCACCGCTCCGGCGTTGAGCTTAGGCGTTTTTATGGTGGTGGCCTACCTGGTGATGCTGGCGTTCATCCTCAACTATCGTCCAGGGGATGACTACGTGTTTTATCTCGGTACGTATATCTTCATCAGCACGGCTATCGGTGTGGGGATCGGGCGGACGTTGGAGTGGGCCGCGCAGCTTTCGACGAAGCGCAAACGTTGGACACGCTACCTTTATCCGGCGCTCATGGCGCTGTGCGCGCTGATCGTCGTCACCCCTTACGCCGGCCCGCGCTGGGAGGCGCTCAAAGCCGGCAAAGGGACGTTCGTGCAGGAGACGTATCCCTATCCGCTCGAAAACCTGAGAGAGCCGCGTATGATTTATACGATGCGCTTGCAACTGTTGCCCGAAGATGCGTTCGTGGTGATGAACTGGCGCGCGTTGTATACGATGTATTACCTGGCGCACGTGGAGAAACTGCGGCCCAACATCATCCTCAAAGAGGCGACGCCGTTTGGCAGCAACGGGCAGATTGCCGACAGCCTATTAGAAGAAATGATCGAGACCGTGCGCGCCGGCGACCGCCCGGTCTATGTGGATCAAGTTTATCCCGGGCTGCGGAATCACTTCCGCGTGCTGCCGGGAGCGGGCGGCAATTTCTACCGGTTGACGCTGCGACCATGATTTTATATACCAGGTTGAATAGAGAACAGTCCATGATACAATGAAGGCAAAGGATATGTGACGATGCAGATCGAAGACATTATTTGGCTTCCCGATATCATAGATAAACTCGATTGGAAGCATCACATCGTCCCTGAAGAAGTCGAACAAGTCTTTGAGAGTCATCCCCTGTATCGCCGTATTGAACGAGGCAAAGTACACGGAGAAGACTTATATGCAGCGTTAGGCCAAACGGATCCAGGTCGCTACTTGATTGTCTTCTTCATCCACAAGACAAGTGGAGAAGCCTTGGTTATCAGCGCGCGAGATATGGAACAGAAGGATCGTAGACAATATGAACGCAAAAAGTAAATTGCGGGACCCTATACCTGAAGCGTTTGAAAGTATCGAAGCCGCAGGTGATTTCTGGGATACTCACGATTTGAGTGATTACTGGGATCAAACCAGCGCGGCGCACTTTGAGGTCAATCTTGGCCGCAGAGTTATTTTGGTGCCTTTGGAACAAAATGTCGCGCATCAATTAGCGAGTGTCGCCAGACGACAAGGGTTGTCTACCGAAACCCTGGTTAATGTATGGCTCAACGAGCGACTCCAACAAGTTATAGTGCCCGCTTAAGTATCGAATGAAGACTGTGTGGGTTTGGATCAAGTCCGTTCCCAACCAGCCCGTATTCTGTTTGTGTCTTATACTCATCTGTTACGCTGCGCTGCTCCTGCCCACCGTGTACCGCCAGGGCATTTCCTGGGACGAGCAGACCGACCTCGACATCGCGCGCGCCTATCTGACGCCGGGCGGCTGGCTGCGCGGGTCGGACTCTGATCCGAGCCAGACGCGCCTGCCTATGGCCGTCGTCGCCGTGGTCTATGCCCTGCTGCGCACCGACGATTTGCTGACCGCGCGGCTGGTCAGTTGCCTTGTGGGGGCGCTGACGATCACCGGCGTCTATGTGTTCTGCAAGCGCGAGTTCGATGCGAAAACCGGTTTGCTGGCCGGGTTCATGCTGGCGAGCAGTCCTTTTTTCCTTTCCTTTGCCAGAGTGGCTTTCACAGAGACCGATGTTTATGTGGCCTGCGCCTTTGTCTGGCTATTGACCGCGCTGTCGTATCTGCGTGAGAGAGGGACGATAGGCTGGGCAACGGTCACGGCGCTGGCGCTTGGCCTGGCGCTATCGGGCAAGTTTACGTCAGTGGTGATCTTCCCGGCAATCATCTTTTGCATCCTCTCAAGAAATAAACCACGGAGACACAGAGAGCACGGAGAACAACCAGAAAATCTCTTTAGCACCCGCTCCCGAAAGCTGTGGCCGGTCTCCGACCATGTCACCACAGACCAGGCGGGGGCGGGCGCGGTCAGAGACCGGCCCGAGCAGAACAGCAACGCCAACCCGACTACCCGACTGCCGACTACCCGACTAACCACACGCGAATTGCGCAACGGCATAGCGCTCCTGGCGCTGATGTGCGCCGTCATCTTCTTGGGCTGGCTCAATCTCAACAGTCTGAAACCTGAGTGGCGCGATGAAGCGCTGTTGCGCTTGCACTTCATTCTCGCGCTTGGCAGTTGGATCGCGGCGCTGGTGTGGGCATGGCGTCACCGTCACAAGGGCGTCGCCCCGCTGCTGTTGACGGGCTTCGTGCTGGCGCTGGCTTTGGGAACGGCTATGGTCGTCCCGCCGGAACACCTCACAAATCCCGAAATTATCAACAGTCTGATCGACAGATTCGAGGATGAGATGCAATGGTCCCCGGCCTTTATGGGTGAAGCCGCCGTGCTACATCTGGCCTGCGTGATCTTCAAATCCAGCCCGCTGCTCGGCGCGGGCTTGCTGATCAGCCTGTTCACCGCCGCGCTGCAATGGAAGACCCGGCCAGAAGTGCGGCTGCCGCTGCTGATCGTCGCCTTCTACTTTCTGGGCCTGGTATTGCTGCCGCTGGCGCAGACGTTCTATATGATACCGGTGTTGCCGGTTTTGGCGGTTCTAGCCGCCGATCAGTGGTTCACGCTGGTCGCGCACAAGAAAACTGTGGCGCAGGGCATCGGTGTGGTCGCCGTCATTGTGCTCTGTGTTGATCTCGTCCTGTGCTACCCGGACTTCAACTTGAACGGCTACCAATGGGTGAGAGCGCGCTACATCGGGAACAGAGCCACAATGGGCTACCGCAGCATCGTGCAGACGCCTTCCGATGGCGTGGAGCAAGTGGTGCGTTGGGTCAGCGAGCACGCGCGTCCGGGCGACCGCGTGGTGGTCTACGCCTACCCGTGGCATATTGTTGAGGCGACGGCTGCCAATTCAGGGGTTCACTTCACGCGCGGGGATTACAATTCCGTGCGTTGGCGCCCGGATTACGTGATCGTCCACATCAACCATACGATCCGGCAAAGCTGGGCCGCCTATTTCACCGGCGCGGTCAACACGACACGTGGGGACAGCATCTTCTGGGATCCCTACGACGCAGAATGGCTGCATACCCGCTTTACCAAAGTCGCCACAGTCCCCAGGGCCTTTGGAATCGAAATGGCGAGTGTATGGAAAAGAAATAGACTTGTTCCTGAATAAGCCCCGGCAAGATTTCGGACGCAGATTCGCGCAGATTTTCGCTGATCTCCTAGAATTATCTGCGTGAATCTGCGAAAATCTGCGTCCTAATCCGCTTGGCGTTATTGGGGAACAACTCTAATGATCGCATGGAGATTAAGTGAAAAGGGCGAGGTCGGAGATAAATTGGCAATATGCACACAGAGCAAGGAAAATCCATGATACAATAATGGGGTGTCTGGCATACTGATGGAAAAAGAGAGCTTGTACCCCTTCCCCGCCGCTATGAAGCGCGCCGACGGTTCAGCCCGTTTCGCCTACGTCACGCTGCTGATGATGAACGACAACTACCTGCCCGGCGTGCTGACGTTGGCCTACGGTCTGCGCCGCCAGAAGACGCAGGCCGGTCTGGTCTGCATGGTGACGCCGGAGATCACGGCGGAGGCGCGCTACGCGCTGGGGCTGCTGTTCGATCACGTCGTCGAGGTCGAACCGCTCTTCGTCCCCTACAAGCGACGGCAGGCGCGGCAGTACATCCCCTACGTCTTCACGCGGATGCACATGCTGCGTCTCGGCGCAGACGGCGACCTGGGATTGCGCTACGAGAAGCTCGTCGCGCTCGATGCCGACGTGCTGCCGATCAGGCATTACGATCACCTGTTCACGCTCAACGCGCCCGCCGGCATCCTCAACGAGTCCAAATCGCACTTCCTGGACTACGACGCCGACGGGAAGTACATCATCCCGTCGAGCGTGGCGACCGACGGCACGTGGCGCTGGCACGACGCCTACAATCCGATATGCCCGCACGGACAGCCCATCCCGCAGGCGATCACCGACCGCGTGAAAGACGATCCCACCAACATGGGCGTGAACACCGCGCTCATCGTCCTGGAGCCTTCGATGGCCGAGTTCACGGCGGTCAAAGCCGACATCCAGCAGCCCGAAACCCTACGCTACATCGGCGATCTGTTCGAGTGGCCCGATATGCAGTACCTCACCATGCGCTGGTCGGGCGCGTGGAGCAACGTGGATATCCGCTTTTGCGGGTTCAGCGGCTACCCCAACCTTGCCGTCCTGTTCGGTACGCACTACGCGGGTCTCAAGCCGTGGCACTTCCACAAAGAGCAGGCGATGGCGCGTTATGGGCGGTTCGAGGATTTCCAGTACTGGTTCAAGCAGTACACGGCGATGGTCACGAAAACCTATCCCAAACTACAAAAGGTCAACCGGCTGGAGTGGCTGTCAAGGCAAATCAAAGAACTCCACGCCACATAATACCCGGAATTATGCTATACTATCAGCAGATGACACAATCACCAAGGGGAGGTGAAAATGACCGTGCAGGTTACTATAGATTTGCCAGAGACAGTGTTCTCCACACTGCGACAAACACCGGACGTGTTTGTACGTGAAATGC
>DAOUAY010000106.1:0-2719 GCA_034432995.1 Anaerolineae bacterium | reverse complement strand
GTGGTCGCGCCCAACGTCTCGCCCTGGAAGCGCCAACCCACCGGCAAAACGTCGGGCGGCGTATGGTGATCGATCACCAGCACGTCGTTGACTTCTTTGCTCATACCACGCACGTAAGTGAGGCTCTGCGTATCCACCAGGATCACGCGGCGGACGTGCTGTCCACGGGGGAGGGTGTCTGGGTCGACAAACGGCAGTCCCGTCCCGTAGAGCGCGAGGAACGACTGCACGTTGCCGTTGACGCGGCGCGGCAGCACCGGGCGCGCATTCGGGTACAACTTGTGCGCCCCCAGCAAGCTGGCAATCGCGTCGAAATCCGCGTTTTCGTGGGTTAGAATGATATGCATACAATGATTATAGCATGAAACGGGAGACGTGAGGCGTGATGCGTGAAGGTGTTGTTTGTCTGTTGACGATGTTTCGGCGCGATGTATAATAAGTGTGTAGCACAATGACACACGAAAGGAGCGTCATGATGTATCGCACGCAAATTTTACTCAGACCGGAACAGCACAGAATCTTGACTGAGATTGCATCTCAGGAAAAGCGCAGCTTGTCGGAGATTATTCGTGAGATGATCGACAAACAAGTCGCCGCGCGCCAGCAAAGGGCGTTGGCCGCCGCCGCGCAGGCTCTGTTGGGCGATTATCAGACCGATGCGGAGCTGACCGCTTTCCAGGCGCTCGACGGGGATGATTTCCATGCGTAAGGGCGAAATCTGGCTGATCAACCTTGATCCGACGGTTGGCGCAGAGATTCGCAAAACGCGCCCGGCGGTCATCGTCAGCGAGGATGCCATTGGTGTTTTACCACTGCGCGTGATTGTGCCTTTGACGGATTGGAAAGACCGTTATGCGATAGCGCCCTGGATGATCCAGATTCTGCCTACCTCGCAAAATGGGTTGTCGAAACCTTCTGCGGCAGACGCCTTCCAGATTCGTTCGGTCTCGCAAGAGCGTTTTGTGCAATGCCTGGGCGCGCTGCCTCGCGACCAACTCCGTAAGATTTTAGGGGCGATCCAAATAGTGATCGGCGCGGTTTGATGGATTGTCTGTTATAATAGGACTTTAGTGTGTATCCCATTCTGTGCATAAAGGCGGCCCTAGGCGATGAACCGTTATAAAGTGATCGTGAACCCCATTTCTGGCCGTGGCAACGGCGAACAATCTATTCCCTTGATCCAGAATCTGCTGGAAAAGCACGGCCTCTCCTATGATTTGGTGCGCACAGAGCGCCCAGGCCACGCGATCGAACTGGCGCAGCAGGCCGCTCTGGACGGCTACGACGTCGTCGTCGCGGCGGGCGGCGATGGGACGGCTAATGAGGTGTTGAACGGGCTGATGCAGGCCAAACAAGCTGGCGCGGATGCGACGATGGGCGCTCTGTGTGTGGGGCGCGGCAATGACTTCGCGTTCGGCGCAGGTGTGCCGCCCACGCTGGAGGCCGGATGCGCGGCGTTGGCGGGGGGGCGTCGCCGTCTTATCGACGTGGGATGGGTGGAAGGCGGGCTGGTCCCGCAGGGGCGCTACTTCGGCAACGGCGTGGGCATCGGCTTCGACGCGGTGGTGGGCTTCGAGGCGCTGAAGCTGAAACGGCTCAGCGGCTTCCCTTCATACATCGTTGCGGCGCTCAAAACGATCTTCCTGTATTACCGCGCGCCGCTGCTGCGCATCGAATATGGCGCCTTTACGGTGACGCAGCCTTCCCTGATGGTCTCGGTGATGAACGGGCGGCGCATGGGCGGCGGCTTTATGATGGCCCCGCAGTCCAGCCCCGACGATGGCCTCTTCGATCTGTGTCTCGCGGCGCACGTGGGCCGCGTCGCCATTTTCCCGCTCATCCTGCGCTTTATGAAGGGGACGCAGGCCACGCACAAAGCGATCACGACCGGGCGCGCGGAGCACGTCATCGTGCGGGCGGTGGAAGGCGTGTTGCCTGCTCACGCCGATGGAGAAACGATCAGCGTCGAATCGCGCGAACTGACGATGGGCATCCTGCCGCGCCAGCTTGCCGTGGTCAGCGCGGAGGCGGCGCGATGTTGATGGAGTGGGTCGTCAACACGACACTCAAGGGTCTGACCGGCGTGTTATGCCGGGTGGATGACGCGCAACTGGAGCGCGTGCCGCAGCGCGGGCCGCTGATTGTGGTGGCGAATCACATCAACTTTCTGGATGCGCCGGTCCTTTTCTCGCGCGTGCATCCACGCCGGGTGACGGGGTTTGTGAAGTCCGAGACCTGGCAAAATCCGACGCTGGGCATGTTGTTCGACGTGTGGAAGACGATCCCGTTGGAGCGCGGCGAAGCTGACGTGGGCGCGTTCCGCGAGGGGCTGGCGGCGCTGCAAGATGGCGCGATTCTGGCGGTCGCACCCGAAGGCACGCGCAGCGGGCATGGGCGTTTACAGCAGGGCCGTCCTGGTGTGGTGCTGCTGGCGCTGCATAGCGGCGCGCCGATTTTGCCCCTGGTCTACTATGGCGCGGAGCGTTTCCATGATAACGTCCGCCGCCTGCGCCGCACCGATTTTCGCATCGTCGTCGGGCAGCCATTTTACCTGGATGCGCGCGGAAGCAAAGTGACGCGGACAGTGCGCCACGCGATGGTGGACGAGATGATGTACCAGATCGCCGCCTTGCTTCCGCCGGACTATCGCGGCGTCTACGCCGACCTGGAATCGGCCACCGAACACTACTTGCGTTTCCCCGAAGGCAGCGCGAGCAAT
>DAOUAY010000105.1:0-11256 GCA_034432995.1 Anaerolineae bacterium | reverse complement strand
ATCTGGTACGCCGCCGTCGCCGCGCCCCAAACGAAATCCTGCGGAAAAACGATTTGGATTTCAGTCATCATAGCCTCCTTATAACGGAAGGAGCATGGAGTATGGAGTATGGAGTATGGAGTATGGAGTATGAAGCGAACAACTCCTAACTCCCTACTCCTTACTTCCAGAACATAGTCATCCCCGCGCCCAGACGCTCGGTGGGGCGGCGGGTGAAGCCGTATTTTTCGTAGAACGGCTCTTTGCCGCACGCGGCCATCAGACCGACGATCGTGTTGTGGCTGGCGTGGACGCGAATGTAGTCCATCACCCGATCCATCATCTGCGCGCCGACCCCCAGCCGCTGGTAGGCGGGCAAAACGATCACGTCCTGGATGTAGTACACCATCGCGCCGTCGCCGATGATGCGCGCCATGCCTACCAGTTCACCATCCACAAACGCGCACAGGCAGTAGAGCGTGTTGGGCAACGCCCGCTCGATGACGTCTTCAGCATACACACCCCACCCTACCGCCGCGCGCAATTGGTTGTACTGCGCCGCGCTCGGCAATTGCTCAACAACAAGGACGTCTACCATAGCCCTCCCTCAAGAAACTAACGCAGTTATTGTACACGGATTTCACGGATTCTACGGATTTTTTTCCTTTAGAAAATCCGTGTGTTCCGTGTTCATCCGTGTACCCTGATGCTTTGATCTGATACTCGTAGTTCAGGCGGCACAGCTCCAACAGCTCTTGTTCGATGCCAGCGGCGGGAACGCGCACCCGTCTTTTGTCCGTTTGAGCGGCGAACGCAGCCACCACCTCTTCTGGCGCATTACAGAGCACCTCTTCCGGCCCGGAACGGCGATAGGACGCCAGCAGAAAATCACGGCAGGCCTGGGGATAGGCGACGGTCGCATCGAGCGGACAGAGCGCCACACCAAGCAGCGCGCCCTTGCGGATCGTCGCCACGAGCGCCCGACGTGATTCGTCTGGCCCAAAGTACACCACGTCCTGGTCGAAATCCACGTCGCGCTCGACGATCTGCCGCTGGAGCGTAGCCTCCAACGCGAGCATCTGCTCCTTGACGCGCTGCGCGCGCTCGAACTCCAACCGTTCTGCCCGGCGGCGCAAGTGCTTGGCCTTACCCACGTAGATAACGCGCCCACCGGTATCCCGCATCAGATAACAACCAGGCGTGGTCGGATAGCGTTGAGGATCGAAATCGAACGGCATAGCCCACATTTTACCTGGGAAGGGCAAACGCGCCAACGTCGGCCACCACATTTGGCAAACACCCTATTCGCAGTATCATATCGACAAGTATGACAATTCTAACCGACTACAAGACTAACAACTACGCGACTTTCTACAGGAGATGCCGATGGCTCTACAGGATAAAAACCAAACCGCCTTCAACGTTCTGGATTACGGCGCAACCGGCGACGGCCAGACGCTCGACACTGCCGCGCTGCAAGCCGCCATCGAAGCGTGCAGCCGGGCCGGGGGCGGCACGATCTACGTGCCTGCGGGGCACTACGTCACCGGATCGCTGTTCCTCAGGAGTCACATCACCCTCTACCTGGATGCCGGAGCCACGCTGCTGGGTAGCCAGAACCCCGCCGACTACCCACCCGTCGAGAATCGCTGGGAAGGGGTAAGTCGCCAGACGCACGCGCCGCTCATCGGAGGGGACGATCTGACGCACATCGCCGTCGTTGGACGGGGCACGGTCGATGGGCGCGGCGCGTTCTGGTGGAAGCTGCACCGTGAGCGCACGCTCGGCTACCCGCGCCCGCGCCTCATCTCCTTCAGCCGCTGCACGAACGTCATCATCGAGGGCATCACCTGCGCCAACTCGCCCAGTTGGACGATCCACCCTTACGCCTGCGATAACGTCACCGTGGACAAGGTCACCATCGCCAATCCGGCCAACTCGCCCAACACTGACGGCATCAACCCCGAATCGTGCCGCAACGTCCACATCAGCAATTGCCACATCGACGTGGGCGATGACTGCATCACGATCAAATCCGGCACGGAGGAAGAGAGCCGCGACAGGCTTCTCCCTTGCGAGAACATCACCATCACCAATTGCACGATGGTCCACGGGCACGGCGGGGTCGTCATCGGCAGCGAGATGAGCGGCGGCGTGCGCCACGTCACCGTCGCCAACTGCGTCTTCGTGGGGACCGACCGGGGCATCCGCCTCAAGTCGCGGCGCGAGCGGGGCGGGACGGTGGAAGACATCCGCGTGACCAACGTGGTGATGACGGATGTGATGTGCCCGTTCATCATGAATCTGTACTACGGCTGCGGCGCGTGGGGCACCGACAAGATCGCGGACCGCTCGCCCTGGCCGGTGAACGAGGGGACGCCGCGCTTCCGCCGCGTGCATTTCAGCAACATCACCGCCCGCGACGTGCGCTACGCGGCGGCGTTCCTCTACGGCCTGCCGGAGATGCCGGTGGAGGAGATCACCTTCAGCAACGTGGACATATCGATGGCCTTGGACGCTGAACCCGGCGTTCCCGCGATGGCGCCAAACCTCGAACCGATGCAGCGCGCCGGATTCTGGGCGGCCAACGTGCGCAACATACGTTTCCACAACGTCACGGTCGCCGATCAACTCGGCCCGGCGTTGCTGTTGGCCGACGCGGCGAACGTGGAAATCAACGGCTTCACCACGCCGACGCCATCAGCGGATGCGCCGGTCATCCAGATGCGCAACGTCGATGGAGCGTTTGTGCATGGTTGTCAGGCTGCGGAGGGGACAGGCGTTTTCCTGCACGTGGAAGGCGCGCAGACGGGGGATATTGTAGTCGGCGGCAATCTGCCGAATACGCCCTAGATGGAGCCAAAGTGTAGTGTCACAAACGAGAGGCTGCTTCATCGTCGGCTAATTCCCGTCGCAAGTCCGCGCCGGTAATGTGTGTAATGGGGATCTCGTACTCCGCGCAGAGATCGAGGAACATCACACGCGGCACACCGGCCATTTCCGCAGCCGCACCGGAAGAGAGCTTGCCAGTGCGAAACAACATCAATGCCGCATAGAGTTGTATATCGCGGGCTAACTCTTCTGTGGTGCGATTTAGCATATACCGAACTTCGCCGGGAATGTGAAGAGTTAATATTTCTTCCATAGCCACCTCACAAATCTTTATACCCTTTTAGCTTATTATATCACACCTAACCACTTCCGTAGCCCCAACACCGTCGTCTGATCGGGCATCAACGTCGGACCGCTGACGATGCGATACCCTTGCTTCTGCCAGAACTGCACGGCCTGGGGATTGTTCACCTGAACGCCCGACAGGATCGCCGTTACCTGCGCGTCTTTCATGATCTCTTGCTCGATCGCTTCGACGACAACTTGCCCCACTCCCCGCTGGCGGAAGGGCGCAGCATCATAAGCAGGGAGAGGTGTGCCAGATGCGGATCGCCTTCGAAACCGTGAGGAACGTAATCCACAACCCCGATCATTTTGCCATTCGCCGCGTCGTAAATCCCGCAGAAGATACCGCCCTCCCGCCGCGAGATTTCGATATCTTGGAGCACCATCGCCGTGGAGGCCACCGGCACCGGTCCCAACGCCAGGAAATCCTCGCACTGCCGGTACACCTCGAGGACGGCGTCCAGTTCATCGGCTGTGATTGGACGAATGTGAAAACGGTTATCGTGAGTAGAGCACATCCCGTCATTCTATCACAAATTTCTTGTCGTCCGCCTTGCAGATTTCGCGGATCACGTCCTTGCCCGACACTGCCGCCATGGGCGCGCCGAACCCTTTGACCCATAGACCGGTCATATAGAAATTATCCAGTCCGGGCAACACAAACTGAGGTTTCATCACCATACCGTGATTGCCGACTTCCCAACCGGCGCCAGAGTCGGGTCATACGCGAAGTGCTGGTACCACACTGCGCGCCGTGTCCGTCCGGCGATCTCGAATGGCGTTGCCGTCTGCGCTTTGACGGCGTGCGGTGTGCCGGATATGCCGCGTTTCACCCCCAGCGACACCTGGATGAACGGCGGAAAGAGGGGTTGCGGGTCGATACGGTATATTGATGTATAATTAGAACAAAAGTCAGTCAGAGGATAGTCAATGTTACAACAGATTACTATTCAGAGTCGAACCAGCAGGCCACTTAAGCCGTTAGTAGAAGTCGCCATCCGCAAGCAATTGACATCGCTGCGTCACGGCATTGCTCGCACGCGGCAGCAACTGGCGGCATTTGAGAGTTTCGGAATGGGCACTGCCGAAATGGAACAGCGCCTCCAGACCGGTGAATTATCCGAAACACTCACCACCATTGACTGGTGTATGGAACTTGCCGCCTTACGTTTGCTGGAAGAACAATACACGGCTCTGAATGAGGCGCGCATTGATTGAAGACTATTTCCAAGCACCACATGAATGTCACCACATTTCCCCATCATAAACACACTGCCGACGGCAACATCGTCTCAGTTCACGATGTACCAGGTCTGGAAGCTGTGTTACGCGAAATCGAAGTACTCAAACCACCATTGGAGGAAGTTTGAGCTGGCAGCATCTGGAACCCACAACCATTCTATAGGAGAACATTATGCAAAAAGAACTACAAGAACACATTGCCCGCCTCCGGTCTGCGGGCGCGCTCTACGTGGATGCGCGCTGGTATCCCGTCGAGGAAAACAACGATCTGATGATGTGGAACGGCAACCTGAAAGACGCCTCCGCCTCCCGCGAAAGCGGCGTGGGCGTCCGCGTGCTGTACAAAGGCGCGTGGGGCTTCTCGGCGGCTTCGGACCTCAGCCATCTCGGCGCGCTGTTCGACAAAGCCTTCGACAACGCCCGCGTCGCTGCCGAGCGCGTCACCTTCCCGATCCGTCTGGCGGAAAAGGATGCCATCCAGGCCAGCTTCAAAAGCCCAAACCAGATCGATCCGTTCACCGTGCCGCTGGCCGATAAGTTGGCGTTCATGCAGGCAATGGACGCCAAGCTGAACCAGCCGGGCGTCTTCCAACGCATCTGCCAGTTGACGTTCACCCGCAAGCAGATTATCTTCTTGGATTCGGAAGGCAGTGAGATCGAGAAAACCATCGTCGAGGTCTTCCCCTCCATCCAGGTGGCCGGCCTGGACGCGCAAGGACAGATGCACTCGCGCACGTTCAGCCCGCCGCGCATGGGCGACACGCGCGGGTGGGAAACGCTCGATATGGACGTGTTCAATGCCAACGCCGAACGCATCGTGCGCGAGATGAACGAGGTGCTGGCGGCAGACGATTGCCCCAAGGACGTGCGCTCGGTCATTCTGTTGCCCGGCATCATGTTCCTGCAAACACACGAGACGATCGGGCACGCCCTCGAACTGGATCGCATCCTCGGCTACGAGCTGGCCTTCGCCGGCGGCTCGTTCGTCCGGCTGAGCGACTTCGGCACGCTGCGCTATGGCTCGGAGAAGCTGACGGCCCGCGCCGATGCAACGGTCCCCAACAGCCCCGGCAGCTTCGGTTACGACGACGACGGCGTTCCCGCCCAGAACAATCTGCTGATCGACAAAGGCTTGCTCGTCGGCGCGATCACCGGACGGCAAATGGTCGAAGAGGCCAACGCCCGCGCCAACAAAGTCATCTTCGAGGGCAGCAGCGGCGCGAACCGCGCTACGTCGTTCTATCGCGTGCCCATCGAGCGCATGACCAACATCAACATCGATCCCGGCGACGACGGCACACTGGACGACATCGTCAGTCAAACCGAGCGCGGCATCGTCCTGGACGGCGACAAGAGCTGGTCCATCGGCTCGAACCGCGAGCAGTTCCACTTCGCCACTGACATCGGCTGGCTGGTAGAAGACGGGCAGGTCACGCGCGTCGTCAAGAATTCGACCTACCAGGGCGAGACGGTGCCGTTCTACAATTCGCTTTCGGCGGTGGGCGACGCATCCACCTGGGAAGTGCAGTACACGCCCAACTGCGGTAAAGGTCAACCCAACCAGATTATGCAGTTGGGGCATGGCGTTCCGGTCTGCCGCTTCGACAACGTGAGGATAGGGGAGTAGCCATGAAAGATCGAATTTTGCAAACACTGCGAGACTTGCGCGCGTACGCGCTGTCGAAAGGCGTCGAAGCGTCGTTCCTCTATCACGAGGAAGACAGCTACCTGATGCGCTTTGCCAACTCGGCCATTTCGTTGAACACCAACGAGCGCCTCATCCGCCTGGAAATTACGGCGCACAAGGACCGGCAGCGCGCCAGCTACGGACTGATCACCGCATTGGATGAAATGGATGAAATGCGGCGCGGCGTGGACATCGCCGCCGAAATGGTGCAACACGCCCAACCGTTGAGTTACCAGCCTACCATCCCGCTCTACACAGAGTCCTTCAGCGACGAGAGCGCCTATGATCCCGCTTTAGCTACGCTCAGCAACGAAGAGCGCCTAAGATTCTTCAACCAGGTTGCGGCCGGGTTGGAGACGGACGCGACAGCCGCGCAGACGCGGACGCTTTCCGGCATCTTCTCCTGCGGCGCGAACACGTTGGCTCAAATCAACACCCGCTCGGAGCACACACAGTATTTCAAGACCTCGGATGCGCAGATTACCATCGTGCTGTCGCACACGGCGCTCAAGTGGGAAGTGAGCGCCGAACAATCCGCGCAGCAAAAGGCCGACCTGAACCCCGACGTGCTGCGGCGCGATTTGGCGTTCCTGGTGGAGCATTACCAGCACGACACGCCGCAACAGCTCCCGCTGGGGACGTATGACATCGTCTTCGGGCCGTTGGCCATCGCCGATCTGCTGAATTTTATGGGCTTCATCGGCTACAACGGCGGTTTGATGAAACGTGGCTTCTCGTTCCTCAACGAGGAGCAGGTTGGCCAGCGCGTCCTGTCGCCCAAGTTCACGCTGACGGACGATCCCACGCGGATCGAAACCTTCCCGTTCAAGCGCGATATGATGGGTATGGCCCGGCAGCCTTTCCCCATCTTTGCCAACGGCGTCTTCGCAGGCTTTGTGTGGTCGCAGGACGAGGCCGACGAATTCGGCGCGCAGCCCACCGGGCACACCGTCCCGCACAGCAGTATTGTGATGCAGGGCGGCGACGTGGCGGCGAGCACGCTGGAGGCACTGGTCGCTATGCCGCGCGAAAACGACGTCCTCTACATCCCCCACCTGCATTACATGAACATCGTGAATCCTTCCAAGGGCCTGATCACCGGCAGTTCGCGCTTCGGCGCGCTGCTGCTCAAAAAAGACGGCTCCGTGATCGTCCCCTACAACGTGCGCCTGACGCAAAGCCTGCTCGATATCTTCGGCGACAAGGTCGCGTGGCTGTCGCAAGCGCAGGTCGTCGTCAACACGTCATCGAGCTACGGCGCGCGCAATCCCAGAGCGATCATCGTCCCCGCCCTGGCGCAGGTCAACGGGCTGGAGATCTCCCACTCCAATCCGTCTTACTGAGGCGCGCAACTTTTTTAGTACACGGATCACACGGATTTTACGGATAAAAAGAAAAAATCCGTGTGATCCGTATAATCCGTGTACAATGAAACAAGAAACCGGGGTCTTGTGGAAAACCCCGGTTTCTTCTTGCAACTACCGCGCCGCGCGATACGCCGCCAGGAGCGGTTCCACGCGCCGGACAAAGGCGTCGTCGCGCAGCAGCACAGTCAACACACCGACGAGCAGTGGCTCGCAGTGGTTGCGATCGGAGAGAAAGCGCTGCCAGATCTGCGTATATAATCGTTCGCGCATCAGTTCAGCGACCACCGCGCCTTCGACGTTCTTCGCCGCAGCACGCAACGCCGCCGATCCGCCATCCACCATCTCGTGGTTGATCGCGGCCACGATCTCAGCAATCACTACAGATTTCATACACAACCTCTGAAGATAGGGATTGGTAATCAGTAATCGGGAATCAGGAAGTGGTAATCGGGAAGTGGTGAAACAAACCCTCCCCCCAATCACCAGTTACCAGTTACCAGTTACCAGTTGCCAGTTACTCATCACGGCGCTTGCGCGGGATCACCAGCCACAGGATGACGTAGGGCACCAACCCCGGCAGCCCGCCCGGCACCAGCAAGATCAAGAAGAGTAGCCGGAACCAAAAAGCCGGAATGCCGTAGAACGCGCCCAGCCCACCACAGACTCCCGCGAGAATACCATTTTGCCGACGTAATTTGTTGTTTGCCATTGTATCACCTCCGTTTTTATAAGCTACCCTTGCGAAGGTTTGGGCGAACTACGTTCGCCCACCTTCGCAAGGGTTTCTACTCGCGTAATGCACTTACTGTATTACGTGAAGTGATGCGAAAAGTTGCGCAAACGCCTGACTATTTTCACTTGCCATCCCTCTCTTTCGTGATAAACTTTTCCGATGCAGATCAGACTACAAAAGTTCCAGACTGCGATGAACAAGGGGCCTACCTATCAGACGCGCGCCTAGACTTTTGTAGTCTTCACCTGACCAGACTAACGACGATTCGACGATTTGACAACTTGCGTGAGGAGTTGGTATGCAACGAATAAAGGTATTGCGATACGGCGTGATCTTGTCATTCATCCTCCTGCTGGCCGGCGTGGGGCAAGGCCTGGCTGCGCCACTGGCCCAGGATCGAGTCTGGATGATCAGTTTTCCGCGCGACGGCAGCACGGTCAGCGGCGTGGTTGCCATCCAGGGGACGGCGACCCATCCCAGCTTCGTCTCCTACGGTATCCTCTACGCCTCAGGCGACACCGTCACCGGATCGACACTCTGGCGGCAGGACAGTCCCATCATCTGGAACAACCAGACCATGGTCGTCAACGGGACGCTGGGCACATGGGATACCACGGTCCTGCCCAACGGGAAATATGTGCTGGCGTTGGTCGTCTACGAAGCCGGCGTCGAAACGCCAAACGTGTACTTCGTCCAAAACCTCACGGTCCAAAACGAGGCCGCCACCCCCACCCCTGAACCGACGCCCGAAGCGACACCCACCGAGATCAGCGCGCCGACGCCCTTGCCCGCTGAGGGTGCTGCGCCCATCGCGCCGACCATCGAACAGCCGCCCACGGCCACACCGCGCCCCACTCCTACCCTCAGCCCTGGCGTCACCCCTGGACCGGACGACGAAGGCGAGGACAAGCCAAAGGCCGTCATCTCCATGGACGCTGTCAAAGAAGCCTTCAAGACGGGCGCGCAGCTTGCCATCATGCTCTACGTCATCGGCGGACTCTACGTCGCGGTCAAGGCTGCCATACGCTACGCGCTGCGGCTCCAACGGAAGAACCAGGGCCAGTGAGTACGCCGTGAGCGAATTCTTTCTCATCGCCGGGCTGGGGAATCCCGGCCCGCGCTATATGCATAACCGCCACAACATCGGCTTTCAGATTGTGGATGCGCTCGCGCCGGCTCACCGGCTCAACTTTACGCGCGTGGAGCATCGCGCGCAGACCGCCCACGGGACGATTGCTGGGCGGCGCGTTATCCTGGCAAAACCGCAAACGTGGATGAATGAAAGCGGCAAGGCCGTCGTCCCGCTCAGCCACTTCTACAAAATCGATCCGGCGCGCATTCTGGTGGTCTACGACGACCTGGACATTCCCCTGGGCGACCTGCGCTACCGCCCGGAGGGGAGCAGCGGCGGCCACAAAGGCGTGCAGTCGATCATGCAGCTCCTGGGGACGCAGGCGCTCCCCCGGCTGCGCGTGGGCATCGGACGTCCACCGGGGCAAATGGACCCCGCCGCCTACGTGCTGCAAGACTTCTCCGCCGCCGAAACGCACGTCGTCTGGGAAGTGCAGCGCCTGGCCTGCGATCTGGTCGCCGCCTGGCTCAACCACGATCCCGATTTCGAACGCCAGGGCATGACCTGGCACGTCGATAATCAGCAGATTTAGCAGATCAAGCAGATTTTGTAGTGGTCAAGGATATATTGCACCGCAGAGAGCGCAGAGTCCGCAGAGATTTATAGAATCTCTCCGCGCTCTCAGCGAACTCTGCGGTAAAAATAACTGTCCAGCAAGTTCAATATCTCATCGACCAGTACAAGATTAAGCGGATTTCTACTTTAGCAAATAAAAATCTGCTAAATCTGCTAAATCTGCTGATAGAAAAGGAAGCATGGCCCTGCTACACGGACTTCTAGCCTGGGTGCGGGAACATCCCGCGTACCAAACGCTGCGCGATGCGTTCCAGGCCGGATTGGAACTTCCAACCACGGCGCTGATGCAGCGCGCCCGCCCGCCGGTCATCGCCGCGCTGAGCGAAGAGCTGACCGCCCCTGTCGTCATCGTCGTCCCCACCGTCGATGAGAGCCGTCGTCTGGTCGAGGCGCTCAAACTGTGGGTGGACGATCCCACCCGCCTGCGCCGCTTCCCAGAGCCGCCCGTCCTCTTCTACGAACGCGCTCCGTGGACACCGGAAACCATCACCGACCGGCTGGACGTGCTCTCCACACTGTTCATGCACCGCATCGACACCACGCCGACAACCGCGCCGCCCATTATGATTGCTTCCGTCCGCGCGTTGATGCAGCGCACGCTCCCTTACCGCCAGTTCCGCCGCGCCGCGCGCAAGATCGAGGTTAACGCGCACGAATCGCTCACCGGGCTGGCGCGGCACGCCGGCGGTATCGGCTACGAACCCGTAAGCGTGGTGCAAGCGCCGGGCCAATTCAGCCGGCGCGGCGGCCTGCTCGATATCTTCCCGCCGCAATCGGCGCAGCCGTATCGCCTGGAATTCTTCGGCGACGTCATCGACACCATCCGCACGTTCGATCCCGCCACACAGCGCTCGCTGCCCGAAGCCGGGCGCACTACAAGCTTTTGGCTGACGCCGGTGCGTGAGGCCCTGCCACTGGACGGCGAGCGCGCCCTGACGATGCTGCGCGCGCTGTTGGAGACGCCGCTCCCCGCCGAAACGCGCGCCCTCCTCGAAGCCGACGCCCAATCGCTCGAAGCCGCCATCCCCTTCCCCAACCTGGAATTCTACCTCCCCTACTTCTACCAGGAAGACGGCACGCTCCTGCACTACCTGCCCGACAATGCCCTGGTTGTGCTGTGCGAGGCTGAAAAATTGGCCGCGCGCTGGCGCGAGTTGGAAGAAGAGGCCGCCGATCAACGCAAGCAAATTGCGGAGGAGGGCTATCTGCCGCCGGAGGCCGAGCCGCCCTACGTCGCGTGGGACGCCATCCACGAGCGACTGGAACGCGCCGGAACCCTCGCGCTGCACGATAGCGGGGAAGGCGCGCTGGCGGAAGGCTTCACGCCTGAAGTCCACTTCGCCGGACGGCTGCCGGAGGCGCT
>DAOUAY010000104.1:0-5835 GCA_034432995.1 Anaerolineae bacterium | reverse complement strand
TGTATGCAAGAAGTTAGAAATCATCGAGGTTGCCCTTTGCCAGGCCGATGACGGTATCTGCCGCGCCGTAGTATACCCACAGTTCGCGGTCCAGCAAGACCGCGCCGCAGGTGAAGACGACGTTGTTCACGTCGCCGACGATCTCCCACTCGGCCTCCGGCTGCAAAATCCACTCCGGCTGGCGGGCGATGACGCGCGTTGGATCGTCCAGATCGAGCAGCGCCGCGCCGAGGCGATACCACAGCTTCTCGTCCACCCCGTGGTAGATCAGCAGCCAGCCTTTTTCCGTCTTGATCGGCTGCGCGCCCGCGCCGATTTTTGCCGCCTCCCATTCGAACTCCGGCTGCATGATGCGCACGTGATCCGTCCAGTGCAGCAGATCGTCGGAGAACGCCAGGTAGATGTCCGGGACGGGGCGGTGCAGCATACAATAGCGCCCGCCGATTTTCTCCGGGAAGAGCGCGGCGTCCTTGTTGTTGCCGAAGGGCGCATCCGAGATGACGACGCCCTGCCGTTCCCAGCCGATCAGGTCGGTGGACGTCGCCAGCGCGATCTGCGTGCGCGCGCCGTCGTAGGCGGTGTAGAGTAGATAAAACGTGTCGCCGATTTTGGTGACACGCGGGTCTTCGACGCCCTGCGCCTCTTCGGGGACGGCGTTGGAGGCGAGCACCGGCTCGTCCAGCCGCGTGAAGTGGATGCCGTCATTGTTGACGGCGTCATCGCTCACGGCGTAGCCGATGCACGAGCGGTTGGGATCGCCGGGGTTGTGCGCCACGGCGCGGTAGAGCAAGTGGAACTTCCCGCCGTCGTGGATCGCGGCAGCGTTGAGGACGGCGCTCTTTTCCCAGGGTATATCCTTGCGCGGTGTCATGATCGGCCCGTCGCCGACGCGGTGTAAACGTAACATTGTTGCCCTCCTTATGTCAACGGATTTAACGGATGAAACGGATTCTCACACCTGGCAGGTCTTTCGAGACCTGTCAGGTGTTAACTTTGTGGATTGTAGCATGGATTATCGCGGCTACAAAACTTCTCGCAAGAACTGCCCCGTGTGACTCTCCGCTACTTGCGCCACATCCTCCGGCACACCCTCGGCGATGATGTACCCGCCGGCATCGCCGCCTTCCGGCCCCAGGTCGAGGATCCAGTCGGCGTCGCGGATCACGTCCAGGTTGTGCTCGATGACGACGACGGTGTTGCCCGCGTCCACCAGCCCGTGCAGCACCTTGAGCAGGTGGGCGACGTCGGCGGGATGCAGGCCGGTGGTCGGTTCGTCGAGCAGGTAGAGGGTGCGCCCGGTGGCCTTGCGGCTCAATTCCTTCGCCAATTTGACGCGCTGCGCTTCCCCGCCGCTCAACGTCGTCGCCGGTTGGCCGAGTTTCAGGTAGCCCAGTCCCACGTCCGTCATCAGCGCCAGGCGGTTGTAGGCTGCGGAGACGTCGGCAAACAACTCGGCGGCCTCGGCGATGGACATCTCCAGCACGTCGCTGATGGTGCGCCCGCGATAGGTCGCTTCCAGCACCTCGCGCTTGAACCGCTTGCCGTGGCACGCCGGACAGCGCACCTCCACGTCCGGCAGGAAGTGCATGTTGACTGTCAACGTCCCCGCGCCCTGGCAGCGCTCGCAGCGCCCGCCCGCCGTGTTGAACGAGAAATGCGCCGCCGTCAGCCCGCGCGCCTGCGCCTCAACCGTTTCAGCGAAGGTTTGGCGGATGGGGGTGAAGCTGTCGGTGTACGTCGCCGCGTTGGAGCGGGTGGTGCGCCCGATGGCGGATTGGTCCAGCGTGATGACCTTGTCCAGGTATTCCCAACCGGTGATGGCGAGATGCTCGCCCGGCGGGTCGCCCGCGCCGTAGAACCGCTGGCGCGCCGCCTGGTCGAGGATGTCGAGCATCAGCGACGATTTGCCGGAGCCGGAGACGCCCGTCACCGCGATGAGCAGGCCGAGCGGCAGCGTCGCGGTGACGTTCTTGAGGTTGTGCTCGCGCGCGCCGTGGATGACGAGCCGTTTGCCGTTCCCGCGCCGTCGCGCCCGTTTGGGAAGCGTCTCGCGCCCGGAGAGCCAGCGCCCGGTCGCCGTGTCCGCCGTCGCCACCTCGTCCGGCGTCCCCGCGGCGACGACTTCCCCGCCGAACGTCCCCGCGCCCGGTCCGATGTCGATGACGTAATCGGCGGCGCGCATCATGTCCAGGTCGTGCTCGATGACGAGGACGGTGTTGTCCAGGTCGCGCAGTTGGCGCAGGACGCGGATGAGCCGGTGTGTGTCGCGCTGGTGCAGGCCGATGGTCGGTTCGTCGAGGACGTAGAGCATACCGGTCAGCCCGGAGCCGAGCAGCGAGGCTAGCCGCAGGCGTTGCGCTTCGCCGGCGGAGAGGGTGGGGGCGCCGCGCAGGAGCGTGAGGTAGCCGGCGCCCACGTCCACCAGTCGGCGCAGGCGCTCGCGCAGGTCGTCGAGGATGGGCATGACGATGGGGTTTTCTTCCGGCGTCACGACGGCGGGCAGGGTTTCCAGCCACGTGACCAGTTCGGTGAGCGGGATACGTGAGAGGTCGAGGATGGTCTGCCCGTTCACGGTGACGGCGCGGCTTTCGGGGCGCAGCCGGTCGCCGTGACAATCCGGGCAGGTCTGCGTGATGAGCAGGTGTTCCAGGTCGTCGCGGCTGTCGGGATTGCGGGCGTGGTCGGCGTAGCGGCGCATCAGCCCGGTGACGATGCCTTCGAAGCTGCCCTGCCCCACGTTCGTCGGCGGTTTGGTATCGGGGAAGTGCTGGCGGAACGCTTCGCCGTAGGTCCCGTAAAGCAGCAGGTCGCGCTGGGCCGGGCCGAGCGTCTCGATGGGCGCGGCAAGGTCGAAGTCGAAGCCGTAGTACTGCCCGGCGTTGCGTAGTGTCCGCCCGTAGTGTTGCGCCTGCGCCTCGTTCCAGATCAACACACCCCCGGCGGCGACGCTGCGCTGTGGGTCGATCAGTTGGCTCAGGTTGGCCTGGCGCGTCGTCCCCAATCCCGTACATGTGGGGCATGCGCCGGCCGGTTTGTTGAAGGAGAAGTGCGCCATACCCAACTCCGGGATGGGCGCAGCACAGTGCGGGCAGGGATAGGTCTCGCTCAGGTCGAGTGTATCGCCCGCGTCTTCCGCGCCGCCATTTGCCTCGTTATCCCAGGCGTCGGTCGTGGAGGGCGGGACGTCGCCGCCGCAGTTGGGACAGGGCCGGTGTCCCATGCGGGCGAAGAGGACGCGCAGGTAGGTGTAGACTTCCGTGACTGTGCCGACGGTGGAGCGCGGGCTGCGGTTGGTGTTGCGCTGGTCTACGCTGATGGACGGCGACAGTCCCGTGACGCCGTCGATGGGCGGCTTGCCCATGTAATCCACCAGCCCGAGCGATTCCATGTACTGGCGTTGGCCCTCTTTGTGCAGGATGTCGAACGCCAGCGTGGATTTGCCGGAGCCAGAAAGCCCGGTCAGCGCCACCAGTTGATTCTTGGGGATGCTCACCGTGACGTTCTTCAGATTGTGCAGCCGCGCGCCTTTGACTGTGATCGTGTTGTGCATTGTGTCCTCCATAATGATGTGGGTAGACGGTAGACAGTAGACGGTAGACGGGAAGAGAAACCCTGTCTACTGTCTACCGTTTACCGTCTACTGTCATTATACAACCCTGGTGCGCAAATGGAGGGTTACGCGCGAACACCCCGGAATGATTTCCAGGGTGTTCGTGTGTGAGGTGGTGATGTGCGTTATGCTTTTCCGTAGCCGGCTTGAGCATAGATGGGCTGCGGTTGTGTGTCGGGCTTTTTGAGCCAATGCCCGAGTTGCGTAAACGCGCGTCCCCACCGCTGCGCAAGGGGGCGCGGCCAGGGATTGGGCTGGTACGGTTCGCCGGTTTTCAGGTCGTAGGGCAAGCGCTGTGTAGCCATGGGATGGAGCGCTTCTTGATGCCGGTAGGCAGCATCCGCGCTCAGTATACTGATGTGCATAGACAAATTCTGCATTTCGATCCTCCTGACGAAATGGTTGCGCCGGATAGAGCGCCAGGAAACTCTATCCGGCTTTTTTTGTTAATGCAGTGCGGCGAGCAGTTTGGCGGCTTCCTCGGGTGTGAGTTGGCCTTCCTGGACCATGCGCAGCACTTGCAGACGTTCCTCGCGCAGTTCATCAGCGGAGGGCATAGGTGGGGTGGGCGCTTCGGGCGGCGTGGGCGCGTGCGGCGGCGCGGGCGCGTGCGGCGGCGTGGGCGGTTCGGGTGGGGTGGGATACCCGCTGGCGCGCTGCCACCGGCGCTCGGCGTGTTCGGCGCGCATCCGGGCGCGTTCGGCTTCGCGTTCGGCGGTGCGGCGGGCGCGCTCGGCCTCGCGTTCGGCGGCCTGTTGCGCTTTCTCGGCGATGCGTTCGGCGGCTTGTTGCGCTTTTTCGGCGGCGTGTTCGATGTGGACGCGGATGCGGTCGCCGTCGATGTAGCGCAGGCCCTCTTGCAGACCGGCTTCCAGCCCGGCCATGGCCTGGGAGACGCGCGCTTCGATCATCGGGCCGAGGTCGTTCAGCGCGTCAAGGAAGCTGAGGTCGATGTCGAAATCGAAGTTGAAATCCCCGCCATACTCATCCGCGTCGCCGGCTGCTTTGATCACGATACGCCCACCGGCCTGCGCCTTGACGAGGGCTGCGCCTTCACCCAACGCGCCGGTTTTCACGCCGTTTTCCTGATTCAGCGCCAGCTCTGGGACGTTGGTGCGCACGCCGCCGCCGGCTTGCAGCGCGAAGCGCACGTTGGGTTCCTCGGGCAGATGGACGACCACGTCGCTGCCGGCGCGCACGATGTATTCCATGCCGGCTGTAAATGGCGGGCTTAGGCGGACGTCGCCGCCGACGTTTTCGGCGGTCAACCCCTGGCTTACGCCTTCTGCTTTGAGGTTGCCGCCAATGTTGCCGAGAGACGCCTCGCCGGACACGTCTCTAAGGCGCGCGTTCCCCGCCACCGACGTGACGGCGACGTTCTCCGCGACTTGCTCGGCGCGCAGGTTGCCGTAGACGCGCTGGAGCGTGAGCGACCCGATCTCGGCCAGCGTCGCGTTGCCGTTGACCGTGTCGATGACGAGGTCGCCGCCCACGCCTTTGAGCTTGAGGTTGCCGCGCGCTGCCTTGATCGTCATATCGACGTTGTTAGGGCAGGTGAGCAGGCAATTGCCGTAGGTCTCGACGACCAGCGCGCCCTCCGTCTGCGTGATGACGGCTTCCTTTTCCGGGCCTGGGGTCTTGACGATCAGGGCGAGTTCGTCCCCGCTCTCGACGGTCAGGTTGCCCCGGCACTCCGAGACGATTACGTGGGTTCCTTCAGTAAGTTCGAATGTTTGGGTTGTCATTGCTTTTTTTCTCCTTTTTTAGATTTCTTCAAGAAGCTGGAGGGCCTCTTCCAGGCTGATCTCCTGGCGGGCGAGGCGATCCAGAATCTCTTGATGTTGGGCCGCATCCACGGCGGGTTTGGGTGGAGCCGGCGGCATCGGCGGAACCGGCGGCGCGGGTGGGACAACCGGCATCGGCGGGACCGGTGGCGCAGCGGTACGCTCGCGCTTCAACGCGCGGATGATCTCATCCAGGCGGTTGCGCACGGTGGGGTAGGAGATGCCGAGTTCATCCTGCACGCAGTTGAGTTTGCCCTCGCAGAGCAGGAAGATCTCCACGAAATGGCGCTGCTCTGGGATGAGTTGCGAGAGGCGATCCATAGCGAACTGCCCGCGAATCTCTGCGCCGCACGTGCGGCACACCATTTGACTGACGTGCAAATCGTCGTGACAGACTGGACATTCGGTAGGCACTGGGTACATTGTTTCATCTCCTTTAGA
>DAOUAY010000103.1:0-20126 GCA_034432995.1 Anaerolineae bacterium | reverse complement strand
AACCGCTGCAACTGCCGGCGCGCGTGGGTGAGATCTTCCATATCGGCGGTGGCGAAGTGGGAGAAAAGCCCCTCGATCTGCAAGTTTGGCAGCGACGTGATGTAGCGCACGAAGTCCACGGCCTTCTCTGGCTCCAGGCCGTAACGGCTCATCCCCGTGTCGATTTTGACGTGGACGGGCGTTGGTTCCTCGGCGTGGGCCGAGATCAGCCGCGCGGTGTTCCAATCGACCAGCGTGGGGGTGATGCGGTTGCGCAGTACCAGGTCCACGCCCGAAGGCGGTGTGTGTCCCATGAGCAGAATCGGTGCGGTGATCCCGCTTTCGCGCAAGGTCACGGCGACCTGAATGCGGTGGGCCGCCAGCCGGCTGGCCCCGGCTTCCAGCGCCGTCCGCGAGACCGGCAGCAAGCCATGGCCATAGGCATTCGCCTTGACGCTGGCGATGATCTCTACGTTTGAACCGACAAAAGCTTTGATCGCTTGCACATTGTGGGCGATGGCATCGAGATCGATTTCCGCCCACGTGACGACGCCGTCTGGTATCATAATCAACGTATCCTCAACTCTCTCCGGGATGACGCGCGACCGCAAAGGCCGCACATCCTCCTATCATAACAGATTTTCGCAAGGTTTCCAGACGGGTTGAGCTGTCAGCAATCAGCCTTCAGCTTTCAGCCGGATAGATACCGCTCTGTCGCTGAAGGCTGATAGTTGACGGCTACGGCAGGATCATCGCTTCGCGCTCAGGCCCGACGCTGATGAAAGAGGCCGGCACGCTGGTCAGTTCCTCGATGCGGGCGATGTAGGTTTGCGCGGCGGCGGGCAAATCTTTGCGGTGGCGAGCGTGGCTGATATCCTCTTGCCAGCCGGGTAGCTCTTCGTAAATCGGGCGGCAGCGGGCCAGCGCCTCCGCGCCCCACTCGGCGGGGAAGCGCTCGATGCGCTCGCCGTCCAGTTCGTAAGCCACGGCAAGCCGCAGCGTGGGCAGGTCGCTGAGGATGTCCAGCTTGCTCACCGCAAAATCGGTCAGCCCATTGACCTGGGCAGTGTAACGCAGAATGACGGCGTCGAGCCACCCGCAGCGCCGGGGTCGGCCGGTGGTGGTCCCGTACTCGTGGCCGGTCTCGCGGATGTGTTCGCCGAGTGCATCTTCCAACTCTGTCGGAAATGGGCCGGCGCCAACGCGCGTGGTGTAGGCTTTGGCGATGCCGACAACTCGCCCGACATCTTTGGGACCGACGCCCAGGCCGATCAACGCGCCGCCACTGATCGGCGACGAACTGGTGACGTAGGGATAAGTCCCCAGGTTGAGGTCGAGTAGCGTCCCTTGCGCGCCTTCGGCGATGACGTGCTTCCCTTCTGCCAGCGCCTGGCCTACCAGCGCAGCGCCATCGACCAGATGCGGCGCAAGCGCTTCTGCGGCCTGATGCAGTTGCGACACAATCTGCCCGGCGGGTTGGGCCTTCAAGCCATAAAGGTTGACCAGCCGTTCGTTATGAACGTCAACCAGCGCGCCGACGGCTTCGGCGAATACGTTAGGTTCCCGCATTTGTCCGGCGCGCAGTCCTACACGTTGCGCCTTATCGGCGTAGGTTGGGCCGATGCCGCGTTTCGTCGTGCCGATGGCCTCATACCCGCGCCTGGTCTCCGACGCGCCATCGAGCGCCTGATGGGTTGGCAGTACCAGATGCGCGCCGGCGCTGAGCTTCAGGTGCGCCGGGCCGACGTCCAATCCCAGATCGCGCAGCGTCCCCATTTCACGCAGCAACGTCAGCGGGTTGACCACTGTGCCCGCACCGATGAGGCAAGTAACATGCGGGTAGAGGATGCCTGAGGGCACGAGGTGCAGGGCAAGTTTACGCCCCTCCGCGATGACGGTGTGTCCGGCATTGTCGCCCCCGTTGAAGCGGGCTACAATGTCGGCCTGGGCCGCAAAATAATCGACGACCCGCCCTTTCCCTTCGTCGCCCCATTGCGCCCCAACAATGACTGTGACTGGCATACTATCCTCCTTTCGGCCGGCTGAACCCCTGATAGTTTTACCACATATTCTATGAAACTCCAACACACCAACACAACTGCCACATAACGTTCACAAAACACAAACGTTATCCGCGACAATGTGGTTTATACTCGTTAATGATAGAGTGGGAACCAGATGATCTCACCATAAACGACGGGTGGCTGCTTTGACATTCATGAGGTCATTGGTCTAGTGAGGCCGGCGATTGTGGCTTACCGGCGGTTGTGCTAACTTATTGTGGGACGCGGATTTACGCCAGAGCTGGGATAGAGGAATCTACTTCTGGCGTAAATCCGCGGTCAATTTTTTCCCCGAACGTCCTCTGAAGTAACACCCCTGAAAATTCTGACGATACCAAATCTCATGCTGGCTGTGCCGTTCGTTCCCGGAGTTCGACGCTGAGCCGCGCATTCTCCAAAACAACCGATGCTTGCCAGGCAAACATCGTCGCGAAGGCGATTTCATCCTCGGTGAAGGGCGTGTACGTTTCACGCGCTAACGACAGCATCCCGATCACTTTGTCCTCGTGGATGAGGGGGATGCCGATCCAACTGCGGGCAGGCAGCAGGTCTTGCAGGTGAAACCAATCCGCGCGCCGCAGCGCGTCATCCAGGATTAGCGGGCGTTGGGTGCGATAAATTTCGTCGTAGACGTCACCCGCTCGCACGGGCACCCGCCAGCGAAAGGCGCGTTTGCTGCCGGGGAATCCACGCGCTGCGACCAGTTCCAAAAGCGTGTCGTTTTGCAGCATAACTGAGCCGCGGTCGTATGGGATCACGTTGGCGAGTTGCTGCAGGATCATATCGAACGCGGCTTGTGTGTCCATCGGACGGGAGAGCGCCCGCCCAACGTGGTGCAGGGTTTCCATCAACCGGCGGCGATCCTTCTCCATTTGCCGCAGCAGCATATTCTGCACGGCCAAAGCGATGTGGTCGGCCATCAGGTGTAACGCCGTCACATCCTCATCGTGAAAAGCGTTAGGCCGGTTGCTCTGCGCATCCAATACCCCAAGCAGGTGATTGCCCACGTGCAAGGGCAGGGTCAGTTCCGAACGGGTGTCGGGCAGCAGATCCCAGATGACGAATCTTGGATCCCGCGCTGTATCTCTGGCGTAGGCCACACGGCGGTTCTCTGCCACCCATCCAATGATGCCACGTCCAACGCTGACGCGTGCGCCGCTCTGTATCGCGGCTCGCCCTGCGCTCCCGGTTCCTGCACGCGCGACCAGCTCCCCGGTTTTCTCGTCCAACAAAAAGATGCCGACGTAGGTGCACCCGTAGCGTGCGCCGATGCTGTCTGTCGCGTGTTGAAGCAGAACGTCCAGATCATCGAAGGTGCTGAAGTGTTCGACAATGGCGCGGTTGGTCTCCACCTGGGCGACCCGTCGCCGAATAGATGCGGCCTGCGCCTCATTTTGTTGGCGTAGAAGGGCGATTTGGTCACAATCGGCGCGGCGGATCATGTGAATGGCGACCGCAAGGATCGACGCCAGCGCCAGGTCGAAACCCGCGTTTGCCCATCCTGCAGTGGCGGAAAAGGTCAGCATTGCTGCCAGCCATCCTGCCAGGCTCAGACTCACCATCAATCCAAACCAGAATGATCGCATGAGCAATAGCCCCGCGCTGATAATGACGAGCATTAGCAGCCCAGTGGCGCGCGGCGTGCCCGTCGCAAAAAGCGCGTACAGCACATTGAGCAACGCCAGCGCGATCTGTGCCGCTGTCACTGGGGGGGCATGGCGTGGGGACAAGGCCCACGCGCGCAGCGCACCAAACAGCGCAAACGAAAGTAATGCCGAGGCGAGGAGCAGTGCAACGGAGAGGCCGACCGGTTCTGAAAGCAACAGGGAATCGGCGATACAGATCGAGTGGAAAACGCCGGAAGCCAGCGCCACCCGTGGGAGCGCCGTCAACGTCATCGCATCCAACCGGGCGTTAACCGCCGTCTTTTGCGCTGTGCGGTCGTAAGATTCCACCGAAGCGAGTGTGGATTGCATCGATTTTATTTCTCGGGCAGATCGGCGGCGGAGAAGCCTTCGGGTAGGAGTTCTGCCAACGTGCGTTGCCGGAAGCTGCCATCGGTCCGCGCGATGAAGACCGGCATCGCCGGCGCGCCAAATTCCTGCATCACCTGCCGGCACGAGCCGCATGGCGTTCCGCCGTTCACAGTGGCGACAGCGAGGGCGAGGATGTGCTGCGCCCCTTCCGAAATCGCCTTGGTGATCGCGACGCGCTCCGCGCAGATCGTCAAGGGATAGACGGCATTTTCGATGTTGCAGCCGGTAAACACACGCCCGTCATCGGCCAGCACCGCCGCACCGACCGGATAGCCGGAGTAGGGGACGTAGGCTCGTTCCAGCGCCGCAATCGCCTGGGGCACGAGCTGCGCCGCGTCAATGGAAACCTTGTTGACCAGTGTTTTGTTCGTCATCATTTTGCCTATTTCTCAGAAACAGACGCGAATCCACCCCCGTTTTTTGCGGAGAGAGCCGAGGTTCGATGTGAATTCGTGAAAATTTGTGACCGCCCTCTTGTCAATCGCCAGATTCCTGTGGATTGTCGTCGAGGCGCTTGCGAACTCGCGCGGGCACGCCGTAGGCCACCGTGCGCGCCGGGATGTCGTGTGTCACCACCGATCCGGCTCCCGTCTTCGCCCCCGCACCGATGCGCAGCGGCGCGACCAACAGCGAATCCGAGCCGATGAAGACGCCGGCTTCGATGACGGTAGGATGCTTGTGCTCCCCGTCGAAATTGCACGTGATCGTTCCCGCACCGATGTTGACGTCTTCGCCCACTTGCGCGTCGCCCAGATAGCTGAAGTGCCCCATCTTCGCGTTGGGGCCGAGTGTGCTGTTCTTCATCTCCCCGAAGTTGCCGACGTGCGCGCCGGTACACACGCGCGCGCCCTTGCGCAGGTGGCTGAAGGGGCCGATGTCGCTGTCATCCTCCATCACCGCGTGTTCCAACACCGAGGCCAGCACTTTGCAGCGGTTGCCGATGGCGCATCCCTCGATGAGGCTGTTCGGGCCGATGATGCACGCTTCTCCGATAGCGGTCTTGCCGCGCAGATGCGTGTTGGGGTGGATCACCGTATCTGGCTCGATGGTCACGTCTGGTCCAATGTAGGTGCTCGCCGGGTCGATGAGGGTGACGCCGGCCAGCATCCAGCGTTCGTTGGTGCGCTTCCGCAGAGCAGCCTCAGCCAGGGCTAAATCGACGCGCGTATTCACACCAATGGCCTCGTTGGGGTCATCGACGATGAGCGTTTCCACTATCTGGTCTGCACCGACCGCCAACGCAATCACGTCGGTGAGATAATATTCGCCTTTGTGCGGGCTTGGTTCGAGTTGTTCGAGGAATCGCCACAACGTTTTATCGGTAAAGATGCCGATGCCGCTGTTCATCTCACGCAGGGCTGCGATGTCTGGCGTCGCCTCGGCTTCTTCGACGATGGCGTGGACGCGCCCGTAAGCGTCGCGCACGATGCGCCCCAGGCCGCACGAAACTTCACACCCGACGGTGAGGATCGTCGCGGCGGCTTGCCGGGCGATGTGTCGTTCCGCCAGCCGGCGCAAGGTGGCTTCCTGCACGAGCGGCGTGTCGGCGTAGAGCACCAGGACGTGTTCTGCTTCTCCTGCGAGCAGCGACCGCGCTTGCAGCACGGCGTGCCCGGTCCCCAACGGCTCCTGCTGGATGACGTAGCGGGCGCGTTCTCCCGCCCACGCCCGGATGTCCTCTTCTGTATCCGGGGCCACGACAAGGACGGGAGGCGCATCGGCGAGGCGTGTCGCCAGATCAAGGATGTGGGCCAACATCGGGCGTTCGCCCAAAGGGTGCAGGATCTTGGGAAGACGCGATGCGAAGCGTTCGCTCTTTCCCGCCGCCAAAATCACGATCGCCAGGTTCATAGGTGGCTCCCCTGAAAATAAACCGCTAATCTCGCTGATCTACGCGAATCTTTCTTGAGAGTTGGCGAAGATTCGCGTGATTCGCGGTGGAAACTTTCATCCAACCGCTGGTGAACTCCAGTTAATGATGAATTCCTCGCCCCAACGGCTCACTGCACCTCAATTATAGCATGGCCGACATGCAAAGCAACCAATTTTCTATCCTCCCCCGTCTACCGTCTACTGTCTGCCGTCTACCACTTACTTAACCCATTGCAAACCCTTACCTTTCAAGTATAATCGCTGCAAGGAGAGACGATGATGATCTGGTTGGACGCGATCACGGGGAACTTATCCGCTCCGTTGCGCTTGCGGGTGCGCGGGCGCAGCATGTTGCCGACGTTGCGCCCAGGGGATGAAGTCGTCGTCCATCCGGTGACGGCGGAGGCGCTCGTGCCTGGGGATTGGGTGGTCGTCCGTGGTGTGCAAGGCGCATTTTTACACCGTTACCTGGGGCAACGTCGAGGGCGCGTTCTTACGAAAGGGGACGGGCACATGGGCTTCGATCCTCCCTGGCCTCCCGATGCCGTTGTGGGACGGGTCGTGGAAGCGCAGCGCGAAGGACGTTGTTTCTACCGCCGCGCAGCCGGTCAACTACGGCGCGAGCGGCTGCTGACTACTGGGTACCACATCCTTGGCGACGTGTGGCGCGTGCTGCGGCGCATCAGGGCGCTATTGTTGGCGCTTTTGGTCGTGTCGATAGCCGCATCGTTATCCTTTGCTGCCGTCACTTTAACCTCCTTTTACGCTGAAGCCGGAACGAACTCAATTAAGATATATTGGGAAACGGCGAATGAAGTTGGCTATTCGGGATTTTATCTGAAACGCAGTCAGAATGAGTCGAACGGGTACGTAGATATTTCAGGTTTCATTGCTGGTCTAGGTGATATGATCGGCGCGTCTTATATATACACGGACACCGAGGTAACACCCGGCATCACCTATTATTACAAACTGCTAGATGTGCCGGACGATGGCTCCCCAGGTGATGAGACCAATCCGATTTCCGCGACTGTCCCGCTAACGCCCACCCTGCCCTCCACACCCACAACTACACCCACAGTTACACCTACACCGTCACCGACCTCGACGCCCAACCCCAACGTCCGCTTTTGGGCTGACAAAACTGATCTGACCGCTGGAGAATGCACGAACCTGTACTGGCAGACGAACAATATTCGGGCGGTCTTCTTCGACAATCAGGCCGTTGACGGCGGTGGTCGGCGCCAGTTCTGCCCGTGCGTTACTGATTCGCACACCTTGCGCGTGAGATACCTCAATGGCACCAATGAGGATTTCGTCATCACACTCAACGTGACAGGACAATGTGCTGCGGCGACGGTTGCAGCGATATCGACACGCGCTCCACGGGAGCCAATCTTCAATGGGGCGACGGCCACGCCGCGGCCCACCTTCACACCTGGCCCAACTCTGCTCCCTGTGAACGCGACTGCGACGGTGTCTGCCGGAGTATATGCTGCAACAGCGACGTCCTCTGTGGCAATGCCGGCTGCTATACAGACTGTCACGCAAGATGACGCGCAACCTTCCGTGCCGCTTGCTTCGCCTTTGGCAACCCTCCCGGTTTCGTCTGAGAGCCAGGCGGGTTCAGCAACTGCGACCTCAAGTCTTCCGCCAACGCGCCCTCCGGTGGCGGGCGAACCGTCGGGTGTGCCGGTGGACAAGTTGCTTTCTGTCTGGTTGTTGATCATCGGTGGCATTGTGGGCGCGGGTTTCATCGGAGCAGGCATCTTAATGTGGAAGCGGCAACAGTGAAGCGCGCGCTATCAATTGGGGTGGTGCTGGTGACGCTCATCTCGCTCGCGGGATGTCGCGCTCCGCTTGAGCCGGTGCCGGAATCGGCTCCCAAGCCTGTTGCGACTGCCGGTTGGACGCTGTTAGTCCATAGTGATGGGCCAGGATGGCTCGGGCCAGCGTGGTGGCGCTCGCAGGACATCGATCCCGATACGCTCGCTTCTGAGCATTTACGCCTGAGGCGCCACGATGAAGCGATCCCCCTGCTTTGGTTGTCTTCTGCCGGGGGTCCCGGTCTGCTCTTCTTCGGTGAGACTGCGCCAAGCCGCCTGGGTCCGGTAGGTGGCTATCACCTTGCGCTTGACGCAGCCGGAGGCGTGAATGATCTGGCGCAGGGTGCGCTTACAATAGCGGAACTGTCTCCCCCTACCGCATCCACGCCGCACCAAACCTCGACCGCTGCCACGGTGTGGTTGGAGGAAGACAATGTCTACCGGCCTACCGCACCGCCGGAGACCAACTGGCTGTGGACGTCCTTCAACGCTGCTCCGGCCCTTACCCTGACCGTCACTTCGACCGAGGCTCTCTCCACGCCCGTGACGCTGACGTTGCGCTTTTGGGGTCAAAGTAGCATGCCGCAAAATCCCGATCACCATATTCGCGTCTTGTGGAACGGGGAACTGGTGAACGATCATTATTGGGACGGCAATGTGCTGGAAGAATGGACGATCGTTGTCCCCGCGCTGCGCCAGGGTGGCAACGAACTGGTGTTGATTTCGCCAGGTGACACAGAAGCGCCCGTCGAAGTGACGTGGTTGGATCGCGTCGGGATAACGTGGCAGCGCGCTTTGAAACACACGGGCGGGTGGGACCACTGGATTGCGGGAGCGGAACCGGCAGCCTGTTGGGAGGCTGTTCCCGAAGGGCGTGTGGCTGCGCTGTTAGCGAGCGAGGATGGCGCAGTGCGCGGCGGCCTGGTCGACCGCGACGCCAGCGGGCGCGTCTGTGTGGCGCAACAGCCCGGCGACCGCGGCTGGATCGGCGTACTTGAGACCGCGCCCGCGCCCGACGTGGTGCGCCCACGAGAAACCATCGAGGTGGACGTGCTGGGGGTGGATTATCTGATCATCGCGCCGCATCCCTTCCACATGGCGCTTGCCCCGCTGGTCGAAGCGCGGGTTGCCGAGGGGTTAGCGGTGCTTGTGGTGACGCCTGAGCAGGTCTACGATACTTTTGGCGCCGGTGTACCCGGAGCGGACGCGATTCGCGCGGCAGTGACGGCGCTGCACGCGCGCGGTCGCTTGAGCTACCTGTTGCTGGTGGGTGATGCCTCCGCCGATCCTCGGGCGATGTGGCAGGCAAACTCCACACTTGTGCCGACGGGGTGGGTGCGCACTGCCTTCCTCGGGGACACGGCCTCGGACCAGGCGCTCGTGCTGGGCGATGACGATGCACCCCTGATCGCAGTCGGTCGCTTCCCCGCGTCAACCGTCGCCGAGGTGCAGGCGATGGTCGCCAAGACGCTGGCCTGGAAGCCGACCTCACGTTTGTCGCTGCTGCACGATGACGAACCCGAATTCGTTGCAATGACGGACGGTTTGACCGAGGTGTTTGCGCCTGACTCGCGTTTAGGAGACGATGAGAGCGATACCCGTCGTGACTTGCTGCGCTGGCTGCGCGCTGCGCCGGGTGTGTTGGTTTACAGCGGGCATGGCAGTTTGCCAGTCTTAGGCGACGAGAAATTTCTCACCGTAGACGATGCCGGCGGGTGGGATGGCCCAACGGTCGTGGCGGCGTGGACGTGCCTCGCCGCGAATTTCACGCATCCCACGCAGATCGGTCTGAGCGAGGCATGGTTGCGCCATCCGAAAGGCGTCGTGGCCGTCGTTGGGCCGACTGCCGAAACGACTACCAGCGAGCAATCGGCGATGACATTGGCTTTCCAACGCGCGTTGGTCGAGGGAGCAACCATCGGTGATGCGCTGTTAGCTGGTTGGGGCGCGGCGCAATCGAAGGATGCGAAGATCAGCTTTGGGCTGTTGGGAGATCCGGCATTACGTCCCATGCCAACGCCGTAAATGGAGTTTGAGACCAGTTGACGGGACAAGCACGCTTACCCCAGACGCATCGGCGCAAATCTCGTGCCCTGCCGCTGTTCGCCGGTTTGCTGATTGTAGCCGGGATAGCCTTGATGGTGGTGGGAGCGCCATCGTTACGTCTGGCAATGGCTGAACTTGGGCCATCGGCTGTTGTGTCCTCGCCGACGCCGGAGCCACTCATCCCTACCCGGACGGCTGAGGCGATGCGTCTCGTCTCACCCATACAGACGCTGCCGGGGTTGACGTCAACAACATCACCTGAGCCGACATCAACCCCAACGCCCGAGTTGATCGCAACCCCGATTTTACCTTCTCCCACACCCTTTGTCGTCCCGGTGCACGAACGGTTTCGGCTGGGAATTTCATTGCCGGGCGGCGCGAATGCCAGTTACGATCTCGGCGCATTGCAGGCAGGGTGGGTGATGGATTGGGCGGCGCGGAGCGTCACCGCATTGCCCCCGGATGTGATCTACATGCCCACGGTGCGGATGGGCGGCGGGAAGCTCAGCCCGGCTGCGGTGACGTTGACAGCGGTGGCGCGGGCGCGGCCTGGCTCGACGTGGTTGATTTCCAACGAGCCGGACGTGCGCTGGCAGGACAATGTGGACCCGGCAACTTACGCGCGACTGTACCACGAAGCCTACACCGCAATCAAGGCCGGAGATCCTTCGGCCATTGTGGCAGCGGGTGGCATCGCGCAGCCTACGCCGTTGCGTTTGCGCTATCTCGACCTCGTGTTGGAGACATATCGGAATGAGTACGGGACAGAGCTTCCAACACAGGTCTGGCATATCCACAACTACATGCTCCGCGAAGAGCGCGATTCCTGGGGTGTCGATATCCCGCCGGGGATTCCAGACAATACTGGCGTGCTGTTCAATATCGACGACTCCGGCAATCTGGACGTTTTCCGGTCGCAGATTTACGATTTCCGCCGCTGGATGGCCTTGCGGGGTTATGGGGAGCTGCCACTCATCGTCTCTGAATATGGCGTGCCGATGCCGGAAGATTACGGCTTTCCGCCAGAGCGGATGGCCGAGTTTTTGCGCGAGACGTGGCGTTTCTTTTTGACGGCGACGGACCCCGCGCTTGGCGATCCGCACGATGGGCGGCGGCTGGTGCAACAATGGTGTTGGTTCAGTATGTACTATGAGGTCTATCCCACCGGTAATCTGATCGACGCGCGCGGGCAGTGGACACCCCTGGGACAGGCATGGGTCTCTTACGTGAGTGATTGAGCGTATGCAAAAATGGCTGGAACAACTTAAGGCCCGGTTGCAACTCCTGCGCTGGGTTTTTAGCCTAGCTGTGATGCTCCTTTCGATGGGGCTGCTCATCCGCGAGTTGGATTGGGCGCAGGTCCTCGGCGCCTTGCGCGCGGCGAATTACACCTGGGTCCTTGTCGGCGGGCTGGCGATTGTCGGCACGTTCTTCGCGCGCGTGTGGCGCTGGCAGGCGTTGTTATGGCGCGCCGGCCTGCGTTTTTGGCCCGCGCTGACGGCGTTGTTGGTAGGCCAGGTGGCGAACCTCGTGCTGCCAATGCGCGGGGGTGATCTGGTGCGCGCGATGTGGGTGCGTCCCGAGCGGGGTGCGGAGCCAGACGTGGCGGAGCGCGATGTGGCGCGCACGGCGGGAGCGTCGGAGGCGTTAGGGAGCGTGGCGCTGGAAAAGGTGTGGGATTTGCTGGCGGCGCTGCTGTGTGGCCTGTTGCTGTTGGCGTTGGCGCCGCTACCGGAATGGTTCTCCAATTCAACGTGGAGCACGGCGGGGATTCTGCTAATCGGTGGGTTAGTCTTGTGGGCCGGGCTGCGCTGGCAGGAAGTGTTGTTCCGCTGGGCAGCTTCGATTCTGGCGCGCTTTCCGGCGGGATGGGATAAGGCATTGTTGCCGCGCTTGCAACGTCTGGCGCAAGGGCTAAATTCGTTGCAGAGCGCCCAGGCATCAGGCCGCGTTTTCATGTGGACGATGGTGTATTGGGGCTGCGGCGGACTCTCGAATTGGGCGGTGATGCGCGCGTTCGGCGTCAATTTGCCGGTGGCGGCTCTCTTTCTATTGGTCGCGCTGATGGTCGGCAATGCGGTTGTGCCGACGCCGGCGCGCCTGGGTGTTTTCGAAGGACTCTGCGTGGTCTCGCTTGGGCTGTTCGATGTGCCTTATGATCTGGCGTTGGCGATCGGGCTGGTGTTGCATCTGGTGGTGATGGGGCCGCCGTTGATTACCGCCGGGGTGTTGGCGTTGGGGACGCAAATTGCGCGGAGGGCGCATGGCACAGCCTGAATACTCGGTGATCGTGCCGGCCTATCAAGCGGCGGATGTGATCGGCGCCTGCGTGAGCGCCCTGGCGCGGCAGACACTCGATCATTCGCGTTATGAGATCATCGTCGTGGATGATGGCTCTACCGACCGCACATGCGCTGTCGCACAGGAGACTGGCGCGGACCGTGTGCTGCGCGTTCCACACGGTGGCCCGGCAGCGGCGCGCAACGCGGGCATCGCAGCGGCGCAGGGCGAGATCGTCCTCTTTACCGACGCCGATTGCGAACCGGCTGAAGACTGGATCGTGCGCATGGTCGCCCCGCTGGCCGATCCTCAGATCAATGGTGTGAAGGGGACGTATCGTACCCGGCAATCGTCGCTGATCGCGCGGCTGGTGCAGTTGGAGTTCGAGATCCGTTACGCGCGGATGGCAGAACTTGAGCGCATCGATTTCATCGATACGTATGCAGCAGCGTATCGCCGGGCCTTGCTGGTGGAGCACGGTGGTTTCGACACGGCCTTTCCGATTCCTTCGGCGGAGGATGTAGACCTTTCCTTCCGGCTGGCGCGGGCGGGGCATTGGCTCGTCTTCGCGCCCGATGCCTGGGTCTGGCACCCACATCCGGCGACGCTGGGACGCTATCTGGCCCGTAAAGCGCGCTTCGGTTACTGGCGCGCGCTGCTCTATGTCCGCTACCCCGACAAAATCTCCGGCGACGCGCACACCGATCCTGCCCTCAAGCCCCAATTCGCGTTGGTGGCGCTGCTGGGTCTGGCGGCGATCGCAGGCTTGTTCTGGCCTCTGGCCTGGATTGCCGCGATGCTCCTGCTCGCGCTTTTTCTGGGAACAACGCTGTCCTTCGTGCGTTGGGCCTGGCGGCGCGACCGGGCTGTGGCATTGGTCTGGCCCGCCGTGACCCTGCTGCGCGTGGCGGTGCAGGGCCTGGGATTGGCGCTCGGTCTGCTGCGGCAAGTGGTGCGATGAACGGTCGCGCGCGCCTGCCGGTTCCTCTGATTGCGGGAGTTGTCGCCCTGCTCGTGTACGTACTGACGATGGCACCGTCGCTCACCTGGGCGCACTGGGGCGCGGACGGCGGCGACTTTATCACGGCGGCAGTCACAGGGCGGTTGCCGCACCCGCCGGGATTCCCCCTCTATCTGACGTTGGCGCGCGTTTTCGTGCTGCTCCCGTTGCGCGATCCGGCCTGGCGGCTCAACCTGCTCTCGGCAGTGATGGCGGCAGGGGCGGTGACGTTGACCGCGCTGACGCTTCGACGCCAGGAGAAATCCCCGTGGATTGTGCTCGCGGCGGCGCTCACGCTGGCGTTTGCTCCATTGCTCTGGTCGCAGGCGCTGATCACAGAAGTCTACGCCACAGCGGCGTTTTTCGCGGCGTTGGCGAATTACGAATTGCGAATTACGAATCGTGAATTACGAATTACGAATTGGCGATGGGTTTTGGCGGGTATCGTGTGCGGCTTGGGAATGTCTGTGCATCTGACGTTGGTGTTCCTGATGCCGTTGTGGATGATTCACTTGTTGAGAGATAGCAAGCAGAGAGCGATTTTGACATCGCGGCCACATCTCCCCGTCTACTGTCTGCCGTCTACCGTCTACTTGCTTGGCCTGGCCGTGGGCTTGCTGCCGTACGCACTAATGCCGCTCCTTGGCTCGTGGCCGCAGCCGTGGGGCGATTTACGTACACTCGCCGGGTGGTGGGACGTGGTGCGCGCGCGGTTGTACTGGGGCTACGCCTTCGGCTGGCCGCTTGCCGATTGGCCCGCGCGGTTGGCGGCGTGGGCGGCATTGCTGGCGCGACAATTCACGCCGGTGGGCGGCGCGCTGGTGTTGCTGGGCGGCTGGCTGGGCTGGCGGGAACGACAGTCACGCTGGACGATAGTAGGGCTGTTGGCAACGGGCGGTGTGTTGAGCTTATTTGCCATCGGCTACGGCACATCGGATTCCCTGCTGTACTTGTTGCCGCTGTTACCCCTGCTTGTCCCTTTGTTGGGTGCTGGGTTGCGCTGGCTGGTGGACCAGAGGGCGCCCGCGTGGGCGATGATGCTGTTGCCGCTGGCATTGCTGGCTTGGAACTGGCAAGCCATGGACCTGCACCGCGATGCTGAGGCGGTATTGTGGTACAATCGTGTGTTGGAGGCGACGCCGGCGGATGCTGTGTTGATCACAACACAGGGCGACCCGTACACTTTTGCGCTGTGGTACGCGCAAGAAGCACTGGAGCTACGGCCCGATGTGTTGGTCATCGACCGGAATCTGTGGTGGCAGGAGAGTTACCAACAGTTCTTATTCAGACGAACTGGGCGTCAGGTTGCTGCGCCGGAAGATTATGCTGCCGGACGACCTTTGTGCCGGGTCGTTGAGGAGGGGGTTGCGTGTCCGTAATCGCACACTATAGACGACAGATAGCGATTGGTTTGGTCGCTATAGGCGTCCTTTCGATCGTGTTTTGGGGCGTGCAGTCTGCGATCGCCGCTGCATCGCTGCTGCGCTCGCTGAAGACCGTCCAGGGGCTGCTCGCCGACGATCCCATGGCGACCGAGCCGCGTGCGCTTCCAGGCGTGGGTGCATTGGGGACGTTGCTGCGCCAGACGCGACGCGACGTGGTGACACTCCGGCGCAACGTCGGCTGGCTGGCCGGGATGGGGCCGGCGTTTCGCTGGCTGCCGAAGGTGGGACCGCTGGCGAACGACGCACCCGCCCTGCTTGCGCTGGCCGATAGCTTGACTGAAGCTGGGATGTTGTTGTGGGATGCTGCGGAACCGTTCATGCTGACATTCCAGGGTGGCGAGACTGCAGCCGCTGACGCTTCCGGGCTGGATGGTCTGGGGGATATGTTCGCGCGCCTTACGCCGGTTTTGCCGCGCGCCCGATCTGCTGTCGCCAGAGCGAACTCGGCTTTTGCTGTGATTGAGGTGGACGCCTTGCCGGACCGTTTGCAAGGTCCGTTGCGGCAACTCGGTCCGCTGCTCCCGTGGCTAGATGATGGGCTGACCCTGGCGGAGATGGGGCCGTCTTTGCTCGGACTGGAATCGCCGCGCATCTATCTGTTGCTCGTGCTCAACGAAAACGAACTGCGGCCCGGTGGTGGATTTATCACCGGGGTGGGGGAAGTGCACATTTCCGGCGGTCAGGTTGCCTCGATGGCGTTTTCCGACAGCTATGCTGCCGACGATTATACACAGCCTTATCCCTTCGCGCCGGAGCCGTTTCAGCAATTTATGGGTATAGAGTTGTGGGTTTTCCGCGATAGCAACTGGTCGCCAGATTTCCCGACCGCAGTGCGCCAGGGATTGGAGCTGTATCGCCCGCGTCACGAGGTGACGGTCGATGGTGTTATCGCTGTGGATCAACGCGCGGCGCAACTTTTGCTGGATACCCTCGGCCCGCTGACGATGCCCGGCATGGAAGAGCCGGTGACCGGCGCGACACTGCTCGAACAACTCTACAGCACGTGGGCGCCGGAGGAAGGCGAAGAGTATGGCGCGTGGTGGCAACAACGCAAATCATTTATGGAACCATTGGCCGAAGCGGTGATGGCGCGCGTCTCCGCGGGTCATGTGGATTATCTGGGATTGGCCAGGGCCGGGTTGCAGCTTGTGAATGAGAAACACGTTCTGCTGTATTTTGTCGACGCAAAAGTGCAGGCAGTGCTGGCAGGACGGGGTTGGGATGGCGGATTACGCGCACCAGAGGGTGATTACGCTATGGTGGTAGAGGCCAATCTGGGGTACAACAAGGCCAGTAGCAAGCTAGATCGCGCCTTCGCTTACGAGGTCGACCTCACCCAATCGCCGCCGCGCGCGACGATGACGCTGACTTACACGCATACAAGCCAGGTGGACATCGCCTGCGTCCCGGAAGCGCGCTACGATCCCGAATACACGCAGATGATGGATCGTTGTTACTGGGCCTATCTGCGTCTGTATGTGCCGGAAGGCGCGCAGTTGGTCGAGGCCAGCGAACATCCGATCCCTGCGGAGTCCGTTGGCAACAAGCAGCCGTGGGATGGGAAAGCGCGCGTCTCGGCAGCGCCGGAGGGAGCGTTCACCGCCTTCGAGCAGGCGGTGCTTCTGCCGACCGCATCGCAGGCAGTGGTGCGGTTTACGTATACTTTGCCGGACAGTGTTATACAGCCAAATCCAGATGGCACGCTGACCTATCATCTGCTATGGCAGAAGCAGGCAGGTCTGGGGGGCGTCCCAACACGCGTCATCTTGCACATGCCCCAAAATGCTGTATTATGTTCTTCGCAAACGCTCTCCGGTGCGAATGATGCCGGGGTGCTGTTGTACGATGTTGATCTGCGTGTAGACAGCAGTTTGCATATTTGCTATCAGTTATCGCAGGGGGAATGAGTCATGAATAAGCGATATTGGATGTTGATCGGATGGCTGCTCATCACGTTGGCGCTATCTGGTTTGGCCTTGATGCCCGCGGCCTGGGCGATGCCCTCACAACAAGGCAACTGGACCGTCCCAACAATGACGCCGTCACCTGGCCCCGCAACCCCTATACCGCCCGCCACGTCGACCCCCAATCCGCCAGTTCTGCCCACCAATACCGCCTCTCCAGGGGAGCCTACCGCGACTCAAGCGCCGGTGCTTGCTACCTCTACTCCCGCGCCAACGCCCGCAGCGGGGACAGCGACTGTGACGCCGACTCCCAGCGGAACGCAGACGGCGCCCGCAACCCTATCGGCGACTGAGACAACCGTGACTGCGACGCCGGGTGGCGAATTGTCGGATAACGGCACGCCGTCGCCGACCGCATCGGCGACACCCGTTTCATCGGAGACGTCGGCCGGCGGCGCATCGTCTGCTCCTAGTCAGACCACTTCCGCTACGGCTGAATCCTCCGGACCGGAAAGCGCCTCTACAATGACGACAGAAGCGCAATCGGCTGAAGCTGTTGCGCCGCCGGAAAGCAGGGAGTCGGGCAGCGGTTCGTGGCTGTTCTTTGGTGGCGTCGGGCTGTTGTTGGTGGGGTTGGTGTTGTTACTGGTCTGGCGGCGACAAGGATGAGTGCATAGCCTGTGACCAAGCCAGCCGTCGTTTTCGACCACGTTTCCAAGACCTTCGATCTGCACCGAAGCCGCTCGCGCTCGTTTCAGGAGTTGTTGGTCAACTTTGGGCGCTGGCGGCAGACCCGCATTCACGACGAACTGCATGCGCTGCAAGACGTCAGTTTCGCCATCACGCGTGGCGAAACGGTAGGCTTCATCGGCGCGAACGGGGCCGGGAAGAGCACGCTGCTCAAACTTATAGCGCGCATCCTCGAGCCCGATTCTGGGATGGTCACGGTGAACGGTCGTGTGGGCGCGCTATTGGAGCTGGGCGCCGGCTTTCATCCTGACTTGACCGGGCGAGAGAACGTCTACTTGAATGCCTCCATAATGGGTTTGACCCGCCGTGAAGTCGATCGCCGCTTCGATGAGATCGTGGCCTTTTCGGAGCTGGAACGCTTCATCGACGTGCCGGTGAAGCATTATTCTTCGGGGATGTACGTGCGGTTGGGGTTTGCCGTGGCGGTGAACATGGAGCCGGAGATTCTGCTGGTGGATGAGGTGTTAGCAGTAGGCGACCAGGCTTTTCAGTCACGTTGTCTGAAGCGTGTCAGTGAGATTCAACAAACCGGAACGACAGTTGTGTTCGTTTCTCACGCACTAAACACGATTCGGCAAAATTGTAAGCGCGTTATTTGGATTGATGCTGGCAATTTGCGTTGTGATGGCGCTCCTCCTCATGTGATTGGTGAGTATCTAAAATTGGTTTGGGGTCGGCAGGATAGAGATGGCTCTGATACCTCGGACCTGGGAAATCGCTGGGGATCCGGGGAAGCTCGTATCGAGCGTGTGGAATTGTTGGATGAATATGACCGGCCCGTGAATTCATTCCGCACATGGGACTTCTTCAAGGTGCGAATGTGGTATGTGGCGTCCAGTTTGGTCAAGGCGCCGGCCTTTGGGATTGGTCTATATGATGAGGATGGAGAGCGTCTCAATGGACCTAACTCCACTTGGGCTGGAACTCCTGTGCCTGAAGTCCACGGGCGGGGCTATGTGGACTATGTGGTGGAACATCTCCCGTTGTTGTCTGGCCTATATGATCTGACCGTAGCGATCTATGATGAATCGATCACCCAACCATACGATCACTGGCATCGTATGCTCAGGTTTACGGTTACTCATGGAGATGTTGACTGGCAAGATGGCGTAGTTTACATACCGCATCGGTGGGAGTGTATTTCAGATGCCGGTCAACCTCATCAGTTTGAGGCAGGCGTTGAACGCCGGTAGATAGTTATTTCGCGATGGTCATCACGGATGACTTGAGCCACAGTGAAATGTTGTGCTACATACTCCTGTACGGCGTGAATTTGCTCTTCTGTAAGCGATGGAAAAACAGTGTGATCCCAGACCAGATCTTGAGTCTGCATGAGTATTTGAATGACTGCACTTTCAGAGTTTGCAGTATATAGCATTATATAGGGCCGGTCGGCATAGTATCCGATGACGGTTGCTTCATGAACGACAGCAATAACACTAGTGGGTGCTGAATGTTCCTTAAGATAAGCGCCAGCGAGTCGTAATGCGTTGTAGTACGGTTCATTGGCTAAAAGCCGGTGTGCATAGATTGGTGCAAGCCAGCCTTGTGATGTTATCCATAAGCGGGACGGTACACGCAACGGTGTCCCTCCGGCTATGAGCAAAAGGCTAACCAGGGCGATGATCCTGATTTGCTTGCTAATTCGGGGCGTGTGCCTCAAGATCTTCTGCCAATTAAAGCTAATACCGATCAAAAGTGCGCTTGCTGGGATTATCGCAATGAGATGGCGCAACTCTTTAAGTTTGATGATGTATGAGAGGCCGATTGCGAGGATTATATATCCGATCAGGACTGTGGATGCTGAGGATAGCTTGCGTCTTTTTACGATGGCTATGCCGAGCGCGCCAATTATCCCCAGAACGAGCGGGATGCCCAAAAGGTCATATGTTATTTTCTGGGTCCATTGGAGTGGCGTGATAAACATCCGAAAGTCGAAAGACTTTCCGATGGCAGCGGAATCTAGCCAGCGTTTGAGTACACTCAGAAATGCTGTGGGTGATAGGGCATAGCACAACGCACTCCAACCTATCATCCCGAGGACAGTCGGTATGCTCACCAGAATAGCATTTTTCAATGCCTGGTATCTTCGAACTTTGGGGTCTGTCAATAAAAGCCATGCCAGGACGCCGGTGAAAAGCAACGCGATTTCTTTGAAGAGTACTGCAGTTGCAACGCTCATTCCTGTTAAGATTATCCACTGTCTGCGCTGAGTTTTGAGATAGTGCAGAAAAAAACGCAAGGCAGTCAGAAGCGTGAAGGTCATTGGTATTTCCATACGAATGAAGAAGCTGTATACGGTAAAAAAGGGGTTGAGTGCAAGCAATAACGCGGCAACGAAGCCGGTTCTAGGTCCCCTTATTTGTTCAGCGCAGTCAAAGGTCAGCCAATTGCATCCCAAACTTAGCGTTACAGTCAGCATCCGTATGAAAAAGACGCGGGTGGTAGATTCCGGGACAAACAGACTCAATAGATATACATAGAGGAATGTATGATCGAAGAAGAACAGTCCCTGTGTGCCAATTGAGCGGATTGGCAATCCTACACGGTGAATGTTGCGGGCAACGTCAAGAAAAATTGCCTCATCGTATTCAACGGTACGTACGTTGAGCATCAGGGGAAGTTGTACAATTAAGCTCAGGGCCAATACAGTTAACAGTAGCCTATTTCTGATTGTTCTCGGTAAGTCCGTTTCCTTGACAGGCTCTACGTGCATTCTCTTGCCTCTACTTTGAGTGTATGCTTGTTTGGCAGTGTTTGAACAGGCCGCCTATAAAGTGGTCGTTTGAAGAAATTATACTTGACTCCCCTGAAAAAAGGTGGACATATTCATAAAATATAGTACAATTAGCACATCCGTTCAAATTTCAATACAGGAATACACCAATGTTTCGTTGTTTCACTGAACACTTGCAAAACGGCATA
>DAOUAY010000102.1:0-1744 GCA_034432995.1 Anaerolineae bacterium | reverse complement strand
TCCTGCAATTCCGGCGGCAGGCGGTGCGGGCGGACAGCATCGTAGCTGTGCAGCGCGCCGAAGCGCAACAGTGACGCCGGCACGCCGACGGCGGTAAAGCCGGGATGCCCCGTCGCGGGGTAGGGCCCGCCGTGGTTCATCGCCGGGCTGACGGCGACGCCGGTGGGCATCTTGTCGTTGAGCAGCCGTCCGACTTTGGCGCGCAGGAGCGGCGCGACCTGATCGTAGAGCGCGTCATCGTCGCCGCCGGTGTGGCTGTAGAGGCAGCCGGTGAGGTTGCCCTCTAGCGATTCGGCGATGTCGCACATCTGCGCGACGTCCTTTGCCAAGACGACGAGCGACACGACGCCGAACGCCTCGATTTGCAGCGCGTGCGGGTTCTTCAGGAAGTCGTCGCCGGAGACGCGCAGGAGCGTGTTCGCGTAGCGATAGCTCGGCCCCTCGACTTCGTGCCCGCCGGTGACGATCTGCGCGCCGGCCGCTTGCAGTTTTTCCACCGCATCGGCAATCGTCCACAAACCGCTCTCGCCCAACAGCACGCCGGGTGGGTTTTGGAAGTGTTCGGCGACTTTCTCCAGGAACGCTCCGCTCTCGTCGTTTTGCAGCAGGACGACGAAGCCCGGCTTGGTACAGAACTGCCCCACGCCCATCGAGCACGACGCGTACAGCTCCCCGGCGACGGCGTCCAGCCGCTCTTCCAACGCGCCGGGCAGCACGAAAATCGGGTTGATGCTCGACATTTCCAGGTAGATCGGTTTACCGGCCTTGTCCGCCGCTTCCTTGAGGCGCACACCGGCGCTACGACTGCCCGTGAAGCCCGTCGCGCCGACCAGCGGGTGGCTCACCAGCCGGTAACCCACGTCCGGTTTGACGCGGTAGAGCAATTGCACGAGCGCCGGCGGCATACCGGTCGCCCGGATCGCCTCGAACGCGGCCTCGGTGAGCAGCTTCGTCGTGCCGGGATGTCCGGTGTTGGCCTTGGCGATGACGGGATTGCCCGCCGCAATCGCCGCCACGAAGTCCCCGCCCGCCGCCGAGTTGAACGCAAACGGGAAGTTGTTCGGCCCGAAGACGACGACCGGCCCGCCAAGCGGCCCGTACATCGAACGGATGCCGCGCTTTGTGTCGATGGTCGCCAGACACCACGACCGCTCGCGGGCGACGGCGGCGGCTTGCCGCAGTTGATCCGTCGTGCGCGGCAGTTCTACATCGCGCAGGCGCGGCGACTTGGGCAGCGCCGTCTCAGCATGGGCCAGCTCGACCAGCGCGTCCGTCCGCGCCTCAATCGCATCGGCGTAGACTTCGAGGAAGCGTGCGATTGCGTCCGGCGACATCGCCCGCAGCGCTACCGCCGCCTCATAACCGGCGTGGATCGCCGCCTCGGCCTCCGCCGCGCTCGATATAGGATACGTTTCCGACAGCGCCGTCTTTGTCGACGGGTTGATCGCCTCGAACTCGCCCGCCGCATCCGATGCGCGCCATTCACCGTTGATCAAAACTGGTTGTAATGCCATTGTTCCTCCTAAAGATAGACCACGAATCTACACGAATTTTCACGAATAGTGTAGCGGTTAAGATGATCTTGCAATCACGAATCGAAGAATCGTACACGGATTTCACGGATTCTACGGATTTCTAAGGGAAGAAATCCGTGTTTTCCGTGTTCATCCGTGTACCAAAATTGTAATATGCTTCAAGATTCGCGGTTCGGTTTTTCTCATTCTACAGGATTGCGTAATTCCAA
>DAOUAY010000101.1:0-1565 GCA_034432995.1 Anaerolineae bacterium | reverse complement strand
GGCAGCATCGAAACATCCAACGGCAAGGATTTCCGCTATTGGCTGGTCGGCGATTGGGCATTGAGCCTGATCTAAACCGGACGGCAGATCGGCGCGCGCCAGCCTGCACGCTAATGGGCGCGCCGATCCACGACGTGACGATGGCGGAAACGCTCGCCCTCATCGCGCAGTGGATTGACGCGGGCGGTGTCCATCAAATTGCCACCGTCAACCCGGAATTCTTGATGAAGGCGCGCCGCGATCCAGACTTCAGGGCGACCCTGCAAAGGGCCGCCCTTTGTATTCCCGACGGGATCGGTGTGTTATGGGCCGCCAGGATGCGCGGCAAAAAACTGCGCGAGCGGGTCGCCGGGTCGGACCTGGTGCCGCTGCTTTCGGCGGAAGCAGCGCGGCAGGGGTGGCGCGTCTTCTACCTGGGCGCAGCGCCCGGCGTGGCGGAAAAAGCGGCGGCGATCCTGGCAGCGCGCCATCCAGGACTGAACGTCGTAGGATGTTACGCTGGTTCGCCGGCCCCGGAAGAGGAAGATGACATCGTGGCACGGGTGCGCGCGGCGCAGGCCAACATTTTGCTCGTGGCCTACGGCGCGCCCAAGCAGGACTTGTGGCTGGATCGCAATCTGGCCCGCACGGGAGCCGCCGTCGGCATCGGCGTGGGCGGCTCGTTTGATTTTATCGCCGGGGTGTCGCGGCGCGCGCCGCGTTGGATACAACGCCTCGGGCTGGAATGGCTCGACCGTCTTGTGCGCGAGCCGTGGCGCTGGCGTCGGCAGTTGGCGCTGCCGCACTTCGCGTGGTTGGTACTCACGGGGCGCGATGCGCCCTGAAGCGGTTCTGGATGCAGATTCACCTGATTTCCGCAGATCAAAATATAAAGAAAAAATCTGCGTGCATCTGCGAAAATCAGCGTCCTTTGTCTAAACGCGGCCCAAAAAGCGCCTGAGCCAGGAAATCTGCGTGGGCGTCGGTTCCGGGCACGCTGCGGGTTCGGCCGGTCGCCTGCCGTTTTTCCTCTCGCATTCGTGCAACGCCCGCTGCGCCGCAAAGGCGACGTGTTCCACCTGATCCTGCGCCAGTTTTTTCAACGCGCGTTGAACTTCAGGGGTTGTCCCGTCCAGGGTGCTGAGCGTGTGGGCCAGCGCGGCTCGCAAGTAGGCATTGGAGTCTTCCACCAGCGGCAAGAGTTGCGGGATCAACGTCTTGTCGCCGAGGATGCCCAAAGCCTCGATGGCGGCGGGACGCACCAACGGGCTGCTGTCGTTGTAGGCCATCTCAAGCAGGGTGGGAATCGCCGTCGCATCATCGAGATTGCCAACCGTGAGCGCAGCCGTGCGGCGCAGGCGTGGATCGGGCAAGGCCAGGAACTCGCGCACGGTCGGGAGCGCCTTGCGGTATTTGATCCGCCCCAGGCTTTTGAGCGCGGCCAGTTCCAGATTGACGCTCTTATCGGCCAGCGCTTCGACCAGCACCGGCCCCCCTTCCAGCCCCCCGATCTCCCCGATCGCGCTGGCGGCCAGTGATCGCGCCCCCACGTAGCCACGCACGACATCGGCCAAAACCGGGATCGC
>DAOUAY010000100.1:0-1651 GCA_034432995.1 Anaerolineae bacterium | reverse complement strand
CTTCACTCGCCCATTCGCTGATTCTTCATTCGCCCATTCGCCACTCGCCACTCATCACTCGCCACTCGCCCTACCGCTCCCCCGTCTCCACGTAATGGTGCAGTTCCGACACCGACATCCCCTTGATCCCCAACCGTTCCAGCGTGCGGCCCTTGCGCCAGTAATCCGTCGCGTGGACGATGTTCGCCAGCTTCACGATCGCGTGGATGGCGGTTGTGTCGACGCCGTATTGGTGGCCGATCAAAGCAATTGGCACCAGGCTGCACGGCACATCCTCGAAGATATAGCGGTGTTGGAGGAGATTGGGCGCTTTGATGCCGCCGTAGCCAGGATTGGCGTGCATGGCTTCGTAGAGATTGCCGCCCAACGCGCCATACGCGCGTTCGAGCCATTCTTCCGCCGTCTGCGCACGGATACCCACCGCCGCCGCGACCGTCACCCGCTCCCGATCCAACGATGCCAACACCCGCGCTGTGGCCGGCGTGACCCCATCCATGTAAAACTGGAAGTCGCCCTGCCGCGCCTCGATCCACCCGGCGTTGAGCAATGTCAACGCGGGATGAAAGATTGCCCCCATGTTGTTCATGCCGGTATAGAGGACATTTTTGGCGGGGATGAACTGTGGATAGACCGGCGAAAGTGTTGCCAGCGCCTCCTGGGTGCGCGTCGCCGGGAGCGCGGAAACCGGCACCGAGAACTTGGTGCGGAAGATACGCGCTTCCGCCGGGCCGTTGCTGCGCGCCGCAAAGAGGAAGGTTTCCGCCTCGCAGATGATGGGATTACAATTGCAGCCGCCTTCGATGAGCGCCTGTTTGAACTCCAGTGCTCCACCGGTACGCCCAGGATGTAACACGACGATATGGCGGTCGCGCAGATAAGGCGCAGATGCCAGCGCGATATCCCGATGTCCTGAAGCCGGGACGACGACCATCACCAGTCTGGCTTCGGCCAATGCCTCGCCCATGTCGGCAGTAATCGCGTGCAGTGGAGCGAAGACCACACTGCCATCTTCCTGCTGCAGCTCGATGCCCATGCGCAGGTCTATCACCTCGATGCGCTCGTAAGTACGATTGTACAAAGTCACAGCCAATCCACGCGCCGCCATCTCTGCCGCCATCGCCTTGCCGCCATGCCCCGCCCCGATGACGGTGATCTGTAACCCTTCCTGATTCATGATGCCCTCCCTTTGAAAATAGCCTTACTTCAACGCTTAAGACGGATCACAATCCGCCGTTCTCGCCACGCCAGATTGTGATCCGGCACGAGCACTTGCACCCAACGGGGATTTCTTGAGGGGTTTTTAGTCGAAACATTCTACACCGATTCAAAGCGTTTGTCTAATCGTGGTACAATAAGCAACGATTCCGTACTACCGGACTATCTGACTACACGACTGAGGACAAACTATGGGAAACTTCTTTGCCAAAGACTGGACCGGCGCGCCGTTCGAGCTTTTTGGGACGGCGCATCTCATCACCCTGGCGCTTGTGGCGCTCGCTAACGTGGCATTGCTCTATGTCCGCAACCACGCCAGCGAGACGGCGCGGCGCAATATCCGTTACGGGATGGCGATTTTCCTCGTCATCAACGAAACCGCCTGGCACCTGTGGAAATGGAGCATTGGCGAATGGACGGTCCAGATGATGCTGCC
>DAOUAY010000099.1:0-11433 GCA_034432995.1 Anaerolineae bacterium | reverse complement strand
CATGTCAAACTTACAGGAGTATTGGGATGACGCCAAACATTCTGCTTGATACCAATGCGGTATGGATGCCGAAAGAAACTCGTGAGCATTTGACACGGGCATGTCAAGCTGGAAAAATACGCGTTTACCTGCCGGCGCTGGTGTTGGTGGAACGTGAACGGCAATTGCTTCAAAAAGGGTATGCGCTGCGGGCGCAAGGCAAAACAGCAGACGCCAGATGGGGGGTACAGATATTCCGGCAATGGGTTCAAGAATGGGCGCGTGAGTTGACAGGTGGGAAGCAGCAATACCAACCGATATTGGCTTTCGACCATGAACAAGCACAACAAATTAGCCATTCTTGGCAAGAATGGCTGGCGCGACAATCGGACAGCTACATTCGTGATAGATTGAGTGCAGAAGCTGCCGCGCAGGCCTGGCGTGAGCGTTGTAAAGATAAGCGGCTGGCGCTGGCCGACCTGGACTGGCTTATCCACAAAGCCGACTGGGCTATCGCGGCTGTCGCCCAACACACGGGCTGGCCCATTGTGACGAATGATGCTGATCCGCCGTTCCGACAAGCGGGCGTAATGACCCTCACCGTTGCCGAGTTTACCGCCCGGTATCTAAGCGCGGCATAGCTATGACCACCCTCATCACCCTCGTCGGCGAACAGCCGATCCCCAATCTGCTTCCCGCGCGGCATCTCAAGCCGGAGCGGGTGGTGTTTGCGCATACCGGCAGCGGAGCGCGCGGCACAGAGCCGGTGGCGCGGCGTGTAGCGCGTCTACTCACGGATTGCGCCGTGGAATTCATCGAGACGTCGGCTTACGATCTACTGCCAATACGCGCGCGGCTTGCGCAGCATGTCGCGGGTGGAGAAGAAGTGATATTCAATCTGACGGGCGGCACCAAGATGATGGCCTTGGCGGCGTATGCGTTGGCCGTTGAGCACAACGCGCCGTTTGTGTATTTGCAAACTGAGGGCGAGCGCGGGCGCGACCTGCAAAGCAGCCTCTACCACTACGCTTTTGCCGGACAAACGCCGGTCTTGCGCCAGCGTGAAACCTTACCCGCTGATTTGTTATCATTGGATGCGTATTTGCGCGCCCATTGGGAACATGGATATATCGAAGGCGGCGCGGCAGATAACGCCGGCGGCGACTTCGAGCGCGCCGTGAGCCGCGCACTCAACGGATGGGTGGATGAGGTAAAAACCGGAGTGAAGCCGCAAAGTTTCGCCGATCAGGTAGAGATTGATCTTGTGGTCCGTTGCGGGAATCAGGTAGGACTGATCGAAGTGAAAACCGGCGGGCAAGGCAGCGGAAAACACGCGGTAGACCAATTAACCACCGCCGCCGCGCGCGAGCTTTCCGGCACATACACCGCGCGTTTTCTCGTCACCGGCGGCGAACGGCGTAGCGAATTCAAGGCTATCGCTAATGAAGTGGATATTGAGGTGATCGAGTTATGGGGCTATCGCGGCGGACGATTGGATCAACATAGCGTCAGTCTTCTGCGCCAGCGGCTCGCAGCGCGCTTACCGCGTCCGCCGGCCACGCCTCGCTGATGGCGCCCAATTCCGCATCCCGCGCCGCGCGCATCTGGCGGAGCAACTCGACCACATCCACATCCTGCGCCGCCCGCGCGGAGCGGAGGCGCTCGCTCAGGGCGCACGCTTGTTCCAGAGCGGCCAGGCGTGTTTCGCGACTAGTGTAAGTGTGTCTGGTATCATGACCATCTCCAATGCGCGTGCGCAATGAATGTTACGCGCGGCGGACGGGCTGGCCGACAACGAATAGGGTAACGAATGAACGAATTTTGACCTCGGCGGGACGAAAAACACGCATACAGCAGACATCCATTCGTTTATTCGTGCAAAAATTCGTTGTCGGCGACCACACCAGCGTAGTTACGCATGAATTATACAACAGAAACCGGACCTATACGGAGGCAACAACGATGAAGGCTATTTCGTTCTTGGGAACCGCGCCTTACAAACCGACGATTTATTGCTACGGCGCTAAGGCAAAAGAAACCGCTTACTTTGCTGAGACGCTCCCGTGTTTTTTCCCTGATGTGGAGCAAGTATTGGTATTGCTCACCCCCACAGTGCAACAACACAACAATTGGGCCCAAGTGCAGGCGCGTTTGGGCGACTTGGTGCAGCCGGTGCCGATTCCTGAAGGCCGTGCAGAAACCGAGTTGTGGGAGATTTTCAACGCGCTCACCGAAGCGGTAGGTGAGGGTGAAACAGTCATCTTCGATATTACGCACTCCTTCCGCTCATTGCCCTTTCTCACTTTCCTGGCCGCAGCCTACCTGCGTACAGCGCGACAAGTGAAGGTGCATAAGATCGTTTATGGCGCTTTCGATGCCAAAGATGCGGAAAACCGCAGTCCGGTTTTCGACCTGACCCCATTTGTAGGGCTGTTAGATTGGATCACAGCGACGAATCAGTTTATATACACTGGTGATGGCCGGTATCTGGCGCACCTTCTCAAAAGCAATGACTTGTTTCAACATCCACAGCGCCGGTTAACACCGGAAGAAAGAGAAGCCGAAGTTGTCTCCAAACGTATTCGCAGCGCGGCCTTAGCTATTGACGATGCGACGGCAGCTATTTTAACTTCGCTCATTCCTCACGCCGAACAAGCCAGTTGGAACTTGATTGAGCGTCTGGAACAAGCCGCCGATGATTTGAGCGTCATTGCGCCGCCTTACCGGCTCTTGGCTGAGCGAGTGAGCACAACTTATGCGCCATTAGCACAAAAATATCCTATGGCGCAGGATATAGCCGCTGATTTGCGCGTGCAGTTAGCAATGCTGCGCTGGTATCTGGACAAAGGGCATATTCCCCAAGCTGGAACCTTGATGCGCGAATGGTTAATCAGTGCGGTCGGGTATCGTTTGGGCCTTGAGGGTGAAATACTTCTGGATAATAAAGGTCCACGCGGAGAAATCGAACGGGCTTTAGGTTGGTTGGTACAAAAACAAATGGAGGCTATTGGCGACACATCGCCGCCAACTTGGGTAACGGAAATATGCACGTGGCCTGAATCTACAGCTCTGGTAATGCTTTGGAGTGAAGTTGCAGACTGGCGCAATTTGATCAACCACGGCGCAATCCGCAAAAACTGGTCGGAAACCCCGGTGAAGACCGTGTTGGCAAAAGGAGAGAAGTTTTATACCACGCTTCTAACTTTAGCGCACGCCTGGGAACTCACAGAAACGGGAGTATAGTTATGCTCATTCTCAACTACTCCCACCCCCTCACCCCCGACCACCTCGCGCAGGTCGAGGCGCTGACCGGCACGCCCGTAACGGAGGTGCGCGATATTCCCACGCAGCTCGATCTCGACGCGCCCTTCGCGGAACACGCGCTGCGCTTGGCCGAGGCCGCCGGTCTCACACCCGCACAGTGGCAGACGGAGGCGCTGCTGGTGGCGCTGCCGGCGCTGAACTTTGCCGCCGCCGCGCTGCTGGCCGAGATGCACGGACGCTGCGGCTACTTCCCGCCCATCGTGCGCCTCAAGCCGGTGGCGGGCGCGCTCCCGCCGCGCTACGCAGTCGCCGAGATCATCGACCTGCACGCCATCCGTCAGGCGGCCCGCGCGCGGCGATAGTGTGTATTTTGTACCTTAACATCCCCCTCAGGGGGCAATAAATGAAGAGTGAAGGGTGAATGGGTGAATGGGTGAATGGGTGAATGGTGAATGGCGCGGTCACGAGATGGTTTTGCCTGGAAAGGTGCTGCGGGTTCGATGTGAATTACGCTTGTGTTGAATATACTGTAGTTTGGCAGAAAGTGCATCAGAGAAACCTCTGAGAAAAATTCAGGGATGGTTCTGATGCGCGCGGGACGGAAAGAGGGTATACTGGATGCAGGAGGCAGGAGGCAGGAGGCAGGAGGCAGGAGGCAAGAAGCAGGATGGAAGGTGATTGAGTGATTCGCTGATTCATTATTCACTCATTCACCATTCGCTCATTCGCTCATTCGCTCATTCGCTATTCGCAGGAGGTGGGTATGGATGAAGAACGCAAGGACGAGGTGTATCTGGCCGCGCTGGCGGGGTTGTTGCATGATGTGGGGAAGGTGGGGCAAAGAGCTGGGGAAAGAGGCTCTGCCGATCGGGAAACTGCCAAACGGGACTTTGGGCATTATCACGCGCTGTTGACGTATGACGTCATCCCCAAATTGACGGCGGCATTGGATAACGATATTGGTGTTATCGTGCGTCACGCTGCCGGTTATCATCACCGGCCACAAAATGATATGGGCGCGCTTGTGCAACTGGCGGATCATCTTTCAGCCGGTGAGCGCGATGAAGACGAGGACAATCGCGTGCCATATCTGGAATCCATTTTTGCGCGGATAGGAGGAGGCGAACCACAAGCCAAGAAAAGTTACTTGCCGCTCGCGGCGCTCGATCCAACACGCGAGATAATTTTCCCTCACGAGCGCGCATTACAGTGGACCGACGCTCACGAGCGAGAGTACGGCAAATTGTGGAGAACTCTGTGCCGGGACGCGCAAACCTTACCCGGCGATTCACTGCCTGTCTATCTGGAAAGTCTGCTAGATTTGTTGCAGCGCTATACCTGGTGTGTGCCCTCGGCCTATTACCGAAGTGTGCCGGATGTGAGTTTGTACGATCACAGCCGGATGACGGCGGCGCTGGCCGCCTGTTTGGCCGCCGACAAACGCGAAACCGCGTGGTGTGAGGCGCGAAAAGATGAATTTTGGAGTGATAAAGCCGGTGAACCAGTCGCGCTGCTCGTCGCCGGCGATATTTCTGGAGTGCAGAAGTTCCTCTATTCGATAGCTTCTGAAGACGCGGCCAAAAGCCTGCGCGGACGTTCTGTGTACTTGCAACTGCTCACCGAAGCCGTAGCGCACTATCTGCTTGACCAGTTGGGCTTGCCATCGACCAACCTACTCTATGCGGGCGGCGGCAATTTTTACCTGATTGCGCCGGTTACAGCGCGGGATGCTTTACCCATGTTGCAAGCCGGAGTTACAGAAAAACTGTTGACCGCGCACGAAGGTAATCTGCGGTTGGCCTCGGCCTGGATACCCGTACAGGCGCGTGAGTTCAAAATTGGCGCGTTTGAGAAAGTATGGGAACGATTGCACGAGCCGTTACTGCGCCGCGCCAAAGAGCAACCACTGGTAGAACTGCCCGCAGATGACTTCGCCGCCAATATCGGCATAGGGTATGGTAAGGGCGGAAGCGTCAAATCCTGCCCGGTATGTGGGCGCGAGGAAGAAAAATTGCACGACGATGGCGTATGCAGTTTGTGCGATTCTTTCGCTGAATTGGGCCGGCAAGTAGCGCGTGCGACCCATTTGGTCGTGCGCCTGGGAACGCCGTCGCCAGCACGGCGTATCACCGCATGGCATCAAGGTCTCGAACAATTTGGCGTCAATATCTGGTTGGTCAATGCTGATGCGCCGCCGGAGCAGGGGCAGTATTTGCGCGGCGGTTCGCGCGACGTGAACTATATGCGCTTGTATGCCTTGCCGGGAACCGAACCCGCGCGCTATGCAAACAGGCTCGAAACAGAAATCCAGGCGCGCTTCCCCGGAGCTATGGCGCGATTGTTCCGTCCCTTTGCCCAACTTGTCCCCTACAATAAAACAGGCGCGATCAAAACATTCGATCAATTGGCGAAAGATAGTACAGGGATTCCACGTTGGGGCGTGCTGCGGATGGACGTGGACAACCTCGGCGACTTGTTCCGCAAGGGCTTCAAGCGCCAGGTGGATGGGGAAGAAAAAGATTGTTTGACCCTTTCCCGCGTCGCTACGCTTTCTTTTGCGCTACGGTTGTTCTTCGAGGGATATCTACCTACCCTGGGGAAACCGTGGGAAGACAAGTTGTACCTGCAATACGCCGGCGGCGATGATCTTTTTGTGGTCGGCGCGTGGGATGTGTTGCCGGGCTTCGCACTGGCTGTGCAGCAGAGTTTTAACGAGTATGTTTGCGCCAATCCTGGCGTCACACTCTCCGGTGGGATTTCGCTGCACCCAGAAAAGTTCCCGCTCTACCGCGCGGCCGAAGAGGCCGGGGCGGCGGAGAGTCGGGCGAAGGGGAAACGGCAGCGGGAAGAACAGGGTAAAATTGTAACAGAGGCCAAAAACGCCCTCTGTTTTCTCGATACGCCGTTGGCGTGGGATGAATTGGAGCAAGTCAAAGCGCAAGCTGAAAAGCTCCGTGAATGGGTAGAGAAAGACAAGGTTTCCAAAGCATTGTTGCAAAATCTGCTTCGGTTACACAATGAATGGCAAGTGGGACGCGACGCAGCGGTCAAAAAGGGGCAGTTGGCGCGCGGTAAATTCTTCTACGGGCCGTGGGTCTGGCACGCCGTTTACCAGCTAAACCGAATAGATTGTAAGGACGACGCTATTCGCAACGAAATACGCAGTTGGCCGAAGCAGATACTGTGCGATCAGAATTTAGTTGTCCGCCTGGGCGTTGCAGCGCGTTGGGCGGCTTTATGGACTCGTAAACAATCAGAATCAGGAGGAAAAGCATGAGAGCAGAAGATGTGCAAAAACTCATCGCGGAAGATGACGCCAAATTGTTGATTGAGAAAGCCCAAGAACTTGGCGGTCAAATGGCAGCCGATAGAGTCACCACCAATCAAGTGCGGAATATTTTTGGCGCAGTACGGCAACTTCAACTGCGCTGGCGTTCCAAAGATGCGCCAGATGCAGATAAAGCATTCCGTCAAGTGATGCTGTTGCGGCCCAAGATGGCATACCAGGCCAAGCGGACGGCTAATCTGGCTAATCTTAAAACAGCCTTGGATGAAGCGATTACCACCATCGGCGCAGAAACCGACAAGGAGAAACGCTTTATGCGTTTTCAGCGTTTCGTGGAATTCTTCGAAGCCATTTTGGCTTATCACGCCGCGGCAGGCGGCAGGCAACAATAGGGGGGAGAACAATGTCTAACAAAAATGGTCGCCAGATTCAATTGTATGGCCGAGTTGTGTTAACTGGGCAAATCAAAGCCGTGACTGGCTTGCATATCGGCACCTCCAAAGAGACAATGGAAATCGGTGGGGTAGATATGCCGATTGTGCGCAATCCGGTAAATCGTCAACCCTATATCCCCGGTTCATCCCTTAAAGGTAAAATGCGCTCATTGTGGGAAAAACTTAGCGGCGTTACTTCCAACTTTCAGATTGGCAAATCCAATGACGTCGCTAAACAAGTATGGATCCACATGTGCGAAGATTCTGAGTGCAAAGTATGCGCCCTTTATGGTACGACTGGCGATAGCGAGAAAAAAGCCCCGGCGCGGTTGATGGTGCGCGATGTTCCACTAGATGCTGCCAGTTTGCCGGATACTGTCGTGGATTTTACCGAAGTCAAATGGGAAGCCGCCATTGATCGTGTGACCTCGGCAGCCACCCCGCGGCAGATGGAGCGCGTGCCAGCAGGCGCGGTATTCAACCCTATGGAACTGGTCTTCAGTTTCTACACCAAAGAGGATATTGCCCGCTTTGGCGACGTGTTGACCGCTTTACAATTGGTCGAAGATGACTACCTGGGCGGGCAAGGGTCGCGCGGCTCCGGCAAAGTCGCTTTTGAGCAATTACAGTTGGCGTTGAAAAGTGGCGTAAACGGTTACGATCAACCTCTCTATCGTCCTGATACAGGGGAATATGTCAATCTTGCCGCCATACTGCAAGACAAAGCCAACATCCTGGAATGGCTCCGGGACAACCTCAAATTTTAGGGAGGCGTGAAATGACGATTATCACGCTGGCCCCCAAAAGCAGTTTTCACATCGGGGAGCCGGTCGGCATCGAGCGGCAGGGTGGTTTGGCCTACATTCCCTCGGATACACTTTTTGCCGCTCTGGTCACGACTTGGGCGGAAACCGGGGAGTTGACACGCTGGCTGCCCCAGTTAAACGCCTCTCCCCCGCCGTTGTTGTTGACTTCGGCCTTCCCATGTCTGTACAACGGCAGCGTAGAGAAGCCCCAGGCAACGTTGCGCTTTTTCCCGCGGCCGATGGTGAAAATCAACGCCAGTAAAGAAGCCAAAGACACCGGCGGCAAGGATTTCAAAAAGGCGGCGTGGGTTTCGGAACGGTTGTTCGAGCGATTAGTGCGCGGTGACACTGTAGACGAAGCGCTGTCGAACGAGCGTTGTTTCGGCCCCGGCGGGATATGGGTGACGCCGGAGGAACTGCCGCACGATGCAGCGCAAAGGCGCAAGGGCGCAGAGGATGAAAAACCCACGTTGCGCGTGGATGCAGAAGACCGGCTCAAGCCGCTGTGGAAGCAATGGGACACGCCGCGCGTGACGTTGGACCGCGTCAGCGGCGCGAGCCAACTGTACCACATCGGGCGCGTGACAACGGCGGACCAGGTGGGCTTCTGGTTCGCGTTGTATGGAGCCGCGGAGGTAGTCGCCGCCGCGCAACGCGCCCTAGCGTTGTTAGCCGATAGCGGACTGGGCGGGTTGCGGTCCACCGGGCATGGCGCGTTTACGTGGAGCGCCGCACAAGATGATCTGCCAAGAATGCACGGTCAATCCGCCTACGCGGTGACGCTCTCACGCTACGCGCCCTATGACGCCGCTGAAGCAAGGCGGACGTTGCAATGTCCGCACACGGCCTACAGCCTGGTCAACGTCGGCGGTTGGTGTATGGATGATGTGCATCACGCCTGGCGACGTAAGACGGTACGGTTGGTGAGTGAAGGCAGCATCATCGCCAATGATGCGCGCGGGCGGTTGGTGGATGTCACACCGGAAAGGCCGCGTGAATGGCAAGAGGCCGCCACTCCCTGGCCGTTCAATGCACGGAAAGTCTACCGCTACGGCTATGCTTTTACGGTGGGGATTACGGCCTCGGCTTTGCCGGAGGAGGTGACTTATGCCTGAACGTTTGGGAATCAATTACCGGCTCGACATCGAAGTGTTGACACCGCTGCACATCGGCAACGGCGTTGTGCTCAAGCAGGATTTCGACTTTGCCGTACACAACGGCCTCGTTTACCGGCTCAACGAAGACATCATCCTGAACGACCGCTGGCCGGAAGATCTCGCGCAACAACAAACATTTCTCAATCAGCCTTTGGCCAGATTGTTGGAACCGGACGACTATGCCAGGTATCCCGACTATTTCCGCTATACATTGAGAGGTCAACCGGCACTGCGCGAAATCCGCGAGGCGATCAAGGATGTGCAAGGACAGCCTTACATCCCCGGCAGCAGTCTCAAAGGCGCGCTGCGCACGGCATTTTTGCGGATGCTGACCGATCAACGGGTCTTTCGGCGAAATGACTTTGGCCACGCAGGCGGCCCACGCGAAGCCAAATCTGCAGATGACGACCTGGAACGAGCGACGTTAGGCCGTGACGCCAACCGGGACGTATTGCGGGCGTTGCAAGTCACCGACAGCACCCCGCTTTCCACAGCGGTCTTGAGTTTGCAAAAAGTGCAAATGGTGCCAGGCTTGACATTGGATGTCGAAGCCATAGCGCGTGGGACGCGCATCACAGCAGGATTGCGGATCGACACGTGGTTATTGCAGCAGCGCGGACAACGGGGGCTGGAATGGTCGGAAGAATTGATCAAACGTCTCGCAGCAATTGGCCGGGTGGCGCATTATATCGCGCGCAAGCGCCTGGTACATGAGTACGAATACCATGCCGCGCGCAAAGATGGCGCGGCGGCGACGTTCTACGGAAAGTTGTTGGAAGAGGCAGACAGCGCTGCGTGGCCCAAGAACGAATTTCTGGCGCAGGTTGGTTTTGCTACCGGCTGGCGCGCGAAAACAGTCGTTGGCGGATTAGCAAATGAGGATCCCTTGTTGGAAACGCTGGTACACGAGTTCCACATGGATCGCGGCGGCGGCAAGCAAAGTCGTGGCTATACACGCGGGCAGGCTTTCCCTAAAGCGCGACATTTAGCCTGGGTCGGCAACAATCCGGCGCTGCCGCTGGGGTGGTTGCGCGTAAGAATGGTAAAATTGGGGTAAAGTTCAGACCTGACAGGTTGTGCGAACGTCGTTCGCCTAAAACCTGTCAAGTCTTCACCAGGAGGCTATATGTTTATCGAGAGTTTGCGAGTACAGGGGTTCAAAAGTCTGGCCGATGTGACGTTGACCGATCTGCGCGCGGTCAATGTTTTCCACGGCCTGAACGATGTGGGCAAATCCAACATTTTGCAAGCGATAGACCTCTTCTTTCAATTATTGCCAGAGGCGGCGCGGGCGTTGACCGGCGAGGATGAAATGGAGGGCGGCGTAGGGCTAAAAAATGCAGATTTGCAACCTTACACGCCGAGCGTCTTTCGGCAGGGCGGCGACGGGACCATCACCTGGGAAGCGCAGATGCGCGTCGTTGCCGATATGCCGCCTGTCTGGTTGCGCTTGCGGCTGGTCAATGCGCGTGAGGGGCTGCAAGTGGTGTTGGAATGGGAAAAACCGGCACACTTCGACGGACAACCTGAGGATGTGGCGCTTAGATGGCTCCACGACGTATGCGCCGACCCGGCCAACGATTTCACACTGGTAACGGCCGAACGGCGTTTTGCCAAAGAATGGATGGGTGAAGAAACTGCATCGATTGACTACGCGCCTTATCGACGACGCGGCTCGCCGGTAGAATCGGCGCGGCTCAAGCAAGTGCTGTTCGAGGCCGTCCCGCACCGCGATTTCCGACAACGCGAGCGTTTCAAGCGGTTAGCCAAAATTCTGAATGAGCAGTTTGGCGTAGGCGAGTTGGACGTCACCTGGGACGCTCCGCGCGAGGTCGAGCGCCGCGCCAACGAACCTGGCCGTTACGTGCGCGACATTCTGGTGCGTTTTCTACGTCCCGACTTTCCTGAACCGGTGCTGCTGGAGGACATCGGCTCTGGCGTCCAGCAACTCATCCTCCTCCTCGGCCAGATGCTCTTCAACCCCGCCCGCAGCGTCGGCATCGAAGAGCCGGAGATGAACCTCAGCCCCAAAGACTGGCAGGGTAAGTTGATGGCGATCTTCCGCGAGTTGGTAACGTCGCACACGCTCGATCAAATCTTCATCACGTCCCATTCGCCGGAGTTCGAATTCCAGGACAGTTTCTACAGAGTCACGTATGAAAATCAGGCTACGCAGGTAGCACGTTTCCCACTCGCAAAGCGCGAGGACTTTTTTGGTCCCCAACAACCGTTGGGTGAGCAACGCGGGCAGCGGCTCAACTCGCAGAACCAAGTCACATTGTATCAGGAAGTGATGGCAGACCTAAACTTGAGCTATGGCGACATGGTCTATTTTGTCAAGAACGCAGAAGGACGTTGGGAGATCTATACAGAAGACAAAGCCATGTCAAACTTACAGGAGTATTGGGATGACGCCAAACATTCTGCTTGATACCAATGCGGTATGGATGCCGAAAGAAACTCGTGAGCATTTGACACGGGCATGTCAAGCTGGAAAAATACGCGTT
>DAOUAY010000098.1:0-1574 GCA_034432995.1 Anaerolineae bacterium | reverse complement strand
GGCGCGGCTTCTTCCAATTCCTGCGCGTTCGTGGTGGCGTCTGCCGTAGCCGCTCCGGCAATTTCAGGCTGAGGCGTTGCAGCGAGCGGAGCCGGCGCCGGCGCCTCGACGACCGCCTCTGACTCTACTACCTTTTCCGATCGCGCCACTTCTGCGGCGCTTACGGTTGCCTCAGGCATGGCTTCTGGCTCAACAGCCCGCATGACTTCCACTTCTTTGGAGACTTCCACCGTGGCGACGACCACAGCTTGCGGGGCTTCCATAGCCGGCATTTCCTCGGCAGCTTTGGGGGCTTGCAAAACCATCGTCGGGGAGATACCGCGTTGCATATAGGTCAGTCCGGCCGTCACCACAAACGCAACGGCGGCCAGGGATGTCGCCAGACGCATGAAGAGCAACGGCATGGAGCGACGTTGTGTCCGCTGCAGCGGTTTTACGGCCACCATCGATGGCGTGAGCAGGTAGTTGCGCGGCGGTTCGCGCAGAGGCAGCGCCCTTACCAGGGCGACGACCTCGCGCATCTCCTTGACTTTCTGCTGCAGGGCGCGATCTTGAGCCAGGGTGGTCTCGAAAGCCACTTGTTTGGTTGGCTCCAGTTCGCCATCCACATAAGCAGAGATGTCTATATCGCGCCACGTTGTGTGCATCTGCGTCATTTCTCTTCCTCCACCCGCGCGGTGAGAGCACAGCCATAGTGCGCCTTCACCCCCATACCCACGTTATTGGCAATCCATTCCACGTTAAGCTTCATCCTCACTGTTTAGACGATAGCGGTGCGGCAAAAGTTCCCGCTCTTCTTGCAATAGCTGCTGCATTTGCGCGCGGGCGCGCGCCAGCCGCGATTTGACCGTGCCCAGGCGGGTGTTCAGCATATCCGCCACTTCCTGATACGCCAATCCCATGCGATCCACCAGGACGATGACCATCCGTTGGTCTTCGGGCAGTTTTGCCAGCGTGCGTTCCAGGAGCGCGCGCAACTCCTGCTGTTGAAGGGTCTGTTCGGGCAACGGTCCGCCATCCGCCAGATGGGGATTGGCCTCGCCATCCGAGTCGCCGAAGTCCTCCCACGACACGGTGGGGCGGCGCTTGCGACGGCGCAGCTCATCGTAACAGGCATTGGCGACGATCCGCAGCAACCAGGCGCGGAACGAGCCGCCGCGAAACTTCGCCAGCCCTTTGTAGGCGGAGATGAAGGCTTCCTGCGTGGCATCATCCGCGGCGGCCTCGTCGTGCAACAGATGCCAGGCCAGGTTATAGACCTGCGTCTGGTAGTGCAGGAGCAGCGCGTTGAAAGCGTCCAGATTGCCCTTCTGGGCGCGCTGGACCAACGCGGCTTCGTCCCATGTGTCGGTCATTGTGTTCATCAATTGTTCTTTTTTGTCAGCAGATTGAACGGATTGAGCAGATGGGTTCCTGCTTGACGTATTCTCGAATTTAGCTATACTTACTGCCAGGCCGAAGTGGCGGAACAGGCAGACGCAAGCGACTCAAACTCGCTCGGGTAACCCCCATGTGGGTTCGACTCCCACCTTCGGCATTATAACGCACAAGCGGGTGAACGCCAAGTTCACCCG
>DAOUAY010000097.1:0-11037 GCA_034432995.1 Anaerolineae bacterium | reverse complement strand
GGCCGATGGCTTCGCCGATTGGACCGACACACAGGCGTTCTCCTCGCCTATGTGCGGGCAGTGGGTGGCCGGCTTCACGAGTTGGGCTGATGGCTACACCAGTTGGGCGGATGGTTACACCAGTTGGGCCGACGGCTTTACCAGTTGGGCGGATGGAGTCCCCGGTTGGACCAGCGCCTTCACAGTGTGGAATGGTGGCTATACCTCCTGGGCCGGCGGTTACCAAAGTTGGGCGGATGCCTTCACGAGCTGGGCAGATAATGTGGGTGACCCAGCATGGGCAGCAGCATTCTACAACCTGGACAACATACCAACCAATGCCACAACCGTCAATGTCAACATCTGGGTGGGCGCGGGCAGAGAATAATAACGTATTGCCGTCCAACAAGCACGGGGCAGATCATCTGCCCCGTGTTTGTTTGCACGCTAGACGAGTTCCAAATCCGCCGGTGCAGGTCATCTGCCCCGTGTTTGTTTGCACGCTAGACGAGTTCCAAATCCGCCGGTGCAGGGTCGCACTGTTTCATGATAACTCCGCCATCATCTGCGTGACGAGGTGCAGGTCCGGCGCTGCGCCAAGTTGTTCAAAGATGTGTTGTGCTTCTAACAACTCGGCGCGCACTTTGGGCGCATGATCCAGGTAGCGCCACGCTTGCGCGCTATAATAGGCGGTACGTCCTACCTCGAGATGGGTTCGGCTGACGTTGAAGATGGTTTTCGCCCGTCGAAGATGCTCGAGGGCCTGCGCTGCGTCACCCTGTATGGCAAGGATGCGCCCGCGGAGTTGCTCATAGCGGCCCCATTCAGCGGTTTCGCCGTTCACTTCTTGTAGCAACCGGTAGCTTTGGGCGCTCCACTCAGCAGCGCTTGCGATGTTACCCTGTTCCAGACACAGCGAGCCTTGCAGCGAATAGGCATCGATGAGGTTCGAGCTGGCCCGCGAACCGGCTTGTTTATAAAGGGCTATCGCTGCGTCCAGGTGTTGTTGCGATTTGTCCCATAGATGTTGCGCCAGATACAACCGGCCAAGATTCAAATGGGCCTGTGCGGTCTCGAAAGGATTAGCGATCCGCTGCGCGAGGGTAAGACCTTGCTGAAGATTGGCGGCTGCCTTGTCCCAATCACCGATGTCGATGTAGATACTGCCGATGTTCGTGTGCGCGATGGCGACCCCTTCCGTATTCCCGATCTTTTCGAGAATCTGTAGGCCGCGTTGGTAATTCTCCAAGGCGCTCTGCCAATCGCCGCTATTACCCTTGAGAATGCCCAGGTTGTTGGAGGAGCGCGCCACACCTAAAATATCGCCAAGCGACTCACGGATGGCCAAGGCTCGTTCAACGAGGTGCGTGGCGCGGTCCAACTCTCCCTGTTCGTAGTACACGGCACCCAACCGGTTGAGAATCGAGGAAAGCACATCGAGGTGTGGGGTGTCGTTGACCCGCGCCAGCCCCTTTTCCAGCCAGCCCTGGGCGCTCGCTAAGTCACCGCGCCGTAAATTGATCCAGCCCAGGAAAGCGTCGATTTCGGCCTCGATTTGCGGTTGTGCGTGCGCCACGTGATTGAGTCTGGCGAGACCTTCTTGCAGCCATTTTTCGCCTTCTTCTATGCCGCCGCGTTGAATCCAGACCCGGCCAAGTTTGAGCATGATCTCGGCCTGCACTTCCGGCGGCGCTTCTTTCCAATCCTCCAAAGCGGCCTGGTAGAAAGCGGTGGCCTCTTCGTATTCTCCAATGTGTTGTTGCACGTCACCCAGGCCCATGGCTGCTTGCCAGCGTTCTTTCTCGCAGTGGGTCAAATGTTGTGATAGTTGCAAAGCCCGGCTGTAGTACTCAGTCGCTTTGCGGTTGGCAAATTGCAGACGCGCGCGTTCTCCCGCCAAAAGGGTGTATTCGAGCGCCTTGTCGCGCATACGTGCCTGGTCGTAATGGATAGCGAGAACTTCGGCCTGATTGTGCAGATCATCTGCATAGAGCGCGATGAGGGCCTCGGCGACCAGCCGGTGCAGTACCGGGCGTTGAACGTGCAGGATGCTGTCGTAAATGGTTTCCTGCGTGAGAATATGCCGGAAAGCGTAGGTGTGAGCGTTGGCTTGCGGGCGCGGTTCCAGCAGTCCGGCCTCGGTCAGTCGCTCGAGGAATGGAGCGACGCTGTCCGCGCCGTGGAAGTGCCGCTCGATGCTTTCCAGAATGCGCGCGTCAAACTGCAAGCCAATCACCGAAGCATCGCGCAGCACGTTGCGCAGATTTTCCGGCAGCCGGTCCACACGCGCCATCATCAGGCCGCGCAGCGAGGTGGGCGCTTCCAGTTTTTCCAACGCTACCGTCGAAATGACGTGCCATTGCGCACCTTCCAGCCGGAGCAGGCCCTTCTCGATCAACATACGCACGAATTCTTCGATGTAGAAAGGGTTGCCCTCCGCACGGGTGAGGATCGTGTCGATCACCGATTCGGGCAGGTCTTCCAGGTCTACTGCATGGGCGAGCAACTCGCGGCTCTGGGCCTGGGTGAGTGGGTTGACATTCACGATCAAATCACGCTCTGTAGCGAGGGAGGGAGCGAAGGGCGGCTCTGCATAGGCGCGGGTGATCACACAGAAGATCACCGGGACCTCAGCGGTGATGTGGCTCAGGCTTTTCAGTAAATCGCGCGACAGGTCATCCGCCCAGTGAAAGTCGTCCAAAACGACGATGAGCGGCTGTCGACGTGCTTCTTCGATGAACCACTCCCGCAGGGCCAACTCGGTCAATTGCTTGATGCTTTCTGGGGTGAGGGTGCTCAGCGGCATCTCTTCCCTGGGGGTGAGGGGAAGCCCTGCAATTTGTTTAAGGAAGGGAAGCAGTGCTGCCGAAATATGGCTCTCCCATGCTTCGCCCGTAGGATAGGTACTGATGGCATTTTGCAACAATGAGCGCATGATGCCATAACCAATGCCCTGGACGTAAGGTAACCCCCGTCCGTGCCAGATGCGCGCCGTGTCGGGTGTGACGTCCTTGAGCCATTCGGACACGAGGCGGGATTTGCCCATCCCGGCCTCGCCACGCACGGTGATGCGTTGCCCCGCGCGCTGCTCTACAAAATCGACCAGGCGCGCGCGGAGTTGGGCCAGTGCAGCTTCGTGCCCCAGGAAGATGCTGCCTACCCCCGGGATGCCGCGCGCGGCTTCTGGGGCTATCCGTCTGCCGGTAACCTGGTAGGTGACAACGGGATGGACCACACCCTTGATGAACGTGGCTTCCATGGTCTCGAACTCGAAGAACGCCTGGGTTCGGGTGTACACCTGCCCGCTGACGAGGATGTTGCCCGGTGTAGCCAGGGCTTCCAGGCGCGCCGCCATATTTACGGTATCGCCGATGACCGTGTAAGCGGCTTGTTCTGCGGGACCCAAAATGCCCGCGATAGCCGGTCCGCTGTGGATGCCAATGCGGATTTCCAGGGGCGCGCCCAACTGCGCTTTGGCAACCGGCGTGAATTCGTCGGCAGCGCGTTGCATATCCAGCGCCGCTCGTACGGCCATTTCCGCGTTGTTCTCGTGGGCCACGGGCGCGCCGAAGATAGCCATCAACCCATCGCCTGTGAATTTGTCGACCAGGCCGCCATACCGATGCACACAGGCGACCAGACGTCCCAGCAGATCGTTGATCAGATTGAAGACGGATTCAGCGTCCAATGAGGCAGAAAGATGGGTGAAGTTCACCGCATCGGCAAAGAGTACGGCAATCTCGCGCCGCTCGCCGCTCAAACGTTCCTGATTATACAGGATGCTTTCCGCAACGACGGAGGGGACGAAGCGTTTCAACCGCTGGAGAGATTCTTGCGCAGCAGCCAGTGCCTGCTGGAGCGCGTGCGTGTCTGCGCTGAGCGTGGCGCGACAGACATGGCAGGTGACGGCGTTATCTGGATTGTACGATCCGCAATGCGTACAGTACATGCCTCTCTCTTTCCCTTTTACGTTTACTAATCGAATTCTATCACAAGAACACGCGTTAGCTATTACAGGAGTGTGAAGAGTCGGTGAAAGTGAGGCGGATTACGTTACTGAGTAAGTTTTTTTTATGCACCGTTGGCGTGTAGACTTATGGTATAATTGCTTCTGGCATACTCGACTGACAGGTGATCGATGAATCTCTTCGACGTTTATCCGCAACTAAATCGTGAACAGACGCATGTGCTCAAAGATCGCACGTTATGTCTGATCGCGCTTTCAGGTCTGGTGTATGACGAGCATGCGTTTTACTTCGAGTTGGGGGAGAGCCGTTTTTGGGGCCACCTGCCTGACGGCGGCGTGGTCATCGGCGTAGGGGCGGCCAAAATTCAACCCGATGCGACACATCCGCCACACCGGGCAGTGGTCCGGCATCTGCGCCAGCAGTGGCAGTGCGAGGTGGACCTGTTTCCGGCGGGGCACGCCTATGTTCTCGGCGAGGACAAGCAGGTTGTCGTGTTGCACGAGGTAGAGGCTATGACGCCCTACATCTTCATTCTGACTGCGCCGCAGTTGGGCGGTTCTGAGATGCCCGATGCGCTGGTACAGGCCGTGTATTTGCTGCCGCTGCGCCGCTGGCGGGGCAAAACAGGCGCGCCGCGCACGGCGCGGGCACTTCTACAAATTCAACGCGCGGCCCTGAATCGTTTTCTGGAACCGGTGGATTGGGCATTGGAGGCGTTGTTGGAGCAGCCCTGGGCTACGCTCCACAACGCTCACGGGACGCCGCCGTTACCTGAAGCGGCACGTCTGCGCCCCGTGTTGGTGTTGCGTGGATTGCAGGACTTACTGCGGGCTGATGCGATGCCGCTGCACCTGCGCTAATGGGACGCGGATAAACGCTGATGCACGTAGATTGACCGTAACCTGTGGTTATCTGCGCAAATCAATATCGGAAAAAGTCACTTAGGGGGAAAAGGCCAATGCTGGCGAACATAATCACACTTTCGCGGATACCTTTACTTATTTTGATCATTTTTCTGCTCTACCAACCCGCGGCGACGCCGCGCCTCGTCGCTGCGCCGCTCATCATCCTGCTCGTTGTAATGGATAGCTTCGATGGCGCGATTGCGCGCAAACGGGGCGAAACGTCGGTGCTGGGCAGCGTGCTCGACATCGCCGCCGACCGCGCGGTGGAGTACGTGATGTGGGTGGTGTTCGCCCACCTGCGCTTGATCTCCGTCATTTTTCCCCTGATTGTGCTCTTGCGTGGCACGTTTGTGGATGCTGTCCGTGCCGTCGCGCCCTCGAAGGGCCTCTCGCCGTTCGAGATGATGCGCTCGCCTGTGGGGCGCTTCCTGGTGAAATCTCCCTGGCTGCGCACGCCTTTTGCGGTGGCAAAGGCCGTCGCCTTTTTCTTCCTCGCGCTGGCGCACGGTTTGGCCGCTGCCAGCAGCCCGGCGTTAGCGACGGTGAACGTCGTGGCGCAGGTCTGCGCGTGGCTGGCGCTGCTGTTATGCTTGCTGCGCGGCCTCCCGGTGCTCATCGAAGCCCCGCGCGCGTTGAGCGAAGCGCCGCATCAAGGGTAGTTTTGTGGGAACCAAAGCGTTTTTCGCCAAAGGCTGGCCGACCCGGCTGGGCTTCTACCTGGGGAAATATCTTCCCCCGCCCGGTGGGAAATCCATTGCTGCACTGATCACCCGCCTGATGGTGGCCTTCAAGTCGGATGTCTATTGGAATGTGCGGGCAAATCTGCGTCACGTTTTGGGACCGGAGGCATCCGAGAAGGAATTGCACCAGACCGCTTATCGCCTCATCAGCAACGCGAACCGTGGTTACTATGAACTGTTCCACAACGTCGGACGCGGCAGGACCAACGTCGAAGATTTTTACCCGCCGATGCGCATGACGGCTCAAGCCAAAGCCTACCTCGACCAGGGGATTGCCTCTGGGCGTGGCCTCTTCGTCTTGGGTGCGCACATGTCCAATTTCGATTTGGCCTTTGTCGGACTTTCACAATACCTGCCCATGCCCATGCAGGCGCTTTCACTGGCCGAGCCGCCAGCCGGATTCGAGTTCTTCAATCGTCTGCGCGAAAAGGGCAATGTTGTCCTCACCCCGATTTCACCTCGGTCTTTGCGAGACGCGATGGCGCGTTTGCGCGATGGCGGTGTTGTGGTTACAGGCGTGGATCGTCCGGTCAATGAGGGGAATGAACCCGTCGAATTCTTTGGCGCGACGGCGTACTTGCCTACCGGCTACATCCGCATCCCGCTGCGCACCGACTCTCTGGTGATGACCATTGCGACAGTTTTTGAACCCGACGCTGAAGGTGGCTCCTACAGCGTGATCGCTAACCCGCCGATGGAAATGGAGCGCACCGGCGACGCCGAAGCGGATGTGGCCCATAATTTGCGGCGGGTGCTGGCGGAAATCGAGGCGTTCATTCGTCGTCATCCCGATCAATGGCAGATGTTTATCCCTGTTTGGCCGGAAACAGACCGCGGAACACACTGAACACGCGGAATTATAATACAAAAATCTGCTTGATCTGCTCGATCTGCTGATTGAAACTCTCCAGGAGTAGGATGTCTAAACTTAAACAACTCGACGTGCAAGGCTTCAAATCCTTTGCGGATCCACTTAGCTTTGTGTATCCCACCGGCATCACAGCGATTGTCGGGCCGAACGGCAGCGGCAAGAGCAATGTGGCGGACGCGATCCGCTGGGTGTTGGGCGAACAACGCCTGACGACGATTCGCGGGCGCACCGGCGAGGATATGATCTTCGCCGGCAGCAAGAAGCGTTCCCGCGCGGGGATGGCGCGCGCCTCCCTCACCTTCGACAACAGCGACGGCTGGCTGCCGGTGGACTTCGCCGAAGTCATCATCGAGCGCCGCACCTACCGCGATGGCAAGACCGACTACCTGCTCAACGGCAGTCGCGTGCGCCTGATGGATTTGCGTGACCTGCTCGACCGCGCCGGATTGGGCCGCGACGCCTATCTCATTATCGGGCAGGGGTTGGTGGATCACGTCCTGGCATTGCGACCGCAGGAGCGGCTGGCCTTGTTCGAGCAGGCGGCGGGCATTGCCCCCTACCGGACGCGCCGGGAGGATGCGGCAGGTCGCCTGGACGAAACGCGCCGCAATCTGGAGCGCGTCTACGACATCGTTGGAGAGATCGAACCGCACTTGCGCCGCCTCAAAAAACAGGCCGCGCGCGCCGAACAGTACGCGGAATTGACCGACGCGCTCAATGCGACCTTGCGCACGTGGTATGGCTTTCGCTGGGGGCGGGCGGTGGCCGAATTGGAGCAGGCGCGCCAGCGTGTGTCGTACCACGACGAGAAGGTACGCCAGTATGCCGGTGCATCCGACACGGTCACCGCGCGCATTGTGGAACTACGCAAGCAGATCGCCGACGCGCGGACGCAGTTGGCCGATCTACACCGGGAGAGCGGCGCTCATCACACCGAAGCGGAGCGCCGTCAGCGTGAGTTGGCCGTGGCCCGCGAGCGTCGCCGCCAGTTGCAGGAGCGCCAGGAGGAAGGTCAGGCTAATCTCGCGCCGCTGCGTGCAGCCCTGGAGGTCGAGGCGCAGGACATCATCGCGTTGCAAGCGGAGTTCGAGGCGGCGCAGGCGCAGTTGGCCGAAGCGCAGGCTGAGTTGGCCGAGGCGGAAACGGCGCGCCGCACCGTGGAGCAACAGCGGCAGGCGCTTCTCAGCCGCCAGGCGCAAGCCCAGGCGGCGGCTTTGGAGAATCGTCACCGGCTGGCCGACCGGCAGAGCCGTCTGGAACAGGCCACCGAGCGGTTGGCGCAACTGGCGCAGCGCGTGGCGCAATTGGCCGCAGAGACGACGTCCGCGACAGAGCGCCGTCGCGCGCAACAGGCTGCTGTGGAGCAGGCCCACCGTACATTGGATGAGGCCGACGCCGCGTTGCAAGCCGCCGATGCCGAGGTCGCCCGGTTGGACGCAGAGCTGGCAGCAGCGCGCGCCGCGAGCGAGGCGCTGCGCCGCGATGTGGGCGGCAAGCAGGCGGAACTTCAGCGGGTGACGGCGCGCCTGGAGGCATTGGAACGGCTGCACACGGAAGGCGCGGGGCTGTACGCGGGCGTGCGCGCGGTGATGCAGGCCGTCGAGCGCAACGAGCTACGTGGTTTGCCGGGGACGGTGGCTTCGCTGGTGAGTGTCCCCGCGCATCTGGATCGCGCGATCGAGACGGCGCTCGGTGGGCAGTTGCAGGATGTCGTCGCCGAGCGGTGGGCCGACGCGCAGGCCGCGATCGAGTGGCTCAAGCGTGGTCGCGCCGGGCGGGCCACGTTCCTGCCGCTGGATACGCTCAACCCACCGTCTGTGTTGGAGGTCGCCGGTAGCGGCGCTGGTGTGATTGGCGTCGCCTCGGAGTTGGTGGACTATGAGGCGCGCTACCGGCCCGTGGTGCTGTTGCTGCTGGGCAGAACCGCGATCGCGCAAAGCCTGGACGCGGCGCGCGAATTGTACCGGAAACTGAGCGGCAGTTTCCGCATCGTCACGGTGGAGGGCGAGATCGTGCGTTCCGGCGGCGCGGTGACGGGCGGCGAGGAGCGGCAGTCGCAATCCCAGGGTGGAGGGCTGCTGGCCCGCGAGCGCGAGCGCCGCGAGTTGCCGGAGCGCGTCACGGCGTTGGAGGACGAGGTCAAGGCGTTGCAGGATAGGCTGCGCGAGCACGAGGCGCGCGCCCAGGCGTTGCAGAAGGCGTTACAAACGGCGAATGAACATCGCCGGATCGCCGCGCAGCGTCGCCAGGAGGCCGACCGCGTCGTGGAGCGCGAGGTGCGCGCGCTGGATAAGCTGATCCAGGAGGGCGAGTGGCAGCGCAATTTGCTCGACGAGGCCGGGCAAGAGCGCGAGCGTTTGCAGGCGTCGTGTGTGCGTCTGGAACAGGAGCACGGCGAGGCTGCTGCCGCCTTGCGCGAGGCCGAGGTGCAGCTAGGGTCGTTGTCCCATGAACTGGAAGCCTTAGCCGGAGACGAAACCGCCCGCGTCGCCGTGGAACGCCGCACGCAGGTCGCGCTGCTGGAACAGGAGCACGGCAACCGGCGGGTGTTATTGACGACGCGCCAGCGCGAGGTGCAGCGGTTGCAGGCGCAGATTGCGGCCTCGACGCAGCATCTCGATGGCTTGGCCGAGGAGTTCGCGCAGTTGGAGGCGCGTCTGGAAGGGTTGCAGGCCGCTTACGACGAGGCGCGCGCGGCGGCGGATGCGCTCTCGGCGCAGGTTCCACCGTTGGAGGCGTCGCTGGCGGAGCTAGAACGGACGCTGGCGACACACGAGAGCCGCGAGCACGAGGCGCGCCGCGTGTTGCACGACGCGGAGCAGCGCCGCACGCAGGCCGAGGTGGAGGCCAACCGCCGCGAGGATCAGTTGCAGACGTTGCGCCGGGAGGTCGAAGAGTCGCTCGGCATCGTCATCGGCGATTTGCCGGAGACCCTTTCCGCGCAGCAGCCGTTGCCGTTGGATGCGATTGTGTCGCCGCTGCCGGTGGTGAAGGAGCTGCCGGAGGGCCTGGAACGGCAAATCCGCGACCTGCGCACGCAGATTCGCCGCCTGGAGCCGGTGAACTTCGCGGCGAAGGAGGAGTACGACGAGCTTGAGGAGCGGCACGGCTTCCTCCGCGAGCAGATGGCCGATCTGGAAAAGGCGTCCGAGCATTTGCGGCAGATCATCGCCGAGTTGGACGAGATGATGGAGACGACGTTCCGCACGACGTTCAAGGCTGTTGCGGCGGAGTTCTCGCGCATCTTCGAGTTGTTGTTCAACGGCGGCACCGCGAAGCTGACGATGTTGAGCGACGAAGGCGAAGCGAACGGCGGCGACGGCGTGGAGATTGTGGCCCGCCCGCCGGGCAAACGCACGTCGGGCCTGGGGATGCTCTCCGGCGGGGAGCGCACACTGACGGCGGTGGCGTTGCTCTTCGCGGTGATGCGCGTCAGCCCGACGCCGTTCTGCATCCTCGATGAGGTGGACGCGATGCTCGACGAGGCCAATGTGGGCCGGTTCCGTGTTATGCTGCGCGAGCTTTCGCGGCAGACGCAGTTCATCATCATCACGCACAACCGTGGGACGGTCGAAGTTTCGGATACGATTTACGGCGTCTCGATGGGTGACGATGGCATTTCGCAGGTGTTGTCGTTGAGTCTGGAGGATCTGCCGGCGGCGGAGGCGGTGTAGGGTTGTGGGGCTTTTTAGGTCTTTGTGGCCGGGGGGGACTTGGTGGGCTGGGCGGATGAGGCGCGTTTGGCGGTGCGGACGCGGTAGAGGCGTTCGGTAAAGCCGCCTTCGTTTTCAAAGGCTTTGGCTTGTGCTGCAATCTGTCGGTCTAGCAGGCTGCAAGCTACAGTTATCAGGACTAGCGCAACGTTGGCTGCAATCTCTTGGTAGGTGGGTGGCGTGTTCGTTCCTGCTCCACCCTGTACACTCCGTCCACAAGCAAACACCTTATGAACCCACTGCGCCACTTCTTCAGCAGTATCGCAGCGGCGATCAATCAGATCTTGGCGGCGCGGATCGCTGCGTTCCCAGAGCGACAACCCGCGCTGCCGCAGAAAATCCTCATAATCGAGCTTCAGCTCTTCCAGACTGGCCCGCCCACGTTGGTGAGCTTGAGTTCCATTTTCTTCGAAGTCCCCGATGCCTGGCTCCCCTCGGCGATATTCTGTACGCCTGACCGCGCAGCCTGCACCATTTGATCGTGGGTGCGGCTGCGCTTGTCGATGTAGCGGTCACAAAAACGGACGGTGACATCGTAAACAAGTTGCGCGATCTGGAAGCTCTTGAGGTTGCGGTAGCCGCCGTGCTTGGGGATCAGAGACTCGTCGGTGTTCACAAAATTCTTACCCTTTATTTGCAATTGCCCGCTCATACGCTGCGAGGTATGCCCGCGCGCTTTCCTCCCACGAGAAATCCTGCGCCATAGCCTTCTGAACCATTTTATCGATATGCGGCTTGCGGTCGTAGTAAGTGCTCACGGCCCAGCCGATGGCGTAGTAGACGGCGTGGGCGCTCGGTTCCCAGAATTTGAAGCCGGCGCCTGCGCCGGTGGCTTCGTCGTACTGCTCGACGGTGTCCGCC
>DAOUAY010000096.1:0-8119 GCA_034432995.1 Anaerolineae bacterium | reverse complement strand
GCCATCATCCCCAGCGGCGACGAGACGTTGTGCGGCGCGATGGGCACGTAGAAGGCGTCCGCGATGTCGGCGATGCGCTTGGCCTCCATCATGCCGCCGGCTTTCGAGAGATCGGGCATGATCACGTCGCACGCCTGCTTTTGCAGCAGCTCGAGGAACTCGAAGCGCGTGTACTGGTTCTCGCCGGTGCAGATGACGGTGCTGGTCTTGGCGCGCACTTGCGCCAGCGCGTCGATGTTCTCCGCCGGGACCGGCTCTTCCAGCCACATCAGCCGCAGCGGCTCCACGGCCTTCGCCAGCGTGATCGCCGAGGGTACGTCGAACTGTCCGTGACAGTCGATCGCCAGGTCGGTCTCGTAGCCGATGCCCTCGCGCACGGCAGTGATCAGGTTGATGATGTGCGTCATCTCTTTCGCGCCCACCGTCCAGTTGACCGGATCGAGCTTGCCAACGCCGGTGTGATCGACATCGAATTTGACGGCGCTGTAGCCTTCGCCTTCGATGACTTCTTGCGCTTTGGCGGCATAAGCGGCGGGCGATTCGTCGTCCCCTGCGTGCAGGTCGGCGTAGAGGCGAATCTTGTCGCGGTACTTGCCGCCGAGGAGCTTGTAAACGGGCACGCCGAGCGCCTTGCCGGTGATGTCGTAGAGCGCGTTCTCGATGCCGGTGATGGCGAAGATGATGGGCGGGTCGGACGTGCCGCCGTAGCGCCCAAAGCGCCGCAGCATCTCGTAGAGCGGCCCGATGTTGGTGGGGTCTTTGCCGATGAGGAAGCGCTTCATCGTCTCGATCGCTTGCTTGACGGCAAAGCCGGAGATCGCCGAGGCCGAGTTGCACTCGCCCGTGCCCACAATCCCCTCATCGGTATACACGCGGACGAACGTCCACACGCTGCCGCCGCTGTCTGGTTCGTGGCGGCCAATCACGCAGGCTTGAACATCGGTAATCTTCATTTTGTGGCTCCTTGTAATAATTTGTCGAAAGTCGAAAGTCGAAAGTCGAAAGTCCGTGTTATCGCAGCGAGCCTTGTTCAAGATAAGTTATGAGGCCGGAGATAAGACGGCTTGTTTCTGAGGATCAAGCGTATATTTGGTTAAAGACTTCTGGTGTTACGCAACCTTGATCCATAGCGACATAGGCTTGAGCGCGCACTTCACCGGATGAGCCTTTGGCGATGTAGAGGTGGCGAATAAAGGTGCGGTCGTTCTGGCTTTCAAAGCCTTCGGCGATATTCGAGATGACAGAGACAGCAGCGCGACGTATCTGGTCACGCAGGCCATAATCACGGCTAAAAGGCGCTTTGTTGGTCACATCATACACCAGTTTGCATAACTCTCGTCCCTTCTCCCATCCTTTCACATCCTCAAACCGTTCAATCCTCGCCATACATTCTCCTCCCGACTTTCGGCTTTCGACTTTTGACTTTCGACTTAGCGTAACTTTGCCCCGCAAAAATCGCTCGCACTTCAGCGGCATTTTTAGCATTGCCTAGTGCGCTCATCCTCGCAGACTCTTCATCGCGCAGTTTGCGGACGTTGGTAAGGACCGCTTCCAGCTTATCCGCCGGGAATTTCACCGCGCCGTTTTCGTCCATGTGGATGATCTCGCCGGGCGCGACGTCCATGCCGGCGACCGTCACCGGCGCGTTGACCGCGTGAACAGCAGTCGACCCGTGTCCCGGTGTGATGCCGCTGAGCAGGTACTGGAAGCGCATCGGGCGGATTTCGTCGATGTCGCGCGATGGCCCGTTGGAGATCGCGCCTACGCAGCCGACAGCTTGCATGGCGGTGGTCATATTGCCGCCGGATAGCCCCACTTTGCCCGCAATCTCCGGCGGAAACCGCTGCTCGAAGACGAAAATTGTCGGCTTGGGCGAGGCGTCCAGCGCATCGATCACATCCATAAAGGTGAGGCGCTGATAGGTAGGATCGGGCAGCCCGTAGACGCACGTGACCGCGAATCCCACCACCGGCCCCATCTCCGGGTACATACAGCGGATGCTGTGGTCGGTGTACCAATTCTGCGTCCACGGGTTGTAGAGGCCCAGGCACAGCGGATTGTCGGGGTAGGTGGCGACGACGTTGGTAATGGAAGGGGTGTCGAATGCTTTCAAGGCTTCCAGCATTTCTTGTGTCGATGGCATACCTTTGCCTCCTGTGGAAATTGTCACATGGCCATTCGTCTGATGATCGTTCATCGGTGTTGATACCCGACTCCACAGTAGCGCGTAACCGCTCATACGTTTCTGTGGATAGAGATGCATTGTACAACGAACTGGTGCGGATGACAATCGATTGTCGCCATCTATGAAAAAAACCGGGATTCTTTCAAAAATCCCGGTTTTGTTGTAGCTCAGTGGAAAGCGTTTACTTCGGCAGGCGCAGTTGTTGCCCCACGCGGATCAAGTTGGGATCGGAGATCTGATCCTTATTCAGCTCGAAGATTTCCTTCCAGCGGCTGGCGTTGCCCAGTTTTTCCTTGGCGATTTTGCTCAGGCTATCGCCGGATTGCACGACGTAGACGAGCTTGGCAGCTTCCTCGGCAGCTTTCGCGGCGGCTTCGGCCTCTGCAGCGGCTTTCTTGGCGGCCATTTCGGCCTCCCGGCGTGCTTCGAACTCGCGCACTTTGGCGAGGGCTTCCGCTTCCCTGCGGGCTTTTTCGCGGGCCTCGGCTTCCAGTCGGGCTTTCTCGCGCGCTTCGGCTTCTGCGCGCATTTTCGCTGCCGCTTCTTCCGCCTTGAGCTTTTCGGCAGCTTCTTTGGCCTGTTTCTCGGCTTCGGCTTTTGCCCGATTCTCGGCGATCTGGCGGCGGGTTGCTTCCAGCGCGGCTTCAGCTTCGGCCTTGCGCTTGGCCTCGGCCTCGGCTTCAGCCTTGGCTTTGGCCGCAGCTTCGGCTTTCTCGTCGCGGTTCGTCACAGCGTCGACCATCATATTCAGCAATCCCTTCTTCTCTTTCTTTTCCTTCGCGTCCGGCATTTCAAAACCTCCTCAAGCTAAAGTGAATAATAGGCGTTCCAGGAAAATACTTTGCTTCACCGCTGTAAGATTTCTCGTCCTGAAACCGCCCCCAAAGCAACTTAGCGTTTCATCAAAGCTTGCAAAATACTCTGTGCGATGACGGTCCCCGCAGCCTGGCGCGGCGTCTGCGACTGATTGGGTCGTGCGCCCAACAGTGCGCGGATGAAAGCCAGCCGTTTCGTCGCCGGGTCCGCACCTGCTTGTTGGGCCTGCATGTAAGCCAATCCAGCGGGGAGCAGGCGTCCGAGAATGTCACCCAGATCCAGTCCTGTATCTTGTTGAGCCGGGGCCGTTTGTTGCGCGGGCGCTTGTTGCGGCGCGCCGAGCAATCCACCGAGCAAATCCATCACGCCGCCAAGTTGGTTCTGCGGCTGCTGGGCTTGCGCCTGGGGCTGCGATTGTCCGCCCATCAAACCTCCGAGCAAATCCATCACCCCGCCGAGCTGGTCTTGCGGCTGGGGTTGAGCCTGTACCTGGGGCTGTTGTTGTCCGCCCATCAAACCGCAAAGCAAATCCATCACCCCGCCGAGTTGGCTCTGTGGCTGCGGGGTCTGCGCCTGGGGCTGCGGCTGTCCGCCCATCAGCCCTCCAAGCAAATCCATCACCCCGCCGAGTTGGCCTTGCGGCTGGGGTTGCGCTTGCACCTGAGGTTGCTGCGCGCCTCCCATGCCGAGCAACATGTCAAACACGCTAGGCGCCGATGGTTGTTGGGCGGGGGTGCTCTCGGCGGGGATGGCCCCCAAGAGGGTCTCGAGCAGCGTCATCCCGTCGGCGCGGACCAATTGCGACCGCCCTTCGAACTTGTTCGCCGCTTGCAGAAGTCCCTGGGCGTAGTATTGGCTGGTGCCGCCTTGCCCGGTTTCGCTCAGACGCAGGCCAGCGGAGCGCAGGGCCTCTGCCGGAGCATCCACGCTGTGGGCGTGGATGGTGTCCGCCACGACGCGCATGTTGGACACCATATTGTCACCGTGGTTGCCGTTGAACCCATCCAGAGCGTTGATTTCCTCGCGTTGTTCGACAACCGCCTTCAACGCCTGGTCGAACAGATTTGTCAGATCAATGGTTGGCTGTGATTCGGACATAACACCTCCTGATGCATACGATTCTAACGTTATAAACCGGCGATTGCGTCTGTTACAGTGTCAAGGGACATAGATGCTATTGCCAGATGACACTTTGGTATGTTTTCTGAAGTCTAACACCCTGATTTTGCGCAAAATTTGGGGGGTAGCAAATCTCCCCGATCACAAGCACCTTACCAATTGAGGTAGAAATCAAACGGTACACCTTTCACGGGTTGCCAAAGTGGTCAAGCAGTCGCCGCAAGCCCTGGGCAACCTCTTCGGCATAGGGATGCAGGACATTGAGCTGCACTTTGGTCAAACGTTCCTCACAGAAGAACAGGCGGCCCGGCATAGCCAAGGTGTCTTCGAGCAACCGCGTGGTGCCAAAACTAGCGAGAGGTTCTTGCGGAAACATCCACTGCGGGAGCCAGGCCAGTAGATTGTGCGCCACATCGGTTAAGAGAATCAAAGCTTCTTGGGCTGCGAGATGGTGTTTGCGGCGGCGCTCAAGCTTCAAGCCGCCCTTGTCCGCTTGAATCTCAGTCTCGCAAGCCCCACGATCGTCATAAGCTGCGATGATCTCGGGGGGCTGCCTGTTGGGGAGCGAGCAGACGACGATAGCGTGCTTGCATTCCTGTTTAGCCGTCAACCATTTGAGCACCAGGCAGCTACACGGACGCGCATAGGCTGGTGGGGTCAGCGCAGGCGCTACCCAGCGCTCATGCTCCAAGGCCTGCCAGTCTGCCATAGCTACCTGTTGCGCCCAGACCCCTGGGCGACGCCCACCCTTGTTCTTGGTCAGCACTTGCCAGCCCACGTTCAGGGCGTGATTGATGTTGGCATCACTCCCAAAGCCAGCGTCTGAGCGTATCACCGTGCGCTGTTTCTGCTCTGGGGACAAGGCGAGAAATGTTTCCAACGCCGCCAGGGTAGGTAGGTAAGCCGGACTGCTTTCTTGTTTGCCGGGATAGAGGCGGGAAAACAACGTCTCGTGATATTGAGGCGCATGCACCCGGGCCAATTGCCGTCCGTAACAGTTTTTCTGGTCGAACTTGCCCTTGGTGCTGCCTTCCGCATGCTTGGAGATCGGTAGTGGGGTCAAGTCGATGTCCAGCCACAGCCAGTCTTGGCTGAAACTGTGCCGCAGGGTGCGACTCTCACGCCGCCACCACGCTTCGCTCCCTTCGCGCAGCTGAGTGACCTGCTCCGCCGTGAAGGCGTCAAGTGTGCGGGAGAGGTTCGACTGTTCAGCGAAACGCTCGCGTCCCCACGCATGGGCAAGGGCCACATCTGGCCGCAGACGCGTATTGACTTGGTTCACCGCCCGACAGCCCGTCAACAGACTGACCAGTAGATCGAGTAATTTCTGCTGGGGAGCGTGATCCACTGTTTTCAACGGTAGCGTTAGTTTAGCCCAAATTGGATCCAGAAACTGCGTACGGGTGAGACAATATCCCAAAACACCCAAAGGGGCAAAACTTGTGATCTCACGCATCTCCACCACCTGGATCTCCGTTGCCATAGCACACCTCCTTATCAAGATGTGCTATTCTACCTCAATCTGTTAAGGTTCAGGCGTTTGCTACCCCCTTATTTTTGCGCAAAATTAGGGTAACAAGATTGTAGTGCAAAACTTGACAAAAGTCAAACATCTATGACACTGACGAATTATCGCACATCGGGCGGCTGGCGCAGACGTTTGGTTTCGCTGCGATGGCGTTTAGCTTCCAGGCGGCCTTCTATGACCGCGCGTGAAGGTTTGGTGGCGCGGCGCGGTTTGGGGACTGGGGCAGCCTGGCGGACCAGGTCGATGAGGCGCTGCGTGGCATCGCGCCGGTTGCGCCACTGCGAACGGTACTGCCGCGCGTCGATGATGAGGACGCCATCCTGGGTAATTTGCCCCGCGGCTTGACGCAGCAAGCGTTGGCGCACATCCTCCGGCAGCGATGGGGAGTGCGCCACGTCGAAGCGGAGTTGAACCGCCGTCGCTACCTTGTTCACGTTCTGCCCGCCCGGCCCGGAAGCGTGAACGAAAGTGTAGTCCAACTCTTGTTCGTCAATCACAATGTTTTCGGTGATGCGCAACATAGTTCTCCTGATCGAAACTCACACCAGCGCCGTGCTCTATTCGTGTATTCGTTGTCAATTTGTGTCCGGCTTGTGTTATCTCCTGCGCCGCCAGAGCGCGATCCCTGCTATGGCGACGAGCACCACCACACTGCCAATCAGCACGATGGTGCGCGCCGGAAACGATGTTTCTGGTGTCTCTGGTGCGATGGGCGCCTTTTCAACAATGGGCTGCGGTGTGGCTGTCGGTGACGGCGTTTGTGTCGCCTGCGGAGTGGGGGTGTCGGTCGGGGCGGGTTTGCGCAGGCGGACATAGTCGCTGCTGGTTTGCATGTTGTTGTGCTCGTCGCTCTCTTCCACGCGGCCTGTGCCACCCTCCAGCGCGTCGTCCTCTGGAGCATCCACCCAGGCGAGGACGACGAAAGGCCCGGTGTCGTCCGGCTTCCAGCGCGGGTTGCCATCCGGGCCATCGTTGGCGACGAGGATCATCTCCGCGCCGGGTGCCAGGGGATAGGCCGTCTCCGCCCAACTGACGAGTTCGCCATCGACCCAAAACCCGCAGCGGAAACCACCCAGCACGGCGGCGCTGCCCGTGTTTTGGACGACGGCGCGGAACGTCACGCCTTCATCTTTGGTGGGTGAATCTTCGACCCACGCCACCTTGTTCACGACGAGGTCCGGGCGCAAGTCGGCGGGCGCGGTGACGTCGCCGGTCGCATCCGGCTCCGGCAGCGGGACGTCCGCCCGGTCGAAGACCCAGAATTCCCACAGCGAATAGCCCCATTCAGTCCCGCGTTTCAGCCCCTCCATCCGCACGAAACGCCCGCGCGCTGTGACGACGTGATCGTCCTGCCCGCCGTCGCCGGCCGTTTCGAGGATGACGTCCGTCCAGGTGGCGTTGTCGTCGGAGACTTGCAGCTTGTACTCCCGCCCAAAGGCCGCTTCCCAGACCAGCACGATGCGGGCGATGTCGCGGACTTCGCCCAGATCGATCGTGATGAATTGTGGATCGGCGTACTCTGAGGCCCAGCGCGAGTTCAACCGTCCATCCACGGCCTTCTCGCCGGGCAGGTCGCTGTTCTCCACGGAGGAGACTTCGACGGGTCGCCCGACGGAGAGAATGCCTTCTGGCGCAGGAAGCGGGGTGGGGGTGGGCACGGGCGTCGGAGTGGGGATGGGCGTCGCGGCGACGATCCACTCCGGGCGCACGGCGAGGTTGCGGATGCTATACGTGCTGGTGACGGCGACTTCCAGCCCCCAGGCGTGCAGTGTGTCGAACGTGCCGTCCTCCGTCATATCCATTTCTGCGCAATCATTGTTCCCCGGCCCCCACGACCACGGCAGATAGCCAACTTCGTTGAGCGCGGCTTGTTCGATAATCGTCTGGTAGGGGATGCAGCAACTACAGCCCGGCCCCTTGTTGGCAAACTCACCGATGATGAGCGGCAAGTCCAGGTCCACCGACTCCTTGATTTCGTCGATGACGAACTGCGCGACCTGCGAACCACGCCACGCACTCGGCCACCACATGTGGATGGAGAACATGAGGTTGTGGTCAGGATCGGCCTTGATCAGGTATGGCCCATTCTTCTGCAAACCGTTGATGTCTTGTCCCCACCCAGAGGAATCGATGATCAGTGGAACGTGGATGCCCGCCCCGCGCATGCGCCAGACTGCCAGCGCGTATCCCGCGCGATAGTCCGCGTCGGGCACGATGCTATTGCCGGCCTCGTTGGCGATGTTGATGAGCAGATACGCTTCGTGCTTCTTGAGCACCGCGAGAACGTCGGGCCGCACCCAATAATCCACACACACTTGCAGGTGATCCCATTTGCCCGTCGAATCGTGACAGTCCACCATGGGGATCAACTGGTGATTGATGGCATTGGTGATGGCGATGTCCAACTCCTCCGCCGAACCTTCCGCCAGCCAGACGATGCGCACGACGTTTGCGCCGGTCTTGGCGATTTC
>DAOUAY010000095.1:0-2140 GCA_034432995.1 Anaerolineae bacterium | reverse complement strand
CCTGGCTGTGTTTTCACCTGTAACGCCCGCGCAAACGGAATGGATAACAAGATCAACGCCGCCGTCGCCAGGAAAACGCCGCTGTACTGGATGACCGGCAGCGCCGCGCTGGTCAGGAACGGCATACCAACCGAACTGATGTGGTCGAAGGTCACGCCGGCGGTCAACGTCGGCGTGAGTTCTTCCGGCGGGGCAGTGCGGTAGATGTAGGTCGAAAGCCCCAGACCAAGCGGCGACGCCAACTTGATCAGCGTCCACAACACGAGCAGCACCCACAGGTTCGTCACCATCGCATAGCCCACACAGCACAATGCCAGGATCACATAGGAGATCGTGGTAGTGATGCGCTCACCGAAGCGGTCGATCAACGTGCCCATCACCGGAGAAACCACCAGGGTCAACACGCTGCTGACCAACATCAACGTGCTCACCTGCCACACGCGCAAGTCGTAATCCTGCACGAGAACGAGCGTAACGAAACTGCCGAGCACCAGTTTGCGCGCGCCGGAGAGGAAGATCAACACGTAGTAGAGCCAATAGCGCCGTTTGACCAGGATGCGCGCGGGCTTCACCTCGGTTGCGCCGAGGTCTTTGGGCAGTTTGGCGACGAAAAACGCAGCAAACATAATGAAGATGCCGCCGATCAGGAAATACACGCCGAGCGGTAGCGCCTCGAAGAGCGTCGAGAGCAGCGAAAGCGCCGCCATGCCAACAATGCCCGCCAGCGATCCCACCGAAGCGAGCACGCCCAGAATCCGCCCGGTGTTCCTCTTGCTACTCAACGACATGCCGATGGCGTGATTGAGCGGCGTCCACAGGTGAAAGCCGAAACTGGCGATAATCGCCATCGCCAGCAGCGCGGTATACGAGCCGGCGAACATCTGCAACGCATAGCCGATGCCCATCAACAGCAGCGAGATGACGCCTTGCCATGCCAACGGTAAATGCATCGTGAAGGCTGCGAGGAAGATCAATGCCAGCCCGGGTATCTCGCGGATGCCTTCGAGCCACAGGACTTGATTGTTGCTCAGGCCCAACGTCTCCACGAAAAAATTCATCCGCGCCCCACCGAGCAACCCCTGCCCGAATCGATCCAGGAACACGGCGACGGCAAACAACGTTAAACTTTTGCTCCAAATCGTCAGATCAATTTTCTTCCAAATGTGGTGCATACGATTCTTCGAAAATGGCAAATGGCAAATGGCAAAAACCTCGTTGACAAATTTTCGTGCTTGCAAGGTGTGCGATAGCACCGAAGTCTCCTATTAAATAATCAGCAGATTAAGCGGATTAAGCAGATTTTTATTTCTTAATCTGCTAAATCTGCTTAATCTGCTGAAAGATGTGTATATTATACGTCAAGCGGTCTTTTTTGCGCGCGTTGCCGCCGCGCTTCGTAGAGGAAGAGGGACGCCGCCACCGAGGCGTTGAACGAGGTGGCGGAACCATACATCGGAATGGTAACGTAGGCGTCGCACAGCGTCTCGAAGTAATGGCTGAGGCCCACGGTCTCGTTGCCAATAGCAACCACGGTGGGGCCGGTGAGGTCGTGATCATAGAGCGGGGTTGTGGCGTGCGGGCTGGTGGCGACCACCTGTACGCGCCCCAACGAGTCACGCGCCATCGCCAGCCACGCCTCCAAAACGTTATGTTCCGGGACGCGCAGCACGGGCAACGCGAACAGCGATCCGATGCTGGCGCGCACCGTCTTGGGATCGTACACATCCGTCGCGTGCCCGGTGATGAGGACGGCGTCCGCGCCCAGCGCGTCGGCGGAGCGGATCGTGCTGCCCAGGTTGCCGGGACTGCCCGGACGATCCAGCAGCAGCACGAGCAAATCGTCCTTGAGCGGGATGCGCGCCAGGTCGTCAGGGCGCTGCGCCACCACCGCCAGCAGCTCGGAGGCCATCTCGCGGTCGCTGAGCTGCGTGAGGACATACTCGTTCACTTCCAGGCGCGCTTCCGGCGGCGTCTGCGCGATCACGTCGACGCCCCAGTCGGTGTGCTCGACCTCCGGGCAGTAGATGAGCCAGCGCACGTCCCACTCGTAGAGATACGCGGCGCGGATCGCGGCGACGCCTTCGATGAAGAACAGCTTGTGCTTGTTCCGCTCCCGCCGTTCTTCCGCCAGCGCGCGCAC
>DAOUAY010000094.1:0-7599 GCA_034432995.1 Anaerolineae bacterium | reverse complement strand
AACGTGATGATTGATAAAAACGAAATCCAGCGCGTAGCAACACAAATCGGTAGGCACGCCGGCGCAGAACGTGTCATACTATTTGGCTCTTATGCTAAAGACAGCGCCCATGAAGCGAGCGATGTGGATTTGTTGATCGTCGCGGAAAGTGATCTTCCCCGTTTTAAGCGTAGTCGCGATCTCTATAAACTTTTTTGTCCCTATCCTTTTGCGATGGATCTGGTGGTGTATACCCCGGCAGAGATTGAAAAGGGAAAGCAATCTCCACTTTCTTTTATCTCGACAGTTTTAAGAGAGGGAGTTGTGGTTTATGAACGGTGACATTGAAATCGCTCGACAATGGGTAGCAAAAGCAGATAGTGATCTACTGAATGTGGAGAATAATCTGCGTAGTCAAACCATACCTTATGATACGGTATGTTTCCATTGTCAGCAAGCGGCTGAAAAATTCATGAAAGCTTATTTGGTGTTCAGAGGGCAATCGCCGCCGATAACGCATGATCTGCTTTTGCTCCTTGAGAGAGTGCGGTTTTTTGATGCAGAAGCGGAGCGGTTACGTGAGCATTTGGCTTTGCTGATGCCTTATGCTGTTGAAATTCGTTATCCTGATGATTGGTTTATGCCTTCGGCGGAAGATACAGTAGAAGCCAGGGCAGCTGCGAAAGTTGTTATGGAGTGGTTGAGGGAAACCGGTCCTATTTTATTTGAAAAACTTTAACAAAACAGGAGAAAATCATGGAAAAAATACACGTAAAAACCCCGCTTGTGGAAATGGACGGCGACGAGATGACGCGCATCATCTGGCAGTTGATCAAGGATGAGCTGCTGACGCCGTACCTGGATATGCAGACCGTGTACTTCGATCTCGGTCTGAAACACCGCGACGATACGGACAATCAGATCACGTTCGACGCGGCGCACGCCACCGCCGAATACGGCGTGGCGGTGAAGTGCGCGACGGTCACGCCCAATCAGGAGCGCGTCGTCGAGTATGGCCTCAAGAAGGAATGGCCTAGCCCCAACGGGACGATCCGCGGCATCCTCGACGGCACCGTCTTCCGCGCGCCGATCATCGTCCATAACATCCACCCGATGGTGCGCACCTGGCAGAAGCCCATCATCATCGGGCGTCACGCCTACGGCGACGTGTACCGCAACCAGGAGTACAAGGTTCCAGGGCCGGGCAAGGCGGAGTTGGTCTTTACCCCGGCGGACGGCGGGGAGCCGACGCGACTCACGATCCACGACTTCAAGGGGGCCGGCGTCATCCAGGGCATCCATAACACCGAGAAGTCCGTGCGCAGCTTTGCCCGCGCCTGCATCCAGTACGCGATCAGCCAGCGGATCCCGTTGTGGTTCGCCGCGAAGGATACCATTTCCAAGACTTACCACTCGTTCTTCCGCGACACGTTCCAGGAAGAGGTGGACGCGCACAAGGCCGAAATGGATGCCGCCGGCGTCGACTACTTCTACACCCTGATCGATGACGCCGTCGCGCGCGTCATCCGGCATGAGGGCGGCTTCTTGTGGGCCTGCATGAACTACGACGGCGACGTGATGAGCGATATGCTGGCGACCGGCTACGGCAGTCTCGCGCTGATGACGTCGGTGCTGGTGAACCCGGACGGCATCATGGAATTCGAGGCGGCGCACGGCACGGTGCAGCGCCACTATTACGCGCATCTGCGCGGCGAGAAGACGTCCACGAACTCCACGGCCTCCATTTTCGCCTGGACGGGTGGCCTGGCGCGGCGTGGTGAGCTGGACGGGACGCCCAGCGTGACGGCCTTCGCCAAAGCGTTGGAAGCCGCCGTCATCGAGACGATTGAGAGCGGGCAGATGACCAAAGACCTCACCCTGATCTGCGATCCGCCTGTCGATCACTATCTCACCACCGAAGGCTTCATCTTGGCAGTGCGACGGCAGCTGGAGTCGAAGTTAAAGTAAAGAGTAAGAAGTAATGAGTAAAGGGTAAGAAGTAATGAGTAAAGGGTAATGAGTAGGAAGTGGAATCACTCATTTCTCGTTACTCATTACTCATTACTCATTTCTCATTACCCATTTCTCATTACCCATTACCTCAACAAGGAGACCGCTATGGCTAGGCGAGCAATACGCGAATACGATGCAAAGCGCCTGTTGGCGCGCTATCTCCCTGATTATCTGCCTGGATTTAGCTATCCGGGTAAAATCGTTCTGGTGGAGGCCGACACGGACTGGGATCGGCTCGCCGCCGACCATCCGTGGCTACTCACCGACCGGCTGGTCGCCAAACCGGATCAACTGTTTGGCAAGCGGGGCAAGCACGGCCTGCTAGGGCTGAACCTCGATTTCGCCGGAGCGAAAGCGTGGATCGCCGCGCGGATGCACAAGGAAGTGACCGTGGGGAAGACGACGGACAAGCTCTCGGTCTTCATGATCGAGCCGTTCGTCCCCCACGACCAAGACGACGAGATGTTCATCGCCATCCGTACGGAGCGCGAGCAGGACGTCATCTACTTCTCCCTGCAAGGCGGCATCGACATCGAGGAAAACTGGGACTCGGTGGCGCAAATCCCTGTGCCGGTGCTCGGCAGTGTCGAAGATGTGGACGTTGCCGGACAATTGCCTGAGTTCGACGGCAAAGACGCGGCAGTGGCCTTCATCACGGCGCTCTACAAGTTTTTTGTGGATTTGGCCTTCACGTATCTGGAGATCAACCCCTTTGCTCTGGTTCATCATATCGTGATCCCTCTCGACTTCGTGGGGCAAGTGGATGACACGGCAGCCTTCGAAGCCGGGCGCAAATGGGGCGAACTGCCTTTCCCGCCGGCCTTCGGGATGCACCACTCGCTGGAAGAGGCGTACATCCGCAGCCTCGACGAGAAAGGCGGCTCCAGCCTCAAGTTGACGGTGCTCAATCCGCAAGGCCGCGTCTGGCCGATGATCGCCGGCGGCGGGGCCAGCGTCATCTACGCGGACACCGTCACCGACCTGGGCTTCGCCGAGGAATTGGCCTGCTACGGCGAATACTCCGGCAACCCCACCACCGACGAAACCCGCGAGTACGCCCGCACGATGCTCGATCTGATGACGCGCCGTCCCGATCCGCAGGGGCGGCCCAAGTTCCTCCTCATCGGTGGCGGCATCGCCAACTTCACCGACGTCGCCAAGACCTTCACCGGCATCGTGGACGCGCTGCGCGAATACAAGGCGCGCTTGCAAGAGAACAACGTCCACATCTACGTGCGGCGCGGCGGACCCAACTACCAGGAAGGCCTGGCGCTGATGCGCAAATTGGGTCCGGAACTCGGCGTGCCCATCGAGGTCTACGGGCCGGAGACGCACATGACGCGCATCGTTTCCATGGCGTTGATCGCGGACGATCACCAGGAAGGAGGCGAATTATGAGCAAACCAGACTATCTACTCTTTGATCGTTCGACCACATCTATCGTCTTTGGGATGCAGACGGCGGCTATCCAGCGCATGTTGGACTTCGACCACCTCTGCCGCCGCCAGACGCACTCCGTCGTTGCCATCGTCAATCCGACAGGCGAACCCGGCTTCCACCGCCCATTTTTCGGCAGCCGCGAGGTGATGATCCCCATCTACACAACCCTGGCCGAGGCCGCTGCCGCGCATCCAGAGGCGGATGTTATGGTCAACTTCGCCAGCTTCCGCTCGGCCTTCGCTTCGACCATGGAGGCGCTGGCTTTGCCGGTTATTCGCACTGTCGTCGTGATCGCTGAAGGCGTGCCGGAGCGCCAATCGCGCATCATGGCGGCGCAGGCGCGCGAACTGGGCAAGGTCATCATCGGCCCGGCGACGGTCGGTGGCTTGGCGGCGGGTGCGTTCAAAATCGGCAACACCGGCGGCCCGCCCGATAACATCATCGAGGCCAAGCTGCACCGTCCCGGCAGCGTGGGCTACGTCGGCAAGAGCGGCGGCCTCACCAACGAAACCTTCAACATCGTCGCGCTCAACGCCGACGGCATCTACGAGGGCATCGCCATCGGCGGCGACGCCTATCCCGGCTCGCGCCTGCTCGATCACTTGCTGCGCTACGAAGCCAACCCCGCCATCAAGATGCTCGTCTGTTTGGGCGAGTTGGGCGGCGCCGAAGAATACGCCATCGTGGACGCGCTCAAAGACGGGCGCATCGCCAAGCCACTTGTCATTTGGGTGACGGGCACCTGCGCCAAAGTGTTCCCCACAGGCGTCCAGTTCGGTCACGCCGGCGCGAAGGCCGGCGGCGCAGCGGAGACCGCCGACGCGAAAAACGCCGCCCTGCGCGAAGCCGGCGCCATCGTGCCGGACTCCTTCGATACCTTTGGCGACAAAATCCGCGAGGTCTACGAAAAGTTGAAGGCAGAAGGGAAAATCACACCCATCGAGGAACCGACGCCCCCGCCCATGCCTATGGACTACGCGGCGGCGGTGCGCCAGGGCTTGATCCGCAAACCGACCAGCTTTATGTCAACGATTTCCGATGATCGCGGCGAAGAACTGACCTACCATAAAATGCCCATCACCGAGGTGATCGAGCGCGATATGGGCATCGGCGGCGTCATCGGCCTGCTGTGGTTCCAGCGCGAGTTGCCGGCGTATGCGCGCGAATTCATCGAGCTGGCGCTCGTGATTACGGCGGATCACGGCCCGGCGGTCAGCGCGGCGCACAACGCGATTGTGGCGGCGCGCGCCGGGAAAGACCTGATTTCCTCGCTGGTGAGCGGCCTGCTGACCATCGGCCCGCGCTTCGGCGGCGCCATCGACGACGCGGCGCGCACTTTCAAGACCGCTTTCGACCAGGGGATGACGCCCGCGCAGTTCGTGGACGACATGAAGGCCAAAGGGATTCTCATCCCCGGCATCGGCCACCGCGTCAAGAGCGTGCAAAACCCCGATATGCGCGTCACCATCGTCAAGGAATTCGCCAAGAGCCATTTCACCGCGACGCCGTTGTTGGACTTCGCCCTGGATGTGGAGAAGATCACCACCAGCAAGCGCAACAACCTGATCCTCAACGTGGACGGCTGCATTGGCATCTGCCTGGTGGATATGTTGAGCAGTTGCGGGTTCACGCCCGCCGAAATCCACGACGTTGTGGAACTCGGCTACTTCAACGGCCTCTTCGTCCTGGGGCGCAGCATCGGCGTCATGGGTCACTACTTCGATCAGGTCAGGCTCAAGCAGCCGCTTTACCGGCATCCCTGGGACGATATTCTGTATCAATAGTCGTGTAGTCGTGTAGTTGTTAGTCGGATAGTCGGGGCGGCAAGCTGTGCAGGCAACAGCCAGTTTGTCGCCTTATTCTTGTTTATTGGAACGCTTCTGGCGGATCACAATCCGCCGTTTTTCACAGAGCGCGGGATTGTGACCCCGCGCAAGCATAATGTCGGTCAGGTACGAATTTCATGTCAATCATTCCAAACCGCGTTGTTTCGTTGGATGACGGCGTCGTCATGGTCGTCACCGACTTGCACGGCGATTGGCCGCTGTACCAACGCTACCGCGACATCTTCCTGGCCTTGCGTGAACGCGGTCTGGTGGATACTCTTGTGCTGGCCGGGGACTTCATCCACAGCGAAGGGCCGCCGGAAACGGATCGCTCGCTGGACATCGTCCTCGACCTGATGACGCTGCGCGAAACGCTCGGCCCGCGCCTCGTTGTGCTGCTCGGCAATCACGAAATGGCGCATCTTTATGCCGTTGTCCTCTCCAAAGGCGACTTCACCTACACGCCGCGCTTCGAGGCGGCATTGAGCCAACACCGCGATGCCGTATTGTCATTTTTCGACAGTTTGCCGTTCTTCGTGCGCACGCGCGCGGGCGTGGCGATCTGTCACGCCGGCGCTTTTCCGCCGGCGCGCGACCGGGAGGCGATGGCGCACCTGTTCGCCTTCTCCCACCGGAATGTGTGGGCGCGCGGCGCGGCGCGTGCGCCATTACAGTACCGGGAACTGTTGCGCCTCCGTGTCGGCGAGCTATCCGACGCGCCTTACGCAGACCTCATGCGCGACTATCTCGGCATCACCGACCCGCACGACCCCCACTACGACGATTATCTCATCAGCCAGTTTGCTATGGCCGAACCGGCCTTCGATCTGCTATGGGCAGCCTTGTGTGAGAGCAATGAGTTGCAGTACGGCGAGGTGGCCTACAGCGGGCACGTCGAAGCGCTATTGTATCACCTCTCGGAGGGTTACACGCCGCAAACGATCCTGGTGACGGGGCACATCGGCTGCCGGAACGGGTATCGCGTGGTGGCCGGAGGGCGGCAATTGCGCCTGGCGAGCGGCATCCACGCGTATCCATACGAGTCGGCGCGGTATCTGCTGTTCGATGCCGGGAAGCCGGTGGCGAACGTCAAGGATTTGTTGCCCGGGATCGGAAGTATATTCGCGCATTGACAAATCCGGTTTTGTGTTGTAGCATATCTGTAGACCATAAGAAGCACAGAGGTGTACCATGGAATTTATCACCGTGCGTGATCTGAGAATTCGCTCAGCAGAGATATGGGAGAAATTGCGCGAACAGGGTGAATTGGTGTTGACCAACAATGGCAAACCTATCGCCATCCTCAGCGATGTCGAGCAGAACTCTGTCGAAGAGGTTTTGGCTATGGTGCGACGCTCACGCGCGCAGGCTGCCGTTTCGCGGCTACGCCAGGCAGCAGCGCAGACCGGAGTGGACCGCCTGTCGCTCGATGATGTGAACGCTGAAATCGCGGCTGTAAGAGCCGCAAATGCGCCTGCAGTATGATCGTCGTCGTTGATACCAACGTGTTGGTCTCCGGTTTGCTTTCCGCTTTTGGGCCGTCGAGCCGGATCCTCGATCTGCTCATGACCGGCGACCTGCAACTGGCGTATGATGACCGTATTCGCATCGAGTACAGGCAAGTGCTGGCGCGTCCGCGTTTTGGGTTCGACGCTAATGAGGTTACTCAAGTGCTGGATTACCTGTTTGGCAATGGGATCGCAGTGACGGCGCCTCCGCTGGCTGTTGATCTTCCTGACATTTCCGATGCGCCGTTCTTGGAGATTGCTGTCGAGTTGTCGGTTCCATTGATTACCGGCAATGTGAGGCATTTTCCTGAGACGCAATGCTATGGTGTGCCCGTCTTTTCGCCGGCGGCGTTTTCGACCTGGTGGGCAACGCGGGGTCTAGCGGATGTGATACGTGGTTGACAAAGACGCACGCAGGAAACAAAAACGCCGCCTAAATCCAGGGCGGCGTTTTATTTGATTTAGTGCCCTCAACGGGATTCGAACCCATGTACCAGGCTTGAAAGGCCTGTGTCCTAGACCTGACTAGACGATGAGGGCACACGCGAAAGATTGTAACATAAAGCATGAAGCTGTCAAGCAAGATACAAGAGAGCAAGATGCAGGATGAACAGGTGCCAGACTACAAAAGTCTCATGAGGCGCTTGTTTGAGCCAGTATGCACGTTAAACAACCGGTTTGCAAGACACGGTACGTGCTGAGACTTTTGTAGTCTTCGATTTTCGATCTACTGAGTCTGTAATTCGTCATTTGGCCTGGATATGGTAAAATAGACCTGTGACCGAGGAGCGCAAAACCCAAAAAGAACCACGCGAACCGATGGGTATCCTGGC
>DAOUAY010000093.1:0-14400 GCA_034432995.1 Anaerolineae bacterium | reverse complement strand
CACAATTCAGCATAGGGTAACCCGGATTCCGGTTTGAAGCCCAGTAGATTCGGGATAAAGGCATGGTTCCCACGGGTCCCCCAGGCATAATGTTGAACACTGTTTTGCAGTAAGTATGGGCGCGCCTCGACATGGGGAAGGGTATCTAGCATCATAACTTTACCTCTGGTTGATGATCCAGTCAACAACCTATCCGAAAATTCGACAGACCGGAACGGGGATCTGACGATCCCCTCGGAGCATTTTGTGATTTACTGCGGCCAATGCTTTCTGCTCGGTTATGTCTCCAAAGTGTAGATGTCGCGCCGGGACCAGCCGGACAAACCTGCGACTTCGCGCGCCGCCTGCGACCGCGAGAGTCCTGCCGCGATGCGCTCCGCCAGGGCCATGCGCACTTCCTCGATCCCCCAGCGCGCCACATCTTCCGGCGCACCGGCAATCACGAGGGTGTACTCGCCGCGTGGTGGAGTCTCCGCGATGTGGGCCAGCGCGCCGGCCACGTCGCCGCGCCAGACCTCTTCGTAATGCTTGGTCAACTCGCGGCACAGCGCGATGGCGCGGTTGCCCAAGACGGTGTGCAGCGCCTCGAGCGTCGCGCGCAGGCGATGCGGGGCTTCGTAACACACCAGCGTGGCCCGGAGCGCCGCCATTTCTGCCAGGCGCGCCTCTCGCTCGGACTTCTTGCGGGGTAGAAATCCCAGAAAGCAGAAGCTATCGGTGGGCAAACCCGACACGACCAGCGCCGCCGTATGCGCCGACGGGCCGGGGACCGGGACGACCGGAATCCCCTGCGCGATGGCAGCCTGAATCAACGGATAGCCCGGGTCGGAGATGCCGGGCATGCCGGCTTCCGAGATCAAGGCTACGTCGCCGATAGCCAGCGCCGCCAAAATCGCGTTCAGTTTGTAACGCTCGTTTCCTTCGAAAAAGGACGTGACCGGTGTGCGGATCGCGTGCCGGTCCAACAGAACGCGAGCCTTGCGCGTGTCCTCCGCCGCAATAAGCTGCACATCCTGGAGGACGCGCACCGCGCGCAGCGTGATGTCCTCCAAATTCCCGATGGGCGTGCCGACGACGTACAGCGTACCCATCGTCAGTACAGTACAGGTGAAGTTTCCACAACGATGCTCGGAGGGGATCGCCAGATCCCCGATTCCCGCGCATAACCGGGGATCTGACGATCCCCTTGAAGCCATAAACCAGGAAAAGCGTTATACCGCATCGTTTAGTGATTCTTGGTAAACGTGATCAGCGCCAGCGACTGCGAGCAGAAACCGGGGAAGTTCAAGACAACCTCCGGCGAAACCGGCGGGTGATTCGGGTTGTTCTTGTCGTGAATCTGCACGCGGAACACACCTCTAAGTTCCTGGGGATTGTTGAGGAAGAACTGCTCCCATCCCGAGTCCCCATAATTCTGCTTGTCGCCGGAGTTGACGACGACATCGATGCCCCCACCCCAGACGTGGATGGGATAACCGCGCAGGTGATTGCCGTCGATGTCGACGACGGTGCCGGCAACGCCAAGCCAGTTACAGTTGTAGATCGGCGTCTCATACGTGATCTCGTAACTGAAGGGCCACGGCGAACGGGTCACGCGCGGCGTCGGCGTCGGCGTGTTCGTCCGCGTAGGGGATGGCGTGATGGGTGTTGGCGTGCGGGTCGGCGTCGGCGTGAACGTAGCCGGCGGCGTCGGCGTGATGGTGGGCGTGTTCGTGGGCGTCCACGTCGCCACCGGTGTGCGTTCGGGTGTGGGCGTCGGCGTGTTGGTGGCGACCACAACAATCCTCCGGGGAGGCGGAGGGAAAGGATTGAAAGGCAGGTAGGGATTGATCGCAATCAGGATGTAGCAAAGGACCGTGATGAGGGTCAAAGCGAGCATTACCAGACTCAGAACATTGAACAACCGATCTCTGCTTCCCATGGTTCTCTCCTACGGTGTGGATGGCACAAAACGCTCGATGGTCGCCGCAGCGCGTAACCCTTCCAGCCAGTCGCGGGAGGCTTTTTCGCGCAGCAAGCGCAAATGTTCAGGGTCGATTTCCATATCGGGGACCCGTTCAACGAGCTGGACGATATGGTAGCCCATACTGCTCTGGATCACATCACTGAACTGCCCCGGTTCGAGGGCAAAAGCTGCCGCCTCCACTTCCGGGGCAGTCAGGATACCGCGTGGGAAGAAGCCCAGATCGCCGCCGGTATCGCGGGTGCTGGTATCCTGCGAATAGGTGCGCGCGAGGCTCACAAAATCGCCACCGGCCTGGAGTTGGGCGAGGATTTGCCGCGCTTCTTCCTCACTGTTAGCCAGGATGTGGCGCGCGTGGATGTGTTCGCCGTGCGTGGGGACGACTTCGACAGCGCGGTTGGCCATCTGCGTGGCGATCATATCGCGGCGCAGCCGGATACGGAATTCCTCCAACGACATCCCCTGGTCGGTGAGCCATTGTTGAAATGCTTCTTCCCCGGTCTCTTCACGGAGCGCCTGGATGGTCGCGTCGAGGTCTTCATCTGTGACCGCAACTCCTGCGGTCTGAGCCGCCTGTTCGATCAACACCTGGTTGATCATCATCTCCAAGACCAGCGCACGCCCTTGCTCCAGGGCATCTTGACCTTCAGCGGTAGAGGCATCCTGACCTGCCGCCGTCATCGATTCCGCGTAAAGGGCCACCTCGCGCTCGTAATCGGCGAGGAGAATAGGTTGCCCGTTGACCAAAGCCGCCTGTGGCTCCGGCGTCGGCGAGGGCGTCATGGTTGGGGGAACAGAGGTAGGTAGGGTAGACGCCGATGTGGCGATGAACTGTGGAGTCAGGGTGGGGTCGGTACACGCAGCCAAGATGAGCGTCCCCAGTAGCGCCGTCCACAACCACACGCGAATTCGTTTCATTGGATTTCCTCCTCGGGCATAAGTCAAAAGTCAAAAGTCCAAAGTCAAAAGTCCAAAGTTGGCGCTGTTGGCAGCCTGACTTTGATTCTTTCTCATTATAGACTGAGGCGCAGTTAATGCAATCGGCGCGCTGCGGGTAGGGTCTTATCATTCTCGCTGCGCGGGGAACGCCAGTTCCCCGCTTTAAGCCACGCGGTGGTGTCGGACGTGGTTCTGGCGAACCACGCGCAGCGCACAATGGGACGTTTAACGAGAATGACAAAGCCCTAGCTGCGGGGGGGACTAAGACTTTTGTAGGCTTTGTCGATGCAGTAAACTTCGCTCAAAATGGTATAATTTTTGTGATACTCACAGACAGGATGTAACACCGATGACAGTGATTCACATGAGAGCGCACAGCGGCGTCAGACCGGTCGATCCACAACGGGACGTGCTGGAAATTGTCGATCTGGTCGCGCTGGGGTTCGAGAATGAGCTAGATCCGCAAGGACTGAAGATGCTGGCGCAGATGCGCCAGACGGCGCAGCACCGCACGCTGTCTGCATTGGGGCTAAGCCCAGACATGGAACCGACCGGCTTTGTGTGGGTCGAAGCAGGACGCATCATCGGGAATCTATCGCTGCGCTACGCGCTCCCAAGCCACAGCCGGGGCCAGATGATCGGCAATGTGGTCGTCCACCCGGAATACCGGGGGATGGGCATCGGACGCGCGATGGTCGAAGCCGCCGTCACCGCGGCGCGGCAGCAGGGCGCACGCTGGATCGGCCTGGAAGTGCGCGAGGACAACCCGTCGGCATGCACCTTGTATACGCACATCGGCTTCGAAGCGGTGGGCCGGCAACTGCACCTGCTCCGGCCGGCAGATGTGCCCTGGCCCAACGGGAGACAAACCACTCTGGCGTGGCGGGCCAGCAAGCCCAAAGATCGTCTGTTGTGGATGCGCCTGGCCGATGAGATCTACAGCCGCCGTCAAAAGTGGGTGCTCGAAATCCGGCCCAACGAATACGCCTACGGCGGCTTCGAGCGCAAACTCGATCTGTGGTTTTCCGGCGAGCACGAAGCAGCCTGGCTATATGGCGACATTGAGCCGCGGCTGGCTTTACGCGTCAAGACCGACCGGCGCAGCCGGTTTCACGTGTGGGATATCCTCGCTCACCCGAAAACGGGGGAGGCCGGTATGCAGGCTGTGGTGGCGCAGGCGCTACACGCGACACGCCGTTTCGCGCCGTGGCCGGTGATCGCCCTCGTCGCCGATCAAGCGCCGTTGGCGCAAGCGTTGTACGATGTGGGTTTCACGCTGCACCGCCCGTTGGTGCAAATGGTGCTGGAACTATAAAGCGCGTTGGCGCAGGGCCTCGTAGAGAGCCAATGAACCGGCGACGGCGGCGTTGAGCGAATTGATCTGCCCGCGCATCGGGATAGATAGCAGCCAGTCGCAACGCTCGCGGACCAGGCGGCGCACTCCCGCACCTTCGCTCCCCACGACGATGGCCAGGGGCAAAATCATGTTCGTCTCCGTGTAGGGGCGCGCCCCCGGCGTATCCTCCAGGCCGGCAATCCACACGTCGAGCGCCTTGAGCCGCTCGATCTCTTTCACCAGGTTGGTCACTTGCGCCACGAGGAGATGTTCCACTGCCCCCGATGCGATGTTGACAGTAGCAGGAGTGACGCCGGCCGCGCGGCGCTCCTGAATCACGACGCCGTGAACCCCCACAGCTTCAGCGGTGCGGAGCAGGCTGCCCAGGTTGTGGACATCCTGAAGCAAATCGAGCAGCAGGAGCAACGGGGGTTCCTGACGCGCCTGCGCCAGGCTGAGCATCGCCGGGATGTCGGCATAGGGATAAGCAGAGGTCTCCAGCGCCACGCCCTGGTGCTCCTCGTGACCCAGGATGCGGTCGAGCAACTGGCGTGAACATTTTTCGATGGGGATACGGCGTTGCTGCGCCGCCGCCGCAATGTCGTCGATGATGGGCGCGCGGGCGGCGCCCTCCAGCAAGAGCAAACGCGCGGGCTGCCGGCGTCCGGCGCGCAGCGACTCGCGTACCGCCTGCCGCCCGAAGAGCCACTCGCGCACGGGCGTTACCTCGTCAGGCCAGCCGCCACGTCGTGTCGCCGGGGCCGTCTTCGATGAGGATTCCCAACTCCGCCATGCGGCTGCGAATGAGATCTGCCCGACCCCACTCCCGCGCCTCGCGGGCCTGCTGTCGCAATTGCAGCAGAAATTCCACCAGACCCGCGACGGTTGCCCCGCCTTCGCGCTCTTCCAGGTTGTCGGGCACAATGCCCAGGACCTTCTCGCCCAGGTCGCGGAAAATGCGATCCATGGCGGCCAACGTCCCCATCGCGTGCCGTGAGTTCTCATCCAGGTGGCGGTTGACTTCTTTGACGAACTCGAACAGCGTCGCCAGCGCCTGCGGGGTATTGAAGTCGTCATCCATCGCCGCCTGGAAATCCTCGCGGTAATCGTCCAGGCTGCCGACCTGGGCCAGCACCGCCGTGCCCGCCGCTGCGGCCGCATCTTTCATCGCGTAACGGAGCTTGCGCACCGTATTGTGCAAACGACCAACGCCGCGCTGTGCCGCCTGCAGGGCATCTCGACCGAAATCGACCGGCCCGCGGTAATGACTGCTGAGGATGAAATAACGGATCGCCTCGGCAGAGTACAAGCTGAGGGCATCCTTGATGGTGAGAAAGTTGCCCAGGCTTTTGCTCATCTTCACACCGTTGACCGTCAGCGAGCCGACCAACAACCAGTAATTGGCGAAAGGCGCGGCGTTGCGAGCTTCGGCCTGCGCAATTTCACACTCGTTGTGCGGGAACACGTTTTCCAGTCCCCCACCGTGGATATCGAAAGTTTCACCCAGATACTTGGTGGCCATCACCGAGCACTCGATGTGCCAGCCGGGGTAGCCTTCACCCCACGGACTGGGCCACCGCATCAGGTGTTCGGGATCGGCGCGTTTCCAGAGCGCAAAGTCGGCGGGATGGCGCTTTTCCTCGCGCACTTCCACGCGCGCACCGGCTTGCTGCTCGTCAACCTGACGCTGCGAGAGCTTGCCATATTCGGGGAATTTTTCGACGGAGAAGTAGACGTTCCCGGCCACCTCATAAGCGTATCCCTGGCTAAGCAGGTCCTCGACCCACACGATGATCTCAGGAACGTGGCACGTCGCACGCGGGGTGATTTTAGGCCGGACAACGCCCAGGGCATCCATGTCATCGTTGAAACTGTTGATGTAGGTCTCCACCAGCTCCATCGGCTCGACACGCTCGCGGCGCGCGCCCCGGCTGATGCGATCCTCGCCGGTATCCAGCAGATGCCCCACATCGGTGAGATTACGCACGTAACGGACGTTGTAACCCAGATAGCGCAGATAGCGCACGATAACATCCATGGCCACGTATGTCTTGGCGTGGCCGAGATGAGCGTGATCGTAGACCGTCGGACCGCAGGCATACAGGCCGACGTGTTCCGGGCGCAACGGCTTGAAACGTTCCAGTTCGCGGCTGAGGTGATTATAGACTTTGAGAGCCATGACCCGCAGTACTCCGATTATTCGCTGTTATCGGGCCGGGCAAAAATCATCCGTCCGGCTGCCGTTTGCAGGATTTTGCTCACGGTGACGTCGATGGTATCACCGATGTAGCGCACTCCCTCTTCGACCACCACCATAGTCCCATCGTCGAGGTACCCCACTCCCTGGTTCTGCTCTTTGCCGGCCTGGAGGACGTGAATCGTGAAACTTTCCCCGGGGAGCAGGACCGTCTTGACGGCGTTTGCCAGTTCGTTGACGTTGAGCACAGGCACAGCCTGAAGTTCGGCCACGCGGTTGAGATTGTAGTCGTTGGTGAGGATAGAGCCTCCCATCTCTTTGGCCAGCGCGATGAGCTTATCGTCCACCTCGCGCACGCCTGGAGCGTCGGCATCGGTGAGACGCACCGGCACAGGAGAATCCTCTTGCAATTGGCGCAGGATTTCCAGCCCGCGCCGTCCACGATTGCGGCGCAAGGTGTCGGCAGAGTCGGCCACATGCTGCAATTCGTTTAGCACAAACAACGGCACGACCAATTCGCCCTGGATGAAGCCGGTGCGACAAATGTCGGCAATCCGTCCGTCGATGATGACACTGGTATCCAGCAGCACTGCCGGTTTGCATTGTTCTTCCGGGTCACCCTTCGTGACGGCCGGGGTCTCGCCGTGAAAAAGGCGTCCCCGCAGCCCTTGTAACAGGTCGGGCCGCATCGTGGTGATCGTCAAACCGATATAACCAAAGGCGGCCGCAACGATGAAGGGGAGGAACTGCCCCAGAGGGCGCGGCAGCAGCGATAAGGGGTAGGCCGCGATAGCGCCCAAAGCCAGCCCCAGAAACAAGCCCGCCGCCGCCGAAAAGATGACCGGGGCCGGGAGTTGCTGAATGGCGCGGCGCAGTCGCGTAAACGGCTTGAGCGTCAGCCTGGGCATGAAGATAAAGCCAAAGAGTCCGCCAATGATGCCACCAGCGATGGTGACGTAAAGGTGAATCGTTTGCGGGATTGAGGGAATTTCAATGATTTGGATACCTAGGGCTGCTCCTGCCGAACCGAAAATAATGACGCCGATAAGACGGAGTATAAGGGTTGTCTCCATAAATAATTTCTCCATAAAGAACAATAGAGTGAATGGTGAGAATAAACATATAAATGCATTATAAGTTGCTTATGGTCAATCTTAGCACTGTCAGAAGAAAAGTCAAAATATTGACATTCTCCGAATTTTCGTTATAGTCAAAGGTGAGATTGGCTGCATTCATTTTTTACAGGAGTAAGAAAATGGCGCGATGTCCTGAATGTAACGGCAAATTGGTCATCCCGTCCGATCTGGAACGGTGGGATCGTATTTTCTGCGAAGCGTGCGGCACTGAACTCGAGGTCGTGGATGTCAATCCCCTGGAACTCGAGGCCGTCTACGATTTCGAGGATGACGACAATGCACTGGATGAGCTAGAGGAAGACGAAGACGATCTGGAATGGGATGAAGAAGACGAAGAAGATGAAGACGAAGAATGGTAGAAGCGTCTAGCCAGGCGCACGCAGATTGTAATTCTACAAAAAAACAGGCCATCGAGATCTCGATGGCCTGTTCGTTTTGTCGGTGAAAGGGACTACATTGCCCGACGCGACAAGAAGAAAAGCGCTCCCACTGCAATCGCCAAAACCAGGACGATGATGCCGGTGATACGCAAGACCGTGTTGAGCACTCGCGTAATGCCACCAGGTTGCTCGCTTTCTGTGGTCGCCTCGGCTGTCGCAGGCGTCTCAGGACTCGATGGCTTGGTCCCGGTTTCCGCGGCGGAACTGTTGTCTTGCGCGTAGCCCAGGTTGAGCGAAGAAACCTTCCCGGCGCTCAGAGGAATATTCCATTGCCCGACATCAATGAGTTTGTAACCCGGAGGTGGTGTATGGCGCAGAACGTAGTCCCCCGGTTCGAGGTTCTGGAAACAGTATGGCTCGCTGATCCCGTCAGTCCGGTAGGTCCCTGCCGGACCAGACGTCCCGACAAGAGTGATCTCGGCGTTCGGCAACGCCATCTCGCCGGCGTCAGCTTGCCTGAACATATCGTTGTCGGCATCATAGTAAGCCAACACACACAGTGAAGCTGTGTTACCGGTGGGTGCAGCCGGTAGATTACCGGCAGCGCCAGGGGCCGCCGTCTCCGCAGGCGCCGGCTCGGTCGGTGGAACGGTCGCTTCCGGTTGTGTTACAGGGGCTGTGGTGGGCGCGGCCAGCGGCGTGCCGGAGATGATGACTTCCTGGCCGATGCTGAGGAAATCGTTGATAACGTTACCTGCATTGAGGCGGCGCAATTCATCCAGGGCCACGCCATACTGGATCGCCAGGCCGAACATCGTATCGCCAGCAACGACGACATGCACGACCGCACCGTCGGGTCGGGGGGTCGGCGTAGATTGTGGCACAACGGGGATAGGTGTGGGCTGTACCTCCGGGGTCGGCGGCGGCGGTGCGGGTGTCGATGTCGGGGGCGTGCCTTGCGAGACCACCTTCAAGACCAGATTATCAGCATACCCATCATTGTGCCTGTTTTGCCACTTGCCGTAATAATTCGTAAAGAATGTCACAGCGCCGGTTGCCCCCGCAGTGACCTGCAGTGGCCCTACCAGCCCGAATTTGTCATAGTAATAGTAGGGGTTACTCCAGACGATGTTAGGGCTGAAGGGGTCTGTTCCCCCATTGGGATCGACGCCGACCCGGAAGTAGAAAGAATACGGATCGCCACAGGATAGGGCTGGATCGGCATCTTCATTACATGACCAGGCATGGGCGTAATAGGAGGCTTCCAGAACCGTTCCAGGGGCAACGTTACGCACCACCTGGAAATGGCCGGCATTTTGCCTGCGCGTGAATGTAAAACACATAACAGCGTGATACCCGCTATAGATGCGCATAGGGTTCACGAATGGCGGTTCTTTATAGGTGACCTTACACTCTGGGCGACCAAACTCCCCTTCCTGCCACCAGGTGACCCACCCTTCAGGTGTGTAAATTTCGCCATACTGTACCCCGGTGAACGTATCGCGCGTCCAGTTGTTGGGGTTGAATGATGCGTTATCCATAGGCCGGCCAATACCTTCGAATCCTGGGTTCACCAACAGGTTTCCGGCATCTTGCTGCGGGAACGTCTGTAGCTCGCGCGCAGCCACCAACGGGACCAGAATCTGTGTGGACAAGGTCAGCGCCACCACCAGCAGCGCCCCCCATCTTTTTACACTTTTGTTTCTCATTTCGTTTGTGCCTCCTTAGTTCAATTCACAGCACAGTTTTAATTCATTCATCCCCTTATAGAACATAACCGCCAGCGTCACGATTAAGTCAGCGCCGGCGGTAAGATGAACGAAGTCGCAGTGTGTTTTACAACACCCACGAAAATTATAGCATAGCGATAGTTGTTGTCAAACTCTACTTCACTTGCCAACTTTTTGCGCATACGTGGTGAAAAGGTCGCCCAGATTGATCCGCAGTGCCACCTCACGCAGTTTCAACCCCGTCACCAAGCGTTCCAGAGGCCGTCCGACCCACGGCAGCAGCGCCGTCACCCGACTCGCCAGATATCCGGCTTGCAGATACCGACCCTGCGCCCCCATCCACCGCACACAAAATCCGGCCTTGTTCAACATGGCGACCAACGTGTGGCGAGAAAAGTAAAACAGGTGCATTTCCATGTACCAGGGCCAGCGCCGCCCCATCAATCGTGAGAAAAGGCTGTCGATATCCATCGTATGGACGACGAGAAGGCCGCCAGGTTCCAGCACACGCCAGGCTGCCTGCAATGTGGCACATGGATCGGGGACATGTTCGATCACATCCCACATCGTAACGACACTAAAATGATCAGCAGGGAAAGCGGTATTTTCGAGCGTGCCCAGGTGCATCTGGAGGCCCTGCGCGCGAGCCTGTTCGACCGCCCACGTGCTCGGTTCGACGCCCCAGGCATCCCACCCGTGGCGGGTCGCGATGTCCACAAAGACACCGGTATGAGCGCCCACGTCAAGCAAGCGACGGCCATTGGCCGGGCCGGTTACACGCTCCAGTGGGCGCAGATGGTGTTCGAAAGTCAACACGCGCCCCTCGCGCTCCTCGACATACAGGGGATCTTGTACGGCCTCGTAGATGTCGAGCACCTCAGTGCTCTGGGGTCTGGGATCAGCGTAGACAAATCCGCACTGCTTGCACACGACGATCGGGCCATGATCACCGTAACCGCCGTTGGTGCAGGCGTAGGCATTCCAGTCAGCGCGTTTTTTGCGATCGAGCGTTGAGGAAATGCGGACCTTGTAATCATCCGCGCCGCACAGATTGCAGCAGATATGTTCCATCACACATTCAGGGGCAGAGGGCGTCATGCCGCCTTCCCCAACAATCGCGTGCGGAAGAGGCGCAACACGGTGTAAAGCGCCTTGACAATCTCGTTCCGCGATATTTTGGACACGCCCTGTTGGCGATTCTGGAAAATGATGGGGACCTCACCGACTTTCCAACCGGCGCGTTGCACACGGTAAAGCATCTCGATAAGGAAAGAATAACCATTGGAGAAGATTTGATCGAGCGCGATAGACTCTAACACCTGGCGGCGGTAACAGCGAAAACCGGCAGTCGTATCGTGCGCTTGCAGACCGAGCAGAATTCGCGCGAAGGCGTTCGCGCCCCAACTGAGCATCTTACGTGGTAGCGTACATTCAATCGCCGCGCCGCCCGGCACGTAACGGCTGCCGATGACCAGATCGTAACCCTGCCCGATCTTGGTCACCATGTCGGGGATGTTTTTGGGTGGATGGGAAAAATCCGCATCCATCGTGACGATGAGATCGTATCCGGCGGCGATGGCTTTGTGGAAACCCGCGACGTAAGCTGTGCCCAATCCCAGCTTGCCGGCGCGGTGAATGACGTGAACACGACCCGGGTTTTCGGACGTCAACCGGTCGGCGATGGCACCGGTGCCGTCGGGCGAGTTGTCGTCCACGACGATGACATCGACCGGTACAGGCAACGCAAGAAGCTGTGTAACGAGCGACTCGATGTTTTCTTTTTCGTTATAGGTTGGGACGATGACGCTGGTTTTCATTGGTCGTTTCCACTGTTGGGTTTAGGGAGACAAGTGAAGCCTTGTTCGGCAAAATGACGATCAAAGGTGAAAACATGATAAATGCCTAATTGTCGCATTAAGGCGAAGCTGCTGCAATCCACCAAACTAAGTTGCCGTTGGCGGTGGGTCAGCAAAACGTTCACCGCCAGATTATGCAAGGCAGCATCGATCCACTCTACATGGAGTAAAGGCACCATATCGTCGTGCAACGTTGTCACGGCATCCACGCCCAGGCGGTGCTGCACCAAAGCCGTAGCTTCAAGCACAATGTAGTTACTGGTGATCAACCGCTCATCCTGAGTTATCCATGTCCGCCAGGCTGCGCCGGCCGGAGCGTGAAAGCGATCCCCATGATTCAGGATTGCCAGAAATGCAGAAGTGTCGACGAAAATCACAGTGCAGCATCCGCGTAGGCTTGCGCCAGGTAAAGATCGTGATTCTCCGCCAGATCAGACACCTCGCTATGATAACGTCCCACAGCAGCGATAGCGCGGCGCCGGCGTTCATCCGCGGAAACCACGACTTCGCGCTTCGTCTGTAGTAACATATCTACCGCCTCACGCACCAGTTCGGCTACAGCGACTTGATAGTGGGCCGATAGTTCCTTCAAAACGCGATATTGGCGTTCCTCCAATTGAACTTGGGTTCGGATCATGGCACTCCTTAGCGTGATAACATGCTTACACTGTTGCTATCATGATACCATGAATATTCGAAATTGCACGACCTGCATAGTTTTTCCCTTGTATGGTGCGTCACCGGTTTACCCGTCGGTACAGAGGCAATACAAGTCTCAATAGCCACTGCGCCATTCGTCCATAATGCTTGGCATAGAAATAGGCCAGACTATCATAGTAAGCGTTTTGCGCTTTTGGGTTCTTCTTGAGGCTCTGTCCGCCCAAATGTACAATTTCAACTTGAGGGTTGTAGTATACCTGCCATCCCGCCTTGCGCATTCTCAAACACCAATCGTTATCTTCAAAGTACATAAACATATTTTCATCCAGCGGGCCAACCTGATCAATTGCTTCCCGGCGGACAAGCATACACGCGCCAGAGACCCAATCCACGATCCGGGTTTTGTTCGTCGCCCAATCGTGGAGATAACGGCGCAAGATCAATTGGTTGAAACCGCGCCGCAGTAGATAAACCGGTGTGGGGTCGCCGCCAAAAGCAAAAGGCTGCGGTGTGCCATCAGGACGCAGCAGACGTGGGCTGACGGCGCCGGCCTCTGGGTGCGCGTCCATAAAGCGTACGAGAGCTGCTAATGATTCCGGTTTGACCACGGTATCACTGTTAAGCAATAAGATATAGGGGGTGTCAGGATGAGTGACACGGATTCCCAGGTTGTTGCCCCGCGCAAAACCGAGGTTTTCAGGGCTGCGGATGAGCTGTACGGTGGGAAATTCGCGTGCGACCATATCGGCGCTGCCGTCGGTAGAGGCGTTGTCGACGACGATGGTGTGCCAGCCGGTTACCATCATATCAGGGCTGATGCAATGCAACACTTGCGACAAGAGATCGCATGTATTGTAGTTCAGTATGACAATGGAGGCAGTCCGGGACAATGTGTTCATACCAACATTTGACGATAGATAGCAACGGTTTTTGTCGCCAACACCCGTTGACTATAGTGCTCCTGCACCCGTTCGATGCCGCGCCGCGAGCACTGCTGATGCAATTCTGGATCGGTGAGGATCTGCTCAACGCGGTGCGCCAGTTCTACGGCATCGCCTTCGGGGAAGATCAAGCCGGCATCGCCAATCACTTCGGGAATCGCGCCCGAATCCGAGCCAATCACCGGAACCCCACAAGCCATGGCCTCCAACAGCACTCGACCGAGCTGTTCTTTCCAGACCGACGTGGTACGACTAGGGAGAATGAGGACGTCGAATGCGCACATCGCCTGAGCAATCTGAGTGGGCGGCAGCGGCGCGACAAACTCTACAGCCTCCGCTATGCCCAACTCGGCAGCCTGTATCGCAAGCTCGTTCTGCTGCGGCCCGGCGCCGATCAGACGTAAACGGGCGAATGGAATAGCTGTTCGACGCAAGATAGCCAAAGCCTGGATCAGAATGTCGATGCCTTTCTCTGGTATGAATCGACCAACATAGCCTAGCAACGGGGCGTCTGATGCAGAATTTTGATGTGGTGAACACACAGTAAAAACCTCAGTATCAACGCCTATCGCCGGTATAGTTGGCAAAGGGCGGTCGAAACCGTAATGCCGAAGAAGTGCAACCGCATCCAGATTGGCACAAAACACCAGGTCGGCTGCAGCTAAAGTCTGGCGCATAACCCAGCGTACCGCAAGCGATTTCGGGCGATCTACGTTTTGCCAGGTGTGCAGACAAAGTCGCGCCCCTGGGGCAAAGAGACGCCGTGCCCATACGATTTGCAGGGCGCTCAGGCTGTCTGGCTCTTCTTCCGCATGGATGATTTGCGGCTTGAAGCGGCGGATAGTAAAATCAATCGTCCGAAACAGCGCCCGGTGGGGATCGGACGGCTTCGTGAGAGAGATGGCAATTTGGCGGAAGGTCCCCTCTTCGTTAGTCTGCGTCACGCGTAGAAAATCGTCCTGCCAGTGAGCTGGTGTCACGTAGCAAATTTCTATATCTTGCTCCCTGGCCAGATAATCAATCTTGCGACGCATCGTGGCGTCGCGATAACGTGCAATGAATAATACACGAGTCATTGGGGCCTCACTATGCGCTACAACGCACGATCGTATAGCCGTTTTTCGTCAACGCAGGCGTTGCGTCACTCGCCCGACAAAGGGGGCAGTGATAAGCGGGGTGATCAAAAGCCTGCGAATTGTCGCGCATCATATCTCCAGAGCACTCAAAACAAAAGGTCATACGAAGAGTCGCCGGATCAGGCA
>DAOUAY010000092.1:0-12265 GCA_034432995.1 Anaerolineae bacterium | reverse complement strand
TTCAGTTGATTTTATTCTTTTTGTTAATGTGCGCAATTGAGATTTTACCAGTGGTATCTCATTACTCATTACTCATTACTCGTTACTCATTACTCGTTACTCGTTACTCATTTCTCATTACTCATTTCTCATTACTCATTTCTCATTTCTCATCCTCTCCGCCGCCTCCCGTACCTGCCCCGTCGACGCCGTCACCGACACCCGCACGTACCCCTCCCCCGCCGGGCCGAAGAACGAACCGGGCGCGAACACCACCCCCGTCCGTTCCATCACCGCCAGCGCGAACGCCTCAGAAGACGCCCACCCCGCCGGGATCGCCGCCCACAGATAGAGCGTCGCCTGCGGCGGCTGCGCCGTCATCCCCAACGCGCGCAACCCTTCGCTGAGGATATCGAACCGCTCGCGGTACAGCGCATTGCGCGCCGCCAACCACGCCGGCGTCGTAGCATCGAGCGCGACAATGGCCGCCTCTTGCAGCGGATGAAACAGCCCCGAATCCATATTCGACTTCACCTGCGCCAGCGCCGCCAGCGCGCCCTCGTTCCCCACCGCCATCCCCATCCGCCATCCGGCCATGTTGAACGTCTTCGAGAGCGAGTTGAACTCCACCGCCACGTCCATCGCCCCCTCCACCTGCAAAATACTCGGCGCGACGTAATCGCCGAAGGTCAAATCGCAATACGGCGCGTCGTAACACAACAGGATGCCGTGCTGCCGGGCGAAGTCCACCGCCCGCGCCAGAAAATCCAGATCGGCCACGGCCCCTGTGGGATTGTTGGGATAATTCAACCACATCAACTTCGCGCGGTCGGCCACCGCAGCGGGGATCGCGTCGAAATCCGGCAGGAACCCGTTTTCCGCCAGCAAGGGGAACGTCTCGAACTCCGCCCCTGCCAGCCGCACACCCGCCGCGTAAGGCGCGTAGCCGGGATCGGGCAACAACGCCAGACTTGCAGCGAGTCCATGCGAACTGTCGCCCGCATCCAACCACGCCAGCGCCATATTGACGATCCCCTCCTTCGACCCGATCAGCGGCGCCACCTGCCGGTCGGGATCGAGCGTCACCCCGAAGCGCCGCGCATAGTACCGCGCCAACGCCCGCCGAAATTCCGGCAGCCCGCGATACCCGGAATACCCATGCGCATCCGGCCTCTTCGCCGCCGTGTACAGCGCCTCGATCACCGCGTCATCCGGCGGCATATCCGGGTTGCCGATGTCCAACCGGATCACGTCTATACCCCGCTGCTTCACCCCATTCACCACCCCTTCCCACCGCGCAAAAGGATACGGCGGCAGGTTGCGTAAACGCGCAGCAGGATGCAGGATACAGGATGCAGGATGCAGGATGCAAGATGCAATATCTTCACTTTCTGCTTCTTGCCTCTTGCCTCTTGCCTCTTGCCCCCTGACTTTCGACTTTCGACTTTCAACTTTCAACGCAAGATGCTCCAGCAACGCCTCCAACCCCAGCAAATAACTTCGCCAGCCAAACCCGCAAATCTGCCCCACGCAGACCGGCGCAATAAGCGACTTATGCCGGAATTCCTCGCGCGCGTGGATGTTGGACAGGTGTACCTCGACCGCCGGCAGCCCCGTTCCCGCAATCGCATCCCGCAGCGCGACGCTCGTGTGCGTGTAGCCGCCCGGATTGATAAGCACGCCGTCGGCCCAATCCATCGCCGCGTGCAGCGCATCGATCAGCGCACCCTCACTGTTGGACTGCAAAATCCGTAATTCCGCCCGCCCCTCCGCCGCCGCTGTTAGCGCCGCATCGATCTCCGCCAACGTCACCCGCCCATACGTCTCCGGCTCCCGCCGCCCCAACAAATTCAAATTCGGCCCGTGCAACACCAGAATCTTGGTAATCGGTAACTGGTAATCAGTAATCGGCGATTCATGATTCGTAATTCGTAATTCGTGATTCGTAATTCGTGATTCGTAATTCCCCGATTCGCCAATTCGCTGATTCTCCGATTCGTGATTCGTGATTCGTGATTCGTGATTCATTCCCTCGCCCCCATCTCCACCAGAATTTGCCTGACCAGGCTCTCCGGCACGTCGTCGGCAATCTCCACGTCGCCGAGCGCACGCGGCAGAATCCAGCGCAGCCCCTTGCCCTGCTTCTTCTTATCGTGCGTCATCGCTTGCCAGATCGCCTCCACGGGATACGGCGGGCACGTCACCGGCAATCCCCACGCCGCCAGCACGTCCGCGATGCGCGCCGCCAGTCCCGGCTCCGCGCGCCCCAACGCCGCCGCGATCCGCGCCGCCACGACCATCCCGATACTCACCGCGTCCCCGTGGCGCAGCGTGAACTCGCTCACCTGCTCCAACCCGTGCGCCGTCGTGTGCCCCAAATTCAACACCGCCCGCCGCCCCCTCTCGAACGGATCCTCTTCCACAATCTCGATCTTCACCCGCAACGACCGCGCTAAAGATGCAGGATGCAGGATGCAAGATACAGGATGCAAGATGCAGGATGCAGGATTCTTGCCCCTTGCCTCTTGCCCCTTGCATCTTTTCCAATAGCTCTGGCGCGCCGATGATCCCGTGCTTGAGCAACTCCGCCATCCCGGAACGGAACTCGGCTTCAGGGAGCGTGTCGAGTACATCCAGATCGATCAACACCAGCTCCGGCTGCTTGAACGCGCCGACGAGATTCTTGCCCTGCGGCAGATCGACGCCCGTCTTGCCGCCCACGCTGGCATCCGTCATCGCCAGCAGCGAGGTGGGAACCTGCACGAAGCGCGTCCCGCGCATGAACGTCGCCGCTGCGAACCCGGCGATGTCACCCGTCACGCCGCCGCCGAGCGCCAGCGCCACCCCGCTGCGGTCGAGCTGTCCCGCGAGGAACTGATCGTAAAGCGCGCGCACCGTGTCCAACGTCTTGTGCTGCTCGCCATCGGGAATCGTGCAGACGAAGGGCCGGTAGCCCGCCTCGCGCAACACCGTCTCCACCCGCCCCGCGTAGCCTTGCTCGGGCCCGTTTTCTTCCTTACTGCTGGGGCCGGTCTCTGACCGCGTTCCCTCTGTACATTCCGCTCGCTCAGGCCAGTCTCCGACCGCGCCCGCCGCCGCCACAACGGGATTGGTGACAATCGCCACCGCCGTCCCCTCGCGCACCCCCGCCGCCCGCAACGCCCCGCCCAGGTGCGCCAGCAATCCGCGCCCGATATGAATCGGATACTCGCCTCCGGGGTATTTCACCGGCAGCGTGACCGTCTCCGCCAGCGCCACCACCTGCGCGACCACCTCATCCACCTCGCGCCCGCTCGTTTCGATATGCCAGGGGATCGCGCCGTAGGCGTCGCGGCGAGCCGCCAGCAGTTCAGCGACGCGCGCCGCCGGATCCGGCACATTGAGCAAGGGCCGATCGGCGTTGCCCCCCACGCGCCGCAAAATTTCGTCAGGACTCGCATCCAGGCAAATCACCACATGGCTCATAGTGCTGGGGCCGGTCTCCGACCGCGCCCCTCCCACGCCATACATCATCACCCGGCGATTGCTCGCATTCACCAGCGCCCCGCCACCCGTCGCAATCACCAGCCCATCCTGCGCGCTCAACTCGGCGCACACCGCCGCCTCGAGCGCGCGGAACGCCGCCTCACCGTCCTCCGCGAAGATGCGCGGAATCGGCTTGCCCGCCCGCGCCGCGATAACGTCGTCCATATCCACGAACGCGCGCCCCAACCGCCGCGCCGCCTCACGCCCGACGGTCGTCTTGCCCGTTCCCATAAAACCGGTCAGCACAAGATTCATGATAAACTGCATCCCCCTTCCATGGACACGCGCTTCTCGCTTCAAGGGGATCGCCAGATCCCCGCTCACCGCGCTTCTCGCTTCAAGGGGATCGCCAGATCCCCGCTCACCGCGCCTCTCGCTTCAAGGGGATCGCCAGATCCCCGCTCACCGCGCCAGCGTGAACGCCCATCCCATGAACCCCAACGAACACAGCCACAACGCCGCGACGCCGATACTGCGCTTCCGTCCGTCAAACTTGGCAAAACGCGTCAGGTAAATCCCGGCGTACAGTGGGACGAGTGCGCCGGCTTCCATCAACAGATTGCGGTACATGTAGACATTGTCCAGCCGAAATGCAGGACCGCTGGGCAAAATGCCAAACGGCAACCTGAACCGCTGTTCCGTGAACGGCCACAACACCGGCAGCGACGCCACCCCTACCAGCAAATCCATCCCTAGATGCGACAATCCCGCCAGAACGACCTGGACAGCATACAGCCGCCGGATTTCCCGTGTCAACTTCAACCGCGAAAGGACCAGCAGGGTGAGCACAGGGAACAGCAAACAGCCAACGATAGAATGAGTGACGCGCAAAACACCCGTCGAAGCGCGCCGCACGTAAAGCGCCGGGAAAATATAGTCCAGGTCAGGCGCTAACGCCACAAATGTGACCCACCCAAGCCACACAACGTCGCGCAGCGCAAGCTTTTTCGGGGGCTGTGTGACAGCATAAACGCCCAAACCGCTAAGAGCGTGTCCAACGAAAGAAGACATACTATCTCGAATCCGGGAAATAATGGGATACTGTCATACGCACTTCATCCAGCCACGCCCGCCGCTCTTCCGCCGTGCTGGTGACGATGACCCGGTACATCTTCCGGTAAAACACCGGCACGCCGCACAGATCGAAAATGCAGTTTTTCCAAAGAAGCTGCAACGGGTCGCCGAAGACCTCGTTCTCGCGCTGCTCCGGCGTATTGGCCGTGTTGAACACCAGCGCCGCCCGCGCCTTGAGCAAACCCACCGGCGCGCCCTCCCCGCCGTCGCCTTCGAGGAACTCGTAAGCCACGCCGGGCCGGATCACGCGATCCACCCACCCCTTGAGGATCGCCGGCGGCTGGCCCCACCAGTTGGGATGCACGATCACGATGCCGTCCACCGCCGCGATCTCGTTGCAGTGCTGCTGGATGTCAGGCGGGAGCGCCGCGCCCCTGGGAATTTCTGCGTATGGCAGAATGGGATCGAAGCCTTCCGCGTACAAATCGTGGAACCAGACCGTGTGCCCACCCTCGCGCAGCGCCCGCACCGCCGTCTCCGCAATCGCGTGGTTGAAACTGCCCGGCTGTGGATGCCCAAGTATCACCGAGACGTTCATACCCCTGCCCCTCAAAAGCTAACCACGAATCTGCACGAATCTCCACCAATAAAACGAAAATTAGTGTGAATTCGTGAGGATTCGTGGTGAATTTCATCTGTGGCAATCAGCAATCAGCCCTCAGCAGCAAAAAGCTGAAAGCTGACCGCTGACGGCTGACGGCTCTCCCCCACCAACACCGCGTTCAGCAACTCGATCGCCATCCGCGATTCCAGCGTCACCCCAGCGCGGACGCCGACGCACGGATCGTGGCGACCTTTCTTGAGCGCGAAGTCGATCTCTTCGAAGTTCTGGCGCACCGACAGTTGCGGTTTCTGGATCGAGGCCGTCGGCTTGAAGGCGACGCGGCACACGAGCGGCATCCCCGTCGTAATCCCGCCGAGCAAGCCGCCATGGTGATTGCTCTGGTAGCCCGTCGCGCGGATCGGATCGTTGTTCTCGCTGCCGCGCCGCGTGACCACGTCGAAGCCGGAACCGATCTCGACGCCTTGCGCCGCGTGCAGCCCGCCGAGCGCGCCCATCAGCCGCAGCTTGAGGCTCTCGTAGAGCGGCGCGCCCGCCAACGCCGGGACGTTCACCGCCACAACCTCCACCACCGCGCCAATGGAGTCGCCGTCCGCGCGTACCGCCTCGATGAACGCGGCAGCCTCGTGGGCGAAATCGGCGTCGAGTGTGGGCAGTTCGGCGGCGGCGAGTATCGTTTCGAGTTGGCGCAGGTCATCCACCGGAACTGGATGCGCCTGCGTGTGTTGCAAAGCCAGCCGTTCCGCCGTCTCCGCCAGGGTGACGGACGCCTTGAGCGTTCCCACCTGCGCCAACGACGAGAGGAACACCGTCCCAAACTGCCGTTCCAGATACAGCCGCGCAACCGAACCGCCGATCACGTCCGAAACGGTCGCGCGATAGCTGGCGCGCCCGCCGCCGCGCGGGTCGTTGAAGCCGCGCGCCTGGCGGCGTTTCACCAAATCGGCGTGCCCGGGGCGGACCTCGCCCTGCAGCCCGGCGAACTGGCTATAGTCGCCGGAGCGTTGGGCGGTGGAGAGGACAAGCGCGGCAATCGGTTCGCCGGTGGTGTAGCCGGCTGCGTAAGTGCGGGTGACGCTCTCCACATCGCCGGCGATCGTGCGGACTTCCGGCCCGGCGAGCAGCGCGTCGTGATCGTCGGTGTAGAGGCCGGAGAGCAGCGCCACTTTGTCGGCTTCACTGCGCGGCGTCCCGTGGACGCTGCCGCCGGGACGGCGGCGGTCCAGGTGACGTTGAATGTCGGCCCGGGTCAACCACAGGCCCGGCGGGCAACCAAAGACAATCGTGGTGTAGCCCGGCCCGTGGGATTCCCCCGCGCCGGCGACTGCAAAGAGAGGTCCGCCAAGGAGTTCCATATCAGGGATGATCGTTGGGGTTATCGACCGCCAGCCCTTCGGCGGCGGCAGCGGCGACCAACTGATCGTCGGCGCAGAGAAAGGTCACTGGCGGTAAATGCTTTGAAAGCAATTGCCGATTAGCAAGCAATGCGGTTGCCAGATGTATTGCGTCATAGGCACGCAAGGCATACGCCACGAACAACTCACGAGTCTTCTGAATAATCTCTTCATCCACTGCCCTGAAACGATACAATTCATGACGATGTTGAAGAAACCAGTCATGGATGCGCGTATGTTGATCCAGCGTTACTGTACCCGCACGCAGACGACGGGCAAAAGCACTCCATACCTCAACACACAACAGGTGAGAACTTATCACAACCAAATCTTGTGGTGGCGTTAGAAGCAAACTGCGCATCCAATCGCTGCCAGTTTCCGTCACGTACAATTTGACAGCGACACTGGAATCCAGATAGTAAGTCATCATCGTTCTTCACGCTCTTCGATGATAATCGTAGACAACGGCCTCCCGACGCTAAATGCCTGTGACAACTCCGCCTGCTCTGCGGCAGATAAAGGGGCGTGGTCATCCGGCAATGGTTGTGCTGAGGATAAAAACCCACAGGACTCCAAGGTCCGCAACACTTGTTGACGATCAGAAGCTGATGAAGCTCTAGGCTGAATGATAATGCGACGCGTTTCTGCGATGATTTCTATTTCTCCCCAATCCTGCAGCATCGGGTAGGAGAGCAATAACCCCTTAGCCGTCATTTGAGCTTGTGCAGGTGTGTCAGTTTCATATAACGCGCCAGGATCGCGCAGTACAGTTTGCAGTTTGTGCCGTGGCATAGGTTGGGCAGATTTGCGACGAATCAAGATAGCCTGAGGCTCCCGCACCAATTCCAGTTCCGCATCCTGCCATGATGCATCTAGTCCGGATAATGGAATTCGCAATTCTTGCGGCGTTACCTGTACGAGTATTTCGGTCGTCATAGCTGGCCTCCCTCTTCACCTGCTATCTCAGGTATACCACAAATATAGAACGACGTCAACGATCCAGGCAAACGCCTCGATCCACCCATCCCTTTTCCAGCGTCAGCCACCGCTCCCACCCCAAGCGCCGGTAGAAGCGCCCCGCGCCGCGCGCGTCGTCGTCCGGCGTGACGGAGAAGGCGATGCGCGCGCACCCCATCTCCCGCAGCCAGGCGACGGCGTGTTGTACCAGCCAGCGCCCCAGGCCGTGGTTGCGCCAGGGCGCCGCCACTTCGAGCATCTCCAACTTGCCCCACCCCGCAAAAGCCGGCAAACGCCCATCCTGGGTAAGGTCGGCCACGCACTCACAGCGTCCGATGTGCTCATCGTGGTGGCGCAAGATGAACGTCGTCTCGACACCGGAAACAGCAGGATGCACACATACTCCATCCAGCGGAGCAACGCCAGGGAACAGGGCAGCACCCAATGCACCGCCGAAGATGTACTCTACCCCACCCTCCGCCGCAAAACCGAAATCGGCAAACAGGTCGCGGATATGCGGCCATGCATCCGGGATGCCGCTGCGCAGCGGAACCGGCAAGCCGGCATCCCAGGCGTAAGTCACGTGGACGCCCCACTGCTGCATCTGCTGGCGCGCCGCCGCGAGCAACTCGTATCCTGCTGCTTCTGCTTCCGGCGCGAACAGCAGCCACGCCATATCGCCCGCGTTGCGATAGTCGGGCGCAACTTCGTCGCCGTCGCCATAACGCAAAAGGTGAACTGCCGCCAGAACCCGTTCCGCTTCCACACTGACGAGTGTTCGCCGCTCGACTACCCACGGATCGAGAATGTATTGTTCAGGGTGGCGCGTCAACCGCTCGGCGATATACTCGGCAGGCAGCGCCCAGCCGGGAATCGTCATCTCCAGATGCGCGTTGATGAGGATTTGAAGAGCCGGTAACTGTTCAGGTTCGTAGGGGATAATCACCATTCGAAAATAGCCTCACTTCAACGCTTAAGGCGGATCATACTCCGCCGTCTCCGCAACGCCGGATTATGATCCGGCGCAAGCAATTTCGTGGCGGTCAGGGTTGCGTAGCGATCTCCAACGCCGTGAGATACGCCAACGCCTCCTCACGGCTCTGCCCGCACATCTCCGCGTTGGGACGCAGCCAGGTACAGACGAGCGGGCGTTCCGGCGATTCGTAGAGGGCGCACAGATTGTCCGCAGTGAGCTGCACGCAGCGCACACCGGCCGGCTTGCCATCGGGCATCCCCGGAATAGAAGAAGAAATCGAGAGGGCGATGCAACACGCCCCACAACCGACGCGACACTGCATAGCGGCTATTATACCCGCAAATTCACCGTCATGGAACACGGCGTAATGAGGCTCTGTAAGGCGATGCGGCAAATCGCCCTACGATACTGACGAGGAAGTTACAAGCCGATGTAGCGCGTATACAAAGAACGGGCCACCCCTTCGTCGCTCGTCCCCTGGATGATCGCGCGTCCATCCAGGAATAACGTGATTTCGTATGCTTCTACGCGCAGCCGCAGCAAGAACTCGTTGTGCCGTACTTCACCCAGCGGCGCCAGCCGTTCCGCCAGCGCCGCGAAATCCGGGCGCGCGATTCCGGCCGGGCGCACCTGCACCGCATCGCGCCCGCACAGCGTCTCGCTGCGGGTGTGATGCCGGCCTTCCAGGAACTCGAAACGCCGCTCGTCGCACGCCGGGCACACCACCTCTCCCTTGAGAACCTGCACGCGCTCGTAGAGATTGTGCCACACGTCTATGTAACGCAGGTCGCGGCATAGCGCCTTGTGCTGCCCGGTGAGCCACTTCAGCGCCTCGGTCACTTGATAAGCCGCGATGATCTGCGGGACCGTCCCCAGCACGCCGGCCGTTTCGCACGTCGGCGTCGCGCCAGGCGTGGGCAAATCGGGCAGCAGGCAGCGGAAGCACGGCCCGTCGTCCGGCAGGATCGGCATCACGACGCCGTGCGTGGCGATGACCGCGCCGTAAACCCAGGGGATGTGGTGCTTGAGCGCGGCGTCGTTGAGCAGCATCCGCAGCTCGAAATTATCGCCGCCATCCAGCGCCAGATCGCAATCAGTGATCAGGCGCTCGATGTTCGCGGGCGTCACGTCTTCCACCACCGGCTCTATCGTGATGCGCGAATTGACGCGGCGCAGTTTCTCCGCCGCCGCGACTGCCTTGGGGAGATTCGCGGCGATGTCGTCTTCATCGAAGAGCAGTTGCCGTTGCAAGTTGTGCTCTTCGATGAAGTCGCGGTCGATCAAGCGCACGAATCCCACCCCGGCGCGCGCCACGCCGGAAGCCAACGCCGTCCCCAACGCGCCCACGCCGAGCACAGCCACGCGCGCCTGCTGGAGCCGTTGTTGGCCTTCCACACCGATGCCGGGCAATACCATCTGCCGGGTATAACGGCGCAATCCTTCGGGAATGGGTGCGGCAAGCTTCATAGGTAGAGCGCCTCCTGCACCGATAGTGTCCTACTGCAAAATGGGCCACTGACGAGTTTTTTCCACCCACCACTTTCCCAGCCCCAGCGTGTGCCCGGCTTTCAGCAACGGCAACAAAGCTATGACCAGAGCATAGATGATGTGACTGTCCATAAACGGATTGGTCGCCGGTGGAAGCTGTGACAACCACATCAGTACCATCAGCACTGGGCCGGCGACGCCGGCGACCTTCAGGCCGATGCCCAACAGCAGCGCCAGTCCCAATCCGAGCAGCCCCACCATGAACAACACATCGACGACCGGGCTGCCAGCCAGACTTTGAAATAATCCAACCAAAGGCCCGCGCGCGGCAAAGCTGAGGAAACCGGCCGTCGGCGAGCCGCCGGCCAACCAGGCGTTTTCCGGCGCGGTCGAACGCCCCAACCCAAAGAGCTTATCGAGAAAGGCCCAGAGGAAAATCCAACCCAAACTGATGCGAATGACTGCCAACAAATACCCCGTCTTCTTGTCCATACAATATCTCCTTATCCATACGCCTCTATGGTTGACTAAAATACACAACTATTATACAATAGACTTCAGAAAAGGGAAATTCTCATTAACCGGCGGTTCACCGGTCGGATGAAAACTTGTCAACGGATTGAACGGATTTGAACGGATTATGAAGACTTTGGATTTTGGACTTCGGACTTTGGCCTATTTTCAAGGGAGTAGTAGATGCGACTTTCTACATTAGGACGTTATGCGTTACGAGCCATGGTAGACCTGGCGCTACACCAGGACGAGACGCCAGTGCTACGCAAAGACATCGTCGAACGCCAGGAGATTTCGAGCAACTACCTGGCGCACCTGTTCGTCAAGCTAAAGCAAGCCGGGCTGGTCGAAAGCGTCATGGGGCCGGGCGGTGGATACGTGCTGGCGCGCGATCCCGCCGCCATCACCGCCGCCGATGTGCTTCGCGCGGTGGATGAGCAACTGGAACCGGTCTTCTGTGTGGGAGATGCGCCAGAAACGCTGTGCCCGCGCGCCGATACGTGCGTCACGCATCTGCTGTGGGGACGATTGGGTAAAGCGATCATCGATTTGCTGGATACGGTCACGCTGGCGGAATTGTGCGAACAAGCGCAATGGCTACGCGCCGAACACAACGTCGAAGCGCCGCTCGACTGTGAAACCCTCGACGACCGCCTGCAACAGTGGGAAGAGTACCGCTCCGGGTCTATCCTCTACGAAGGATCGGGGATTTAGCCGCCACATTATTCCTTGACGATAATCCCCCCGCCCACCACGGCCTCGTCCTGATAGAACACCGCGCCCTGCCCCGGCGTGATGTCGCGCAGCGGCGCGGCGAACACGACGCGCGCGGTCGCTCCTGCCTCTGGATAGAGCAGCGCGTCTGCGTCCGCCGCCTTGTAGCGGATTTTGACGGTCACGGGCAGCGGCGCTTCTGGCGGCGCCCCCGCCACGTAGCTGACCTCCCGCACCCGCAACTCGGCGCGGCCCAACTGCGCTTGCGGGCCAACGATGAGCGCGTTGCGCGCGGCGTCGATCTCCAGCACGTACAACGGTTCGCTCCAGGCCAATCCCAGGCCGTGCCGCTGGCCGATCGTGTAGAACGGCAAGCCCTGATGCTGCCCCAATTCGCGGCCGGCGCGATCCAGCATCGGGCCGGGGCGGATGCTGTCCGGCGCGTAGGTTTGCAAAAAGCGCCGGTAATCGTCATGCACGAAGCAAATCTCCTGGCTTTCCGCTTTCTGCGCCACGGGCAAGTTCCAGCGGACCGCGATCTCCCGCACTTGCGCTTTGGTGCGCGCGCCAAGCGGAAACAGAATATGACGCAACTGCGCCTGTTCCAACATGTACAAGACGTAACTCTGGTCCTTGGCGCGATCCACGCCTCGCAGCAAGTGATAGCGCCCGTCACGCTCCTCGACGCGCGCGTAATGGCCGGTCGCCAGAAAATCGGCGTCGCACGCTTGCGCCACGTCCCACAGAAAGCCGAATTTGATCAGCCGGTTGCACGTCAGACAGGGATTGGGGGTGCGCCCGCGCGCGTACTCGGCGATGAAGGCATCCACCACCTGTTGCTTGAACTCGGCGATGCAATTCACCATACGGAAGGGAATCCCCAAAACCCGCGCGACGCGACGCGCATCTTCGACGGCGTCGAGCGTGCAGCAGCGATTCTCCGCGCCGGCGTCGCGTTCCTTCCACAGGTTCAGCATCCTGCCGACCACGTCGTAGCCCTGCTCCACCAACAGCGCAGCGGCGACCGCGCTATCCACCCCGCCGCTCAACGCCACGACGACTTTCTGCTTACGGTTTGCCACG
>DAOUAY010000091.1:0-15249 GCA_034432995.1 Anaerolineae bacterium | reverse complement strand
TTTTGGCCCTGGGGCTTCCAGCCCTGGGCCTCCTTACCCAGAAGCTAAAGCATCTGGCGAAAAGCGCCAAGCCCTTCGGGCTGGTCTCTCCAGCCCCGCAGGGGCTTTGCCCTTTTGGCCCTGGGCTTCCAGCCCTGGGCCTCCTTGCCCAGAAGCTAAAGCATCTGGCGAAAAGCGCCAAGCCCTTCGGGCTGATTCCCCCAGCCCCGTAGGGGCTTTGCTCTTTTGGCCCTGGGGCTTCCAGCCCTGGGCCTCCTTACCCAGAAGCTAAACATCTAGCTCAAAGAGCGAAGCCCTTCGGGCTGATTCCCCCAGCCCCGCAGGGGCTTTGCTCTTTTGGCCCTGGGCTTCCAGCCCTGGGCACTCCAAACAAACACGCCCCCATCCCCACAGGGACGGGAGCGTGTCATTCTGCTCTCGCGGTACCACCCTGATTGTCCCGCCCAACGCGGAACCTCTCATTCGACGGCCATCACCGTCGCGCCGTGGATAACGGGTGGCAAACCCGGCCCGGTCTACTCAATCGAGGATTGGTAATTAGTAACTGGTAACTGGTAACTGGTAACTGGTAACTGGTAACTGGTAACTGGTAACTGGTAACTGGGGAATCAAGGCGTCATCCTTCCTAATTCCCAATCCCTAGTTCCTAATTCCCAATCCCTAGTTCCTAATCCCTGATCTTTCGGCGGACGGCTCCGGAGGGATTTTCTGCGTTGGCTCTTGCACTCGGCTCGCACTTCCCCGAATTCGCTGGAGCGGCTTCCGGCGCGTACTCGTCTCCATCAACGCCTTTGTAAGGAAATTATGCCATAAGCAAGGCAGTTGTCAAGCCAACGAAAGCTCGCAGCCATGAGTATAGCCCGAAGGGCTTTGCTCTTTTCGCCTGGCCTCTTCAGGGCCAGGGCGCATAGGTTATCATCCCCAAATCCAAAATCTGCGGTATGATAGCGGTTATGACGAAAAAATGGCTTGTGCTCGTTATATTTGCCGGATTGTTGCTCACGCTGGCGTGTAACGCGCCACTCTTCACCCCCTGGCCGACGCCGACGCCCACCCTCACGCCGACGCCCACAGCAACGCCCACCCCCATCATCCCACCCACATCGACCCCGCTCCCGGCAGACACCGGCTGGCAGACCACCCAACCGGGCATCGAGGTCCGCAGCCTCAACGTCACCGTGGAGACTAACGTGGAGCGCGTGACCATCGCCCGCCTCGACCCGACCGCTGTGACGTTCCGCGTGCTGTATGCGCCGGGCGCGCCTGCATTGGTGAGCGCCTGGGCGCAGCAGACTGGGGCGACGCTGGTGGTGAACGGAGGATACTTCACGGAACAGCAAATCGTGACCGGGCTGACGATCAGCAACCGCGAGCGCTTCGGAACGCCTTTCGGCGATTTCGCGGGGATGTTCGCGGTGACGGACGCCGGCGCGGTGAGCGTGCGCTGGCTGCGGACATGGCCCTACGACCCGTCCGAGCCGCTGCGCGAGGCGGTGCAATGTTTCCCCGTGCTCGTCAAACCGGGCGGCATTATGGGCTTTCCTGCCGACGCCGACGACGGACGTCCGGCCCGCCGCACGGTGGTCGCCCAGGATGACAGTGGGCGCATCCTGTTGCTAATCGCGCCGCGCGGGTTCTTCAGCTTGCACGCGCTGGCGACGTGGCTCGCGGAGTCTGATCTGAACGTGGATATCGCGCTCAACCTCGACGGCGGGGCTTCATCGGGGCTGTGGATGCCCAATGTGGCGCAGAGCGATTCGCTGACGGCAGTGCCGGTGGTTATTGCGGTGATGTCACGGTAAGCGTCGTCAGTGGCAGTGTGTCGCCTGCCGGTTGGCCGTTCAGCGTCACCGGCAGCCGTTCCCCAGAGAAGCCGTACATCCCCACCAGAAGGCGATAGTCCCCCGGCGCAAGGTTCGGCGGCGCGAGCACACCATACCGGTCAATGAGCGACTGCCCTGGCTGCCACAGCGTCGTGAGCGCAAAGCCGCCGCCCGGCTCGGTGTCGGTCTGCGCGACTAAGGTTCCTGCTGCATCGCTCAGGTGAACGAAGACCTTGTAGCGTTCCGCCGGTGTGGTCTCTGTGCGCCAAAACAAAGTCAGCGGGATGATGTCGCCGGGCGCAAAGGCAGCCTCCGGCAGTGCGTAACCTTCGAGCGCAATGCTATCGCCTAACCGGGCGTCCAGGGATGCGGTGGGCGCGTCCGGCAAAACCCCCGTCCCGTAGACCGCCAGCCGCACCGTGCTGATCCACGTATCCGCCGCTTTGTAGGCGTTGCGCGCTAGATATGGCTCGATCAGACGGTCTGGGTCGGATTCTGCGTCGCCCCAAAAGAGAACGAACAGGCGCGCATGGTCCGCCGTGATGCCTTCTACCCATTGCGCTGCCTTCGCTGGATCGGGCCGGTAAGGCGCGGGATACACCGGCAGCGGTCCCCGGTAGTAATAGGTGAAGACTTCCCACTGGTTCGGCGCGCTGAGCAAGATTGCGTCGCCGGGACGCGCCTCAGCCGCGATGCGCGCCGCGAGGCCGCGATAGTCGTCGCGGGCGTAGGCGGGATCGGCGTAGAGATGTTGCAGCGAAGTCAACTGCGCCCAGAGCAGCGCCAGCAGGAGCAATCCGGCAATGCCATTGCGCGCTTTCTCTATCCAAGATTGCGCGCGAGATAACGGCAAGGCCAAGACTACCGCCAACGGCGCAACCGCAGCCAACATGAACTTGAGGTATGCCGGGCGATAAAGGCCGAGGACGATCAGCAGCAGCGGGAGGACCAACGTCATCCCTAGTACCGCCCACGCGCCGAACCGTGAACGCGCGCGCGTCGTCAGCGCCAAGATTAGCAAGAGCGCGCCGCAGACAATCACCCAGAGAGCGCCTGCCACTGGGAGCGTAATCCCCACGAGCAGCGCCCGCGCAATCTCCTGAGCGGCCCGCGCCGAATCCAAATCCGGCGGACGCCAGCCGCTCGCCCCCAACGCAATCGGCGCCCACGGCAGAAACGCTAATCCACCGAGCGCGTGCGCCGCGATCCACCGCCACAACGCGCGCCAAGGATTGGCGCGCCAATCCTTGGCGCGCCATTCCCACGGCCGCCGCAACAGCCAATCCACGCCAAACGCCAGATTCAGCCCTATCAGAACGAAGATGTAGGCGTATTGCGTATAGAGGCCAAGTGCGATGCTGAAAGTAAGGCGTAAGGAGTAAGGAGTAAGGAGTAAGGGGGAATTTTGGATTTTGGATTTTGGATTTTGGATCTGCCAATCTTCGCGCTTCGCCTTTCGCCTTTCGCCTTTCGCCTTTCGACTTGTGACTTTTGACTTTAGACTAAAAAACAACGTCAACGCGGAGGCCAGGCCGAGCAGCGCGTACATCCGGGCTTCCTGGCTGTAGTAGACCGAGAGGGGGTGTACGGCGACGAGGAGCGCGGCGGCAAGCGCGGTTCGTCGTCCGCCGACATGCTGCCCGATTGCCGTCGTCACCGCCACAGTCAGCACGCCGCACAACGCCGAGAACGCGCGCAACGCGAACTCGGAGTCGCCGGTGAAGGCGCGCCACACGTGCAACAGCAGGTAATAGCCAGGGGGGTGAATGTCGCCGGCTGCGCCCTCGATGATCAGGGCAACCGGGCGCTCCACCAGCCGCGCCGTGTTGCCCTCGTCGTTCCAGAACGATTGCGCGTCCAGACGATAGAAACGCAGCCCGGTCGCTAAGAGAAGGATCACGAGACACGCGCTAACGTACCAGCGTTTCACCTGACCTCGCGCGGCGGCGTAATACCCGCGACCTCCCAAATCTTCTCCTCCGGGATCACGCCGCGCCGCCGGATCTCCGGCGGGTCGGGGACACAATCCACAATGGTCGAAGGGATGCCGAAGGGGGCGCGCCCGCCATCCAGGATGAGGCCAACGTCATTGCCAAAAAGGGCGGCTGCCTCGCGGGCGGTAATGGCGGGACCTTCACCACAACACACCGCGCCGCTGGCAAACAAGAAACCGCCAACGGCGTCGAAGAGCGGTAACAGCATGGGGAAATTCGGGACACGCAGCGCCACCGGCAAAGCGCGCAACGCCGGGCTGAGATGAGGGTTGGGCGGCAGGATCAACGTCAGCAAGCCGGGCCAGAACGCGCGGGCCAACCGCTGCGCCGTCAAGGTCGGACGCGCCAACACATCCATATACTCCGCTCGCGCCATCAGAAATGGGGATGCCGGCTCGGGTTCGCGGTTCCGTATCTCATAAAGATGCGTAATCGCCTCAGTTTTACCGGAAAGGACAGCAATGCCGTAAACGGTATCCGTAGGAATGATAATGATCTGCCCTGCCTGGAGCAATTCGACCGCCCGCGCAATCGCCGTGGGATTGCGCACGGAGAGAATCGGAGCGCTCAACAGTGACTCCCATCCAGCATAAAACGTTCGATCAGCACCGCCGCGCCGTCTTCCGTTACCGGCGGCGCGATCCAATCCGCAACCTTCGACACCGCGGGGGTTGCATTGCCCATCGCCACACCAACGCCAGCCCATTCGATCATCGTGATGTCGTTCTCCTGATCGCCTGCCGCCAGTATCTCTTCACGCGCTACGCCGTAATGCTGGGCCAACCACGCCAGTGCGGAGCCTTTGTCCACCCCCAGCGGCACCACTTCGATGAACCTCGCATGCGAACGCACGATCTCGGCCAGACCCTCAAAGCGCGCCTGCAACCTGTCCGCCATCGCCGGGATATGCTCCGGTTGGGCAACGTATAACACCTTATCCACCTCGTGCGCCGCGAGGATCGCCTCCCAGGGTTCACCCACGATCACACCGGAACCCAGAAGCGCGTCGTAGAAGGACACCGGGTGCAGGAACTCGCGGACAAAAAGCTGTCCACCGGCATAGAGCAGTGTATGCCAACCTTCCGCTTCGCCTAGCGCAATCGCCGCACGCGCTGCCGGGGCCGGCAATACAATCCGCCGCAACACCGGGCCATCGAGCGCCTGAATCCACCCACCCTGATAGCACAGCAATGGCGCGGCGATGTCCAACTCGCGGGCGAAGCGTTCCGTCGCGGTGAACATCCGTCCGGTTGCCAGGGTGACGATGACGCCCTGCGCCTGGGCGCGCGCCACCGCCTCAAGCACACGGGGACGAATCTTCTGATCCGTCCCCATCAACGTACCGTCCAGGTCGAACGCGGCTAACCGTATCATTGTCGCATCAAAATGGACACCGCCGCTGCCCACAAACCACCCTGCACCGCCAGTAATCCAATCCAGAGGAAATAAGTCGCCGTGCGTTCGCGGCGATACAACAACAGTCCCAACCCGCCATTGACCACCAGGAAAATCAAACCGAGCAACGCGAGATAGAAGATGCGCGAAGCCTCGGCCACCAGTAAGGCCCCTCCCGCAGGGTCAAATCGCAGCACAATCTCCGGCGGTAGAGACGGATAACGCCAACAGAGTATGCCTACCAGCAGGAAAAGCAACAACACGCTGCCGAGTACCACACTCAAACCCAGTCGATCCCGCCAGATCGCCCAATCGAGAAAGCCGGGGTGTTTCGAACTTTCCTCGACCTCTTGCGTCGGCCCCATATCCAGCCGCTCGCGGAATGCCTGCAAGAACTCTTCCAGGTCCTTGGGCGAAATCGCATACGCCATCCCCGCTGTGCGGATGATGATCTGCTCCTGCAAAGGCCGCGTGGCAAAGAACAAAATCGGCCCAACATCCGCCGCTTCACCCAGGCCGGCAAAGTATCCCGGCCAACGAAACCCCGGCTGCATCCGTAAACCGGTGACATCCGTCCCCTGTAAGACCGCCTGCACCGAGGCCATAGGAATCTGGTGCTGAACGCCGCCCCAGTGGATGACGACCGCGTTGCGATCCATCTCGTAAACGGCGTTGATCAGCCCCCACAGTTGGTACATCAGCCGGATGATGACGCCTAACGCCACAACCGCGCCCACGCCCATCAAAAACGTCCAGATCGTGACGGGCGACATCCACGCCAGAACGACGAGCGTGACCGTCAGCGCAATGAGAATGGCGATGATGACCAGGCCGATCATCCATCCCCACCGCACGTCGAGATTCCAGGTATTGCGCATCTTACAACTCCTGCCTGGATTCCAGGGCGCGCGTGAGCGTGACCGCGTCCGCGTATTCCAGATCGCCGCCCATCGGCAGGCCCCGGCCCAGGCGCGTGATGCGCGCGCCCAGCGGCTTCAACCGCTGCAACAGGTACGCCGCCGTGTAATCGCCCTCGCTGGTGGGATTGGTGGCGAGGATGACCTCTTCCACCTCGCCGCGCCGGATGCGCGCCTCCAACTCGTTGATGCGCAAATCCTCGGCGAAGACGCCCTCCATCGGCGAGAGCGCGCCATGCAGCACGTGATAGACGCCGTGATACTGGTCCGTGCGCTCCAGCGCCAGCAAATCCAACGGCTCTTCGATCACACAGACCACGCGCTGGTTGCGCGCCGGATTCGCGCAAATCGGGCATGGATCGGCCTCGGTCACGTTGTAGCAGATCGAACAGAAGCGCGTGCGCTCGACCAGGCCCTTCAACGCTTCGGCCAGGCGCAGCGCCAGTTCCGACTTGCCCCGCAGCAAGAAAAACGCCAGGCGTGAAGCCGTCTTTGGCCCAATGCCCGGCAGCGCGGAGAGCGTCTCGGTCAATTCGAGAACAGAAGCAGGTATCGCCGAGGTATGCATTATGCTACATTCCGGGAATCCCCAACCCTCCGGTCAGTGCGCCCATCCGATCCGACATCAGCGCCTGCGCCTTTTGAATCCCCTCGTTCACCGCCGCCACGATCAGGTCTTGCAGCATCTCCACGTCTTCTGGATCGACCACTTCCGGCGCGATCTTGATGCTCTGCACTTCCAATCCGCCGGTGATCGCCAACTGAACCATGCCGCCGCCGGAGGTGACGTTGACCACTTCTTGCGCGGTCTCGCCCTGGATGCGCTCCATCTCCTGCTGCATCTTCTGCACCTGACGCATCAGATCGTTGGGGTTCATCCCCCCGCGACCACCCATCATTCGACCAGCTCCTTTACCACCTTTCATCATTTTCCTCCTATAAAATTACCTCAACAATTCAGAGTCAGCTTGCTACATTATGCCGCGACCAGCGCCGGTTGTGATTCCACATAAGTAAATGGAACACGCTTCGTCGGTGAAGCCTGGAAATATGAAAGCCGCAAGAATTGACTGACCGGCATAGAAGTCATAAGCTGTAACACCTGTTCGCGCAAATCTTCCGGTACGGCTAATAGTTTATCTAACGGATAACTGCGCGGGCCATATTCGGTACGTTCAGCCAAAATAGAAAAATGTAATAGCGTCAAACTGACCGCCCGATGCGACGAACGGTTCAATCGCAAAAGGATGTGATCGGTCAATTCTACACCGGTAGCTGGCTCATTCGCTCCGAAGTAAACTTCCAGAATATCTGTTTCTTGGTCATATACAAAGCGCACTGGTGTACCATCCTGTGCGATAAGTTCTTTTTGTTGTAATCCTAGCTTGCTCATATCTTCACCTTTGCGAGTAAATATACGTAGCCCAACCCGTTACTACAAAGTTATTGGACACATACTGCCCTTGTTCATCCAATCTGGTTTTGAAGATGACCACGACGACCAAATGATTGTTATCGGGTAAAAGCATATCAAAACGTTTGTAGTAGCGGTACTCATTCGGGATTAGTGTATCCTGTGTGCGTCGTCCAGTACGCAACGTTTCCAGGAATTGCGCGAAATAGGGCTCCAATTCAGGACGAGATTCCAAGATGTGTTGCCAACGTTCCTCTGTTAAATAAATAGTATTGCCGTGACGATCTTGGACTGTCCATTTCTGCATTTTTATCTCCAATTAAGGCGTATGATTACATTCTCAGCAGTTAAAATAATCACACCTTCTGAAGAATATATCCAAAGAAGTGCCCTCTAGCCAATCCTAACCTCCGCGCCCAACTCTTCCCTGGCGCGCCGGATCAACTCATCATCGGAGAGTGGATCGGGCGGTTCCGGGGGCGGCGGAACGATCGGCGGCGCAGCTTTAGCACGCGGCTGCGAAGCCGCGCTGGTTTGAGCCGCCGCAGCGGGTTTCGATGCCACTGGCGCTGGCGCCACGCCCGGCTGCCACTCTTTCTCCATCACACATCGCACCAAAATCCGCTGCCCGAACATCTGCGAAAGAAACGTCTCGACGATACCGCGATTGGCTTCCTTGTCCACGTTGTTGCAGTGCAGCGTATGCTGAAAACCCAATACCAGAAATCCGTCCCCATCCACATCGATTGGATGCCCATCGCGCAAAAACGCCCCCAGATTTACCGGACGCACCTGCGCCAGCACCTCGCGCCAGCGGGCATTGACCATCCCGGCCATTTCTGGTGTGACGTTGGCGGGAGCTTTGGCAGACGGCTGCGACTGCGCCGGTGGCGGCGCAGCCTGAGACGGCGCCAGGGGCACGGCGCGCGCCGGAGCGCGGCGCACAGTCGGCGGCTGTGTTGCCGGGGGTGGAGATGCTGTTATCGGGGGCGGCGGAGATGCTGTTGTCGGGGGCGGCGGCGCACTTGTAACAGGCGCGGGATTCGACATCGGTGTGGCTCGAGGCGTCGATGACATCTGCGGCGCTGCCATCTGCGCCAACGGGGTGGATGACGGCGGCAACGTCGCCTCGACGAAAGCCAACTCCAACGGCAGTTGCGGCTGCCAACCGGCGCGCCGCTCGGACGCCACCTCGCTGAACAATTGCACCGCCTGCACCAACCGTTCCGGCTGCGCCTGCTTCGCCATCGCTTGTAGACGCGGGCGCTCTTCGGCAGTGGGATCGGTCCAGGATTCGCCGGCGCCCACGCGCATCAGCAGCAGTCCGCGGAAAAAGTCGGCGGTCTGGCGCGCCAGTTGGCGCGGATCAGCGCCGCTGTCCACCGCCTCGTTGATGACGTGCAAACCACGGTTCAGGTCGCCATCGAGCCACGCCTGGAGCAGCGATTGCACCACCTCGCGCCGTTCCGCGCCGAGCATCAACCGCACATAATCCGCCGTCACCGCGCCGCCCGCGGCCATCTGGTCGAACAGGCTGATCGCATCGCGCATACTGCCGGTCGCGGCGCGCGCGATCAAATCGAGCGCCTCCGGTTCGGCCTCGATACCCTCGGCGGTGGCGATCGTTTGCAATTGCCCCACCAATCCCGTCAACGGGATGCGCCGGAACTCGAAGCGTTGGCAGCGGGAGAGAATCGTCTCCGGGATTTTATGCACTTCGGTGGTCGCCAGCACGAAGATCACGTGCTCCGGCGGCTCTTCCAACGTCTTGAGCAGCGCGTTGAACGCCGCCGTGGAAAGCATGTGCACCTCATCCACCACGTAGACCTTGAAGCGCGCCTGCGTGGGTCGAAAGCCTACCTTCTCCAACAAATCGCGGATGTTGTCCACACCGGTGTTGGAAGCGGCATCGATCTCCATCAAATCCATCAGCCGCCCGTCGGTAATGGCGCGGCAGATTTCGCAATGATCGCACGGGCGTTCCTCCAGCGGCGACAGGCAATTGACCGCCTTCGCAATCAGGCGCGCGGTCGTCGTTTTGCCCGTGCCGCGCGGCCCGGCGAGCAGGTAGGCGTGATGCAGCCGCCCGGTTTGCAGGGCGTTGCGCAACGTGCGCACGATATGCTCCTGCCCGACCACGTCGGCAAAGGTCTGTGGACGCCACTTGCGATAGAGTGCTTGTGCCATAATGCCTCCCCGTCCGCATAGTCTATCACGGATGACATAAGAGGCAAGCGATAAAAAAACAAAAAACCTGACAGGTCTCAGAAGACCTGTCAGGTTTGCGGCAATCATATTTTAGGAATGCAAAACCGGGGGCGTCCCAAAACCCCCGGTTGCATCAGAAGGAGGAGAATCCTTATTGTCTGCGGCCCCCGACCACATCTAACCTTACTATACCGCTTTTCGCATAAGTTGCTTGACGTGAATCTGACGCTTTCCTGACGATTTACGCTGTTCGCGCGCGCAATTGGCCGCAACCGGCTTGAATATCGATGCCGCGCCGCAGCCGCAGGGTAAAGGGGACGTGACGGCGTTCCAAAATCTGCGTGAAGGCCTCGCTGCGCTCTTCGGAGGACGGCTGCCCGGCGTATCCGGCGGTGGGATTGAGCGGGATGAGGTTCACGTGAATGAGCATCCCCGCCGAGCGCGCGGCCAGGGCTTCGGCCTGCTCAACGGTGTCGTTGACGCCGTCGATCAACACCCACTCGAAGGTGACGCGGCGGTTGGTCTTCGTCAAATAGTCGCCGACTGCGCCAAAAAGCTCGTTCAGGTTGTGCTTGCGGTTGATCGGCATCAACTCGTTGCGCAGCGCATCGGTGGCGGCGTGCAGCGAGACAGCCAGGTTGACCTGCAAATCCTCGTCGGCAAAGCGGCGGATTGCCGGCGCAATCCCGGCGGTGCTGAGCGTGATCCGCCGCTGGCCCATCTCAAAGCCGTTGGAGTGAATGAGTGTGCGAATGGCGGCCAACGTGGCGTTGTAGTTCAGGAACGGCTCGCCCATGCCCATCAGCACCACATTGGTCAGCTTTTGGCCTTGGGCGTCGAGTTCGCGCGCCAGATGTAACACCTGCGCGACGATCTCCCCGCTGGTCAGATTGCGCTTGATGCCCATCTGCCCGGTGGCGCAAAACTGGCAGCCAACGGCGCACCCCACCTGCGTCGAGATGCACGCGCTGCGCCGCTCGATGTAGCGCATCAGCACCACCTCGACGGATTGTCCATCCTCGAATTGCAACAAGTCTTTGCGCGTCTCGCCGTCGAGAGATTCCTCGCGCGCCAGCACACGCGGGACGCTCAGGCGCGTTTCGGCGGCCAATCGCTCGCGCAGCGCCTTCGACAGCGACGTCATTTGCTCCACGTCCGTGACCAGATGACGATACAGCCACTCCCAAATCTGTTTAGCGCGGTAACGCGGCTCGCCCCACGTCCCCAACAGCGCTTCAATCGCGGGTAAATCCAAATCGTATAAGTTTGTTTTTGCCATCGTTGCCTCTTTTTGTCAGCAGATTGAGCAGATGAAGCAGATTTTCCATTGGCCAAGAAAAAAATCTGCTCAATCTGCTTAATCTGCTGATAGAAAATTAACCTACCATAGCCCAGTCTCGCACCAGCGCCGCCAGGTCGTCGAAGACGACGTCCGGGTGGATCGGCGAGGCCGGCAGTTCGTCCGCTTGCGTGATGCCGGAGAGCACCAACGCCGTGGGCATCCCCAGGCGCAGGCCGCCCAGGATGTCCGTGTCGAGCCGGTCGCCGATAACGAGCGTCTCTTCGGGTGACGTTCCCATCCGCGCCAGCGCCCGCTCGTAGAGCAGCGGGCCAGGCTTGCCGGCCATCACCGGCGTGACATCGGTGGCCGTGATCAACGCCGCGACTTGCGCGCCGTTGCCGGGCGCCAGGCCATCTTCCAGCGGAAATGTGCGGTCGGGATTGGTCGCAATAAAGCCGGCGCCGCCCCGGATGAGCAATGTCGCCGTCGCCAGTTTTTGCCAGGTCAGCTCGCGGTCCCAGCCAACGAAAACGTAATCGGCGGGCGCGCCGTCGGTGACCGTAAAACCGTGCGAACGCAGCGCCTCGCGCACGCCGGCGCTGCCAATCGCATACACCGGCGCGCCCGGCGCGGCCCGTGTCGCCAGATAGGCGGCGGCGGCGGTGGCGGAGTTGAGCACGTGCTCGGTCGTCGTCGTCACCCCCATGCGCTCCAGTTTCTCGACGTATTGCTCTGGCGTCTTGCTGGCGTTGTTCGTCGCCAGGACGTAGCCGATATGCCGTGATTCGAGCAGCGCGAAGAAGTCGCGCAGGCCGGGCAACGGCGTCTCCCCGCGCCAAAGCACGCCGTCCATGTCGCAGATCACACCCTTGATCCCGTCCCAATCCAACGACGCAGCCTGCCGCGCCAACAAGGCTTCGTAGGCGGCAGGGGTATCCACGTCGGTCAAAATATCGGGATCGGCGACGGGCATCGTCACGAGATCATCGGGATAGGCGGCAAACAGGGCGCGTCCGCCGATGTCGCCGGAAAGTTGCGCCAGCTCGGCGAAGAAGCGCCGCGCGAAGAGCACCGGCATCCCGCGCCGCCCTTCGCGTCCCACGGGGACGACAATCCCGGCATCGTGCTGCTGCCAGTGCGTCACCAACGAGCGCAAGAAGCGCGCGTCCACCAAAGGCTGATCGACCGGTAAAAAAATCGCCGCATCCACTGAAGCAGACAGCGCCGCCACGCCGAGGCTGAGGCTCGTGCTCATCCCTTCTTGCCAGCGATAGTTGCGCAGCACGAGCACATCGCGCCCGGCAAGGGTGGGCGTCACCTGCTCGGCCTCCGCGCCCACCACTACCACGACAGGCGACAACCCCGCCATCCACGCCATATCCGCGACGTGGGCAATGAGCGGGCGTCCCTGCCAGGACAGCAGTTGCTTGGGCGCGCCGAAGCGCGTGGAGCCACCGGCGGCCAGGATAACTGCGGCAATTGTGGATTCAGACATAACAGCCTCTTTTTTCATCAGCAGATTGAGCAGATGAAGCAGATTTTTATCTTTTAGTGCGGTAAAACCTGCACTATCCAAGCGCATCACAAGGACTTTACACTTCCTACAAATACAGTATAATAGACTATGAAAGCGGAACGTAAGACCAGATCAGGCTGGAAGGTGGTTTATCCACTCTCCCCGGCAATGTCCGGAGCAAGTCTATCTGGGGGTTCCGTTTTTTGTTGCCTCATTGCCAGCCACCCGGCTTTCAGTGTCGCCCAGGCAGCCACTTTTACATTTGCGATTTTATCTCCCAAAATATGCAAAGAATCATCCCGCCCGTTGTACCTGTCATAGGCAGCACCGGCCACAAAATCAGCTAATTGCACTAATGAACTTCGCTGACTATCCACATGGATAAGATTGAGTGTTCCCGTGGCTGGCCAATGACGATAAACAAATGTATTGACACGGGCAAATTGAGCAGGTGTTGTGAAATGGCGATCCAAAGCAACACTTTGGTTAGGATAATACTCCCAGCACAAAGCTAACAGCTCACACACCAACACCGCGTAATTTTCCGGGCTATCCTCAATACGCCGCCCTTGTTTATCTACGACAAGTGTGAAACACTGCACTTCCGTCGCGGCTAGATGCCCCAGAACATCCGTGCGGACCCGATGACTGGCGTTGCGCCATTTTAATTCAGTCGCAGGTTTGCGAGCGCGTTTGAGCCGCTTGCCTGTTCGCAACGCAACGCGGTTGACGATATGGGCCACGGATTCTGGATGCGGCGTTAGCACAGCGGCTAACACGAACCAGGGTGACGTCGCCGTTAAGGCCCCGCTTTCATCTACACCAGTATGGACAAATTGAAACGTCATACGTGCGCCCAGAACCGCTGAATGATTTCCTCTTCCAGTCGGTCGCGCATGTAGGCGAGCGGGACGCGCTCTACCGCCGAGCGCAAAAATCCCTGGACGATCAGCCCTTCGGCGTCACGGGTGGGCAGGCCGCGCGCTTGCAGGTAGAACAATTGCTGCGGATCGATGCGCGAGGTGGTGGAGCCGTGGCTACAGCGGACGTCGTTGCAGCGGATTTCCAGGCCGGGGATCGAGTGCGCGTGCGCGTCGCTCAACAGCAGGTTGTTGTTCGCCTGATAGCCTTCCATCCCGGCGGCTTCTTGCTCGGCGCGGATCATCCCGTAGAAGACGGTGCGCGCTTGATCGCGCAGCACGTTGCGGTAGAGCAGATTGCTGTGCGTGTTGGACGCGCGGTGATGCTGGTACGTGCTCTGATCGAAGTGCTGGTCGCCCACGGCGAAGGCATAGCCATGCATCTGCGCCCGCGCGCCGGGCGCGTTGAGCGATGTGGTGAGGAAATCCTTGCTCATGCGCCCGCCAAGCGCGCCGTTGACCCACACAAAATTGGCCTCCTGCGCGAGATTGGCCTCTTGCACGCTCAATGAATGACGCGCCTCGCCCCAATGCTGAAAACTGGCATAGCGCACAAAAGCGCCTTCCTCGGCGTAGATTTCGACCATTTCGAGGTTGAGTTCGGGCTGACGCTCCTGCGAGACGCGGTCCTGGATCAACGAGACGCGGCTGCCCTTCTCGGCGATGATGAGCGTGTGATGCAGACCGCTGCCTGAATCAGCATCATACGCAACCAACGATTGTAACGGGCGGGAAACCCGCGCGCCCGCCGGGACGTAGACGAACGTGCCGCCGTGCCACAGCGCCGCGTGCAGCGCCGTCAGCTTGTTGAAATCGGGGCTAGTGGTGCGACCTTGCATCCAATAGCGGCGGATCAGGTCGCCGTGGGTGTGCAGCGCGCGGTGAAGATTATCGAAGATCACACCACTGCGGATATCCTCAGAACGCATCGTCTGGTACGAGTTCGCATCGTTGCAATGAACGAGCGTGCCGGAGACCAGGTTCTCCGGGGCCATGTTGTGATGCCAGCACGGCGGGAGATCGTCCAACGCAGCATGGTCGCGCTGCGCCAACACCACGCGCAGCGAATCCAGCGGGAAACGATGCAGCAGTGTGCGCCGCCACGCTTCCTCTTTTGGATGTGGGAGCGGCATCTCCTGCGCCAGCGCCCAGGCTTCGCGGCGCGCCTCGCGCATCCAATCCGGTTCGGCGTAGAAGTCGGACAGCGCCTCGACATCACGCAGTCTCACAGCCGGGAACTCTGGGGACGTTTGTGCGGCGCTCATCCGACGGAACCCTCCATTTGCAGGTCGATCAAGCGGTTCAACTCGACGGCGTACTCCATCGGCAATTCCTTCACGAACGGCTCCAAAAAGCCGCTGACGATCATCGCCGCCGCGCGTTTTTCGCTCAAGCCCCGGCTCATCAGGTAGAAGAGCTGGTCTTCGCTGATTTTGCTGACGGTGGCCTCATGCTCGATGTGCGACTCGTCCTCGTGTACGTCCATGTAGGGATAGGTGTCGGTGCGCGATTGGGGATCGAGCAACAGCGCGTCGCAAGTCACTTTGGAGTGCGCGCCAACCGCGCCATTCGCCACCCGCACCAGCCCCCGGTAGTCGGCGCGCCCGTTCCCCTTGCTGATCGACTTCGAGGTGATGAGCGAGGACGTGTGCGGGGCCAGGTGAATCGCCTTCGCGCCGGCATCGTAGTGCTGGTTGTCGCCGGCGAAGGCAATCGAGAGAATCTCACCGTGCGCGCGCGGGCCTTTCAGGACAACGGCGGGGTATTTCATTGTAATGCC
>DAOUAY010000090.1:0-3005 GCA_034432995.1 Anaerolineae bacterium | reverse complement strand
TCGTGGACGTAATGCAGGTAAGCGTCCACGCTCACTTCGGGATGATGCAGCACCAGGCCGCGCATCATCGTGCCGTAGGCCTGGAAGTATTCACGCCGCAGCACCGCCGATTCTTCCAGCGAGATATGCAACTGCTGTGAGACCCAATCAACAAGGCGTGTTCCCAGTTCTTTGAAAAGGCCAGTATCGTTCGTGTACAGCGTATCGTCGAGATCGAAAAGGATATAGCGCATTTTTGAATCAGCGAATCAAGAATCAGCGAATCAAGAATCAGCGAATCAAGAATCGGCGAGTCAAGAATCAGCGAGTCGAGAATCGGCGAGTCGAGAATCAGCGAGTCGAGAATCGGCGAGTCAAGAATCGGCGAGTCGAGAACCTGGGCTGACAGCAAGTTGCGTTGTTAGCAAGACGCCCGCCAGCGCATAGACCACTGCGGCACACAGCAGTGTGATCCGAAATCCCACGTGGATCGCCAGGGCCGTCGCCAACGCCGAGCCGAGCACCGACATCACACCATTCACGCCCCACAACCACGGCACCACGCCGGGCCAGCGCGTTCCAGCCCAGCGCATCCCCACCGGGAAGGGAATCCCCATAAAGAAACCAAGTGCGGCGAGCAGCAAAACCGCCACGATGAGCCGCAGCCCCAACGACAGCCCCAACGTCGCCCGTAAAATGCCGGTGTTCAGCACCACATACGCCACGATGACCGCCAGCAGGGCCGGGAATACCAGCCGCATACGCCGCGCGATGGTTTCGGCGGGCCAGCGACTGCTCCAGAGGCTCCCCAGTCCGCTGCACAACAACAGGGTAAACAGCACGACGGCCAGCGAGTACACCGGGCGGCCCAGATAGACAGTGAGTTTCTGGATGATGGGGATTTCCAGGAGCATAAAGGCGATACCCAACGCGCCGAAATAGCCCAGGATGCGCGCCGGAGGGCGCGGCAAGCCGCGTTTCCGCGCTCCCATCAGCAACGGGACGACGATGAACGCCACACCAAACGTGACCGACACGCCAATCACCACAAAGAGGATGACTATAGCTTCCATACTGGTGCGGTAAACTCCGCTCCCGCTCAACGCCGGGTCGAGCAAATCCCCAAGCAACACGAGGTTGAAGAAGAAAGGCCGATCGTCGGTAGCTGGGGAAATGTCGAGTGGATAAGCAGCGATGAAGGCGGCGTGATCGGGCGCACTGATGAACGCCCCGACTTCCTCGGTGGGCGTCAAACCCGGCGCGTAAATGACCGTGAATTCCAGTTCTTCGGCTTTCTGCGCCAACACTGCAACCTCAGCAGGTGTGAACGGCTCGCGCTTGAAGAGTGTCGTCGACAATCCTTCACCTGGAGAACCCGTAAGGAGACGTACGAGCACAACGACGTGCTGGCGCGGATCCGCCACGCCGGCGGCTTTCCATCCGGCCATGCCAGTCGAAACCAATCGCAGGGTTTCGGCAGGACGACCTGGCAAATACCAGCGGGAGACGGTCAATATGCCCCGGTCGGAGAGGTGCTTGTAATAGGTTTGGAACGCCTCGCGGGTGTACAAGCTGTTTTCGGAAAGCGCGAACGCCCCAGAACCACCCGCCGCCCAGGTGTCGATCAGCGATGCCTGGATCACGTCGTAGCGCTGAGGGCTGCGATCGATGTAGCCGCGCGCGTCGGCGATGACGACGCTCACGTCGGAGCGCCCGTAGAGATCGCCTGCGAAGTCGCGCAGCGGGCCGCGCACCGCCTGGATCACCGCCGGGTTCACCTCCACGGCAGTGACGTGTGGCGCGTCGGTCGCCAGGGCCGCCAGCACATCCCGCCCGCCGCCAGGCCCGATCACCAGCGTTTCAGGGCGCTCGATCAGGTGGTAGACGAAAGAGGTGAGATCGTAACGCAAAAAGCTTACCTGCCGCAGGTCGCCGTTGAAGTTTTGAATGGGCGTCCCGGCGACGCTGTCGATGAGCAACAACGCATGCCCAAGCGTGCCGCCCTCTTGTACGGTTTTGTCCCAGTACTTTGGCCCCACGGACCAGAAAAAGGGATAATACATGGGTTCAGAGACTGTCACCCGCGAGTGAGCATTCCACTTTTCGTAGAGCAGCGGCGCTTCCTCCCCACCGGTTTTGTTGATGCGGATCTGCAACCAGGGATGCACCACATTGCTCACCAGCAGGGCAGCCATCAGCAGAAAGCCGGCAAGTGGGACGGCCTGCGCCAGCTTGCGCGGGAACCACCCGGCGCTAAAGACGACGCCTGCGAGCGCCATGAGGACGCTCAAACCCAGCAAAGCGCCTGCACCGCCCAACGTATCCAGAGCGAGGATGCTGAACAAACACCCCAGCGCCGCCCCGGTTAGATCGGCCCAGTAAATCCGCCCGGCTTGCGCCGCCCACCCGGAAAGCGCCAACGCCATCACTACCCCGTTGAGAAAGAAGGGGATCGTCAAATCCAGGTAAATCAGGGCAAAGACGAGGAATTGCGCCAGGGTGAAACCGCCTGTACGATTCAGCGCGATGTGAAATGGCATTTTGAGATAGAGCCAGAAGGTGATCGGCACGGAGACCGCCAGCGCCAGGGCCGCCCAACCGATCCAACGCCGGGCCTGCTCCGGCGTGGTGAGTTTGGGGAAGAAGTACAGCACCACACCGGCCATCGCGCTGCCCATCATCGCCAACGAAATCGCCAAGAACGCGAAATGATACCACATCGTGACCGAGAAGATGCGGGTCAGCACGACTTCCAGCGCAAGCGATCCCATGCTGGTCAGTAATACGCCCACGAGTTGATGTCGTTCGAGTTTCATTGAGATCTCACTTTCTCCGCTGGCGAAGGTGGGCGAACCTTTGGCTCGCCTATCCCTTCGCCAGGGTTGTTTTAGTCAATCGTCCCGCGCAGCGGCAGCGCCACCAGGCCACTGACGACTTTGGGGAAGAAATCGGTGGATTTTTGGGGCATCCGTTCGCCGGCGACGGTACACGCCTGCACTTGCTCGATGCGCGTTGGATTCAGCAAG
>DAOUAY010000089.1:0-2988 GCA_034432995.1 Anaerolineae bacterium | reverse complement strand
CGCTCCGGCAGGTGATACAGCGGGCCGAGCAGCAGCACGATGTCGGCGCTGGCGTCGGGCCATTGCAGTGCCCGCGCGTCGCCGATTTCGGCGCTGGCAAGAGGATGCGCCGGTTGCGCCGCCGAAGCCGCGCGCGCCTGCTCGACGTGCTTGGGCGTCGGGTCGATCAGATGCACCGTGTAACCCAGCTCCGCCAGCCACAGCGCATAGATGCCCGCACCGCCGCCTACGTCCAAGATGACGGCCGGCGGCGCAGGTAGATAACGCGTGAGGATTTCCTGCGTGCGGACACGCTCAAGCTGCCCCGTCATCTGGCGCAATCGCCCGGCTTCGTCGCTAACTTCGTAATGCGCCGTTACCTCAGGCAGTGGATCGCCCAAACGCCCTTGCAAATTCTCCATAGTGTCCCCCACTTTCAACCACTGTCGTGCTTCGATGCTTAAGGCGGATCACAATCCGCCGTCCCAGCAGCGCCGGATTGTGATCCGGCGCAAGCGTTCACGCAATCGTGGCGCGCAACTGCTTCACTACCGCGACTTCGTTGCGCATCAGATAAAACTTGCCCGTGATTCGCGCCTTGACCAGGTCTTCGCCCTCCGGAATGTTTTCGAAGGATACGAAGCCGTCGCTGTCGTTGATGAAGAACCACAGCCGTTTCTCGTCGTTTTCGCGCACAACGACGTGGATGCCTTCGGGGACACCGGGCCACAGCGGGGCGAGATCGTTGCGCTCCTGAAGCGCGGGGAGCAACTGCTCCAAAATCTCCTCGGTGAAGTACGTGCCCACGTACAAGACCGCGCCCGCGCCGATCTTCTTCATCATCACGGCCGGCTTGCGCTCGAGGTGCAGGCGACCTTCCCAACGCGCCATCACCGCGCCGCCAGGCAGCACATCCAGTTGCTCGTACCAGTGCATGGTAGGGACTTTCGCTTTGGGGAAGTTGATCGCCAGCGGGCGCTTGTCAGGCGCATTCTGCCGGCCGTACTCAGCCACCCGCGCGCCGGTCAGCTCGCGCAACACGCCCGGCGGCGTCGCGGCGATGACGTTGTTGCGCCAGTCCTTCGTCGCCGTCCGCGCGCCGATGACGAGTGTGCCGCCGTTTTCGACGAACGCGGTCAGGTTTGGCAGCCAGTCGGGATTGAAGAGCGCCCAGTGGGGGATGATGTAGGCTTTCAAACCGCTCAAATCGTCCGACGGGTGTACGCAGCCCACTGCGTAGCCGCGCTTGTAGAAGAAACCGTGGATCAATCCCGCAATTTGATGCGGCGAAGGCAAGCCCAACGAGAGCGCCTCGTGCGCGTCGTAGACGTCCATATCGGCGGCAGCGACGCCCACGTCCACCCGCACGTGCGTGCCGAGCACTTCCGGGCCGAGAAGCTGCAACTCCTTGCCGAGCGTCTTGACCTCGTCGTAACGGCGGCGGCGCACGTTATCGTGATCGAGGATGCCGCACCAGTACTCCTCCGCGCCGAACCGGCACGTCCGCCAGCGGAAGAAAAGCAGGCTGTCCGCGCCGTGGGCAATGGACGTGTACGCCATCCGCTTGATCTCTTCCGGTTCGGGCGTGTCGTGGAAGTAATTGCCTTGCCCGCCCGGCCCGGATTGCTGCTCCGGGATCATGAAATTGCCCGACCACGCGCGGGCGTGATCCAGGTTGAACGCCTGACTGAGAGGCCGGCGCGCCGGATCGGGGTCGAAGAACGGGTACACGTCGTAACCCAAAAAATCCAGGTCTTGGGTGAAGTCGCCGCGATAATCAATGTGACGGAACGTCCCGTTGTGGGTGACGAACCACGCCGGATTCGCCGCCCGCAGGATCTCCACCTGCTCGCGCTGGAAACGGGTGACGTTCCACGAGATGAAGCGGGCGTAGTCCAGCAGGTGCGCGGGATTAGCGTAGGCGGGTTTGGCGTTCTTGGGCGTCTGGATTTCGTCGAAGCTGCCGAAGGTGAGCGCCCAGAAGGCGGCGCCCCACGCCAGATTGAGCGCGCCGATATCGTCGTGATACTTCTCGCGCAGGAACTCGCGGAAAGCGACCTGGCAGTTCTCGCAGTGGCACTCGCTGAAGTGGCAGTTCAACTCGTTATCGGTCTGCCAGCCGACGACGTGCGGATTATCCGCAAAGTGTTCGGCCATCGCCTGGGTGATTTTGCGGCTGTACGCGCGGAAGACGGAGCCGCTCGGGCAGGCGTGCTGCCGCGAGCCGTGCTGCATCGCCACGCCGTCCGCATCCACGCGCAGCGCATCGGGGTGCGCGCGGGTGAGCCAGCGGGGCGGCGTCGCCGTCGGCGTACAAAGGATCGTGGCGATGCTCTTCTCGCCGAGCCGGGCAATGGTTTCGTCGAAGAGCGCGAAGTTAAAGACACCCTCGCGCGGCTCCATCAAGTCCCAGGCAAACTCCGCCATACGGACCACGTTGAACCCCGCTTCGGCCATCCATTCCGGGTCCTTCTCGCGGGTGGCGGCGTCCCAATGTTCGGGATAGTACGGCGCGCCGTAGTAGAACGTCTGCAAATTCGTCGGATTTTTATGCGAAAGTTTTCGGGTCATTGTCTCCTCCATCAGTCATAAACCGCTAATCACGCTAATCTACGCGAATCAATGAAAACGCCATGAAGTTTGGTACACGGATTGACACGGAAAACACGGATTTTCTCATCAAAAAAAAGAATCCGTGGAGTCCGTGAAATCCGTGTACGAAAAACACACTCACGCCACCAACACCTTCATCACCCGCCCGCGTTTGTAGCCGACGGCGACTTCGAAGTAGCCGCCGAGCGCCGCATCGAGCGCCGCGTCGCCGGTATCCACGCGCAGGCCAGGCAACTGGCGCATCTTGTCCTCCGCGCTGACGACGAGGATATGCTCGCGCCCAACCTGGCGGATGACCTCCGGCGTGAATTGCTTGTTCCCCCGCCCAAAAATGAAGCCGTTGCCTCCCAGCGGCGTGACCACGATTTTACGTTGAGGATAGCGTTTCAGCAAGTC
>DAOUAY010000088.1:0-11648 GCA_034432995.1 Anaerolineae bacterium | reverse complement strand
ACGGGTGTAATCGTACCGGTTGCAGTAAGGCGGCGACGTCAGTACCACATCGTAATGATCGGCTGGCAGGTTTGGCAGGACTTTCAGGCATGAACCATTATGCAGAACCAGTTTCCCGGCTACTGTATCGCCCGGAAATAAGCCGGGTTGCGCTGGCGGCGCGAGATCGCTCAGGATTTCCTGGAGTTTCTCTTGCATCGCCGCCTCGAAACGCAAGATTTCACCCTTGTCGAACAGTTTTTTGCCGCTCTTGCGCCCTGCGCGATAATCCCAGCGCAGATATTGCCCGTCCTTGCGGGTATAACTGATAGATTCCAGCACACACAGCAGCGCAAAACGCAAAACGGTCTGCACGCGCTCATTTTCTTGCTGATACGCAACAAGGTATTTTTCCAGCGCGTCTTGGGTCTCGGCAGGATAGGCGCCCCGTGTGATACGCAATTCGGGCAGAATTCCTTTTTCGTCGGTCAGTTCCCAAACCGGCGCAGTAGTCCATCGTTGTAACGTCGCAAAGTCCTCAGACGTGAACGCCGATTCGAGCAGTTGTTTGGTCGCAATAATTTGTTGTCCGATAGGCAACAGCTCGATGCCTTCCGCGTCGAGTCCCAACGCGGTCGCAGCAAATAAAGCCACCCCACTGCCAGCGAAAGGATCCAAGAGCACGCCGCGCTCAATCTTGTATTGACGGAGAAAATACTCCACCAACGCCGCTGAAAACGCCTCTTTGTATTTGTACCAGCGATACACCGGACGCGCTTTGTTGGCCTGGAAACTGACCAACGAACGAGTAAGCGCAGTTTGCACGACAAATTTGCCGTCAAAATGTTGCGCTAAAGCTTGATCGAGTTGGTCAATCTCAGCGAAAGCTAGATTTTGTGTGTCGGTCAAAGTCATCTTATCCGTTCGCTTACGGTGATAAATCTTGGTGCGCCTGGGGGATAAGCAAAATCCTCCTCTAATCTAATAGACGATCATAGTCCTCATGTTTGCCAATCCAATACCAAGCCACAGTGTCTCCCTGCATAATGCCCAACGCGCGGTAATGACGCCCAATGCGGATAGAGACATCATCCCCGACACGCTTGAAACGCAATCCAGGAAGATCAGGATTGTCGCGCCATAACGCATAGGCTTTTCTCGCTCGCCTGCGTATTTCAGGCGGAAGCGCCTTGAAAGCGTCTCGGAAGCTGCGCGTTGTACGAGATCTCATTCGAGATTGAATTCCCCACGCTCATTGAACATAGGTTGTGTTTTACCGGTTGTCAGTTCAACGCGAGCAATATCAGCTAACGTCATCAATTTTTCGTGATGTTGAGCATAAGTAGCTTCCCATAGCGCATCTTCAGCCTGCATTTGCGCCTCATCATCGTTTAGCCAATCCATATCTTCTTCCATTTCCACAGGCGTCGGGGTTGGCTTAGATGATAAGAAAAGCACAAAATCGTAGACCTCAGCAGCGCGGTCTGGCGACATCTCCGTTACGAGTTTAGCGATGACGTGCGCATATTTACGGGACTTTGCGACTGCCAATCTTTGCATACTCTATCTCTCCAATCTCAACCGCCGACCGTATTTAGCAACCCACCCGCCAGCAAAATCTTCACCTGCCGTTCCGACAGGTTCGCCTCTACCAAGATTTCCACACCTTGTGTGCGGTTTTCCACAGAAATGGGCTTGTTTTCCCCAAGCGCAGCCCGAATGTCGGGGATAATCAGCTCGTCGGCGGTTTGAATCCGGTCATAATCCGCCGGATCGGCGAACGTGAGCGGCACGATGCCGAAGTTGATGAGGTTGGCGATGTGGATGCGTTCGAAGCTCTTGGCGATGACAACTTTGACGCCCAAATACATCGGGCATAGCGCAGCGTGCTCGCGGCTGGAGCCTTGCCCGTAGCTCTCCCCGGCGACGATGACGTTGTGGATGCCCGCGTCACGGTTGGCGGCGGCGCGCTTGGCGAAGGTCTCGTCGACCGGCGAAAAAACGTAAGTCGCGTACTTCGGCACGTTGGAGCGATACTTGAGCAGTTGCCCGGCCGGCATAATGTGATCGGTGGTGATCTTGTCGCCGACTTTGATCGTCGTCTGCCCTTTGATCTCGGCGGGCAACGGCGCGTTCTTGGGCGGCTCGCCGATGTTCGGACCGCGCGCGATCTCCACTGTGCTGGGGCCGGTCTCTGACCGCGCCCCCGGGAAGATGAACATGCTGTCGTCAATGAAGAAGCGTTCCGGCATGTCCACCTGCGGATACGCCAATCCCAAATCGCGCGGATCGGTGAACTTGCCGGTAATCACGGCGGCGGCGGCGGTCTCCGGACTGACAAGGTACACCTGCGCGTCCTTCGTCCCGCTGCGGCCCTCGAAGTTGCGGTTGCTGGTACGCAGGCTCACCGCGCCGCTCTGCGGACTCTGGCTGTTGCCGATGCAGAAGCCGCACGCGCTCTCCATCATGCGCGCGCCGGCGTCGAGCAGATTGGACAACGAGCCATCGCGGGAAAGCATCTGCAACACCTGGCGCGAGCCTGGCGCGACGGCGAAGCTCACGTCCGGGTGCGCGCGGCGGCCCTTGAGGATGCGCGCTGCGCGCACCATATCCACGTAGGACGAGTTCGTGCAGGAACCGATCTCCACCTGGCTGACCGGCATCCCCGCCACCTGGCGCACCGGAATCACGTTGCCGGGACTGTGCGGCGCGGCGGTTAGCGGTTCGAGGCTGCTCAAGTCCACTTCCACGATTTTGTCATACGCCGCATCTGGATCGGGCAGCAGTTCGACCCACTGCTCCTCGCGGCCCTGCGCGGCCAGGAAACGGCGCGTCTCCGCATCCGAGGGGAAGACCGATGTGGTCACGCCCATCTCCGCGCCCATATTCGTGATCGTCGCGCGCTCCGGCACGCTCAACGTCGCCACGCCCGGCCCGCCGTACTCGAACATCCAGCCGACGTTGCCCTTGGTGGAGAAAATCTCGAGCATCTTGAGGATCACATCTTTGGCGCTCACCCAGGGCTGCAATTGCCCCGTCAGCTTCACCAGGCAGACCTGGGGATACGTTATGTAGAACGGCCCGCCGCCCATGGCCACCGCCACGTCGAGGCCGCCCGCGCCCATCGCAATCATCCCGACGCCGCCGCCCGTGGGCGTGTGGCTGTCCGCGCCGAGCAGCGTCTTGCCGGGCCGCCCGAAGCGTTCCAGGTGTACCTGGTGGCAGATCCCGTTCCCCGCGCGGCTGAAGACGATGCCGTACTTCGCCGCGACGGTTTGCAGATAGCGGTGATCGTCGGCGTTCTCGAAGCCCACCTGGATCGTGTTGTGATCCACGTAGCTGACCGCCAACTCCGCCTTGACCGCATCCAGCCCCATCGCCTCGAACTGCAAGTACGTCATCGTGCCCGTAGCGTCCTGCGTCAAGGTCTGATCGATGTGTATGGCGACCTCCTGCCCGGGAATTGGTTCCCCGGCAACGAGGTGCGCGTCTAAAATTTTCTGAACGATGTTTTTGCCCATATCACCCTCCCCAAAAGATAAATCACGGATCTACACGAATTTTCACGAATGGAAATCAGAATTAGTGGAAATTCGTGGCGAAATTTACGCTCCAAAGCAGACTAAAATCCTGTCAATCCTGTTAATTCTGTCAAAACTTACCCGCCCGCACTCACCACCGCCGTCACCTGCCCCGCGCCCCACGTCTCGACCTGGCCTTGCGGGCCGAAGGCGAGCGCCACGCCGTCGGGGATGCCCAGGCCGAGCAACCCCTCGCCGAGCTGCGAGAGGCAACGCAACACCACCGAATCCTCCGTGCGCGTGAAGTGCGGCACGATCACCGCATTCTGCAACAGCCCCAGCCCCTGCGCCTGCAAATACTGCGGCGCAGGCCCAATCGCCCACGTCCCTAGCGCAACCGCGCCGCCGCCGCTGCCGACGAGCGTGAGACCCTGCAACGTGCCAAAGCCGCGCAGAATGTGCGCCAGCGCCGTCGTCCCGTACAGATTGCGCACCAGCGGCAGCGGATTCTCGCCGCCGAGATACAGAACGCCGGCCTCATCCAACAACGAAAGGAACTTGGGATTTTCCAATTCCGCGCGCGTCATCTCCACGAGCGTGAAGGCTTCCCCGCCGGGACCGCCGAGCAGCGTGTAGTGTTCGAGAATCGCGTCGGCATCTTCGCGCGTTCCGTCGGAGAGCAGCACCACCATCGGGCGGTCGAGGTTGACGACGCTGAGCAACTGCGCGTCCGCGACGTCGGTCTCGCCGCGCGCCACGTCGCCGCCGCCGAGCAACACCAGCCAGCCTTCACCGTCGAGCCATTGTAGGGGTCCTTGTTGTGGCATAATCCTCGTTCCTGTATGCATTGTGAGGGTAATGGGAAATGAGTAATGAGAAATGAGTAATGAGTAATGAGTGTTTAGGCGCCTAGAGGCAAAACTCTTTACTCTTTACTTTTTACCCTTTACTCTTTACTCCTTACCTTTACGCTCCAGGCATCATCCGCCGCAGCGCCTCCACCACCACCGCCACACCGTTGACCAGCGCCCGTTCGTCGATGTCGAAGTGAGCATTGTGATGCGCGGGCGCTTCGCGGTCGGTGAAGCCGGAGCCGACGAACATGAAGCAGCCGGGAATCTTCTGCAAGAAGAAGGCGCAGTCCTCGCTGCCCATCGTCCGCACGTCGCTCTTGAGCGCGTCTGCGCCGAACAAATCGGCGACGACGTTCCGCACCAGCGCCGTGATGTTCGCATCATTGATGAGCGGCGGCGTAAGCGGGTACAGGCCGACTGTCGCTTCCGCGCCCATCGTCCGCGCCGTGCCCTCGATGATCTCACGCACGCGGCGGAGCACCATGTCGCGCGTCTCCAAATTGAACGTGCGGATCGTGCCGCGCAGTTCAGCGGAATCGGGGATCACGTTGAAAGCGTCGCCGCTGAGCAATGCGCCCACCGTGACCACGGCAGTATCCAACGGACTCACGTTCCGGCTGACGACGGTTTGCAGCGCGTTCACCGTGAGCGCCGCGACGACAATCGGATCCACCGTCTGTTCAGGCATCGCGCCGTGGCCGCCCTTGCCGGTGATCGTGGCGTACCACGACTCTGCGCCCGCCATCACCGGGCCGGACGTTGCACCGAAAGAGCCTACCGGATTCTTATTCCACACGTGAACGGCAAGTGCCGCATCCGGGCGGGGATTCTCCAACACGCCTTCCTTGACCATAATATCAGCCCCGTTCATCCCCTCCTCGCCGGGTTGGAAGATCAGCTTGAGCGTGCCGCGCCAGGCGTCACGGCGCTGCGCCATCAACGTGGCGACGCCCAGGCCAATCGCCATGTGCGCATCGTGCCCGCAGGCGTGCATACAACCTGGGTTCTGCGAAACGTAGGGAACGGCGTTGGCTTCCTGGATCGGCAGCGCATCCATGTCCACGCGGCTCATCACCACCGGGCCGGGGCCGTTTTCCAGCACGCCGACCACGCCGGTCTGCGCCACGCCTTCCTGCACGCGGTAGCCCAATCCGCGCAAAATCTCGGCGATGATGCCCGCCGAGCGGCGTTCTTCCAATCCCAACTCCGGGTGCGTATGAAAATCGCGCCGCCAGGCGACGAGTTGCTCGTGAAGTTCGGCGGCCAGCGTTAGTGTATCCATAAACTCTCTCCTATAACGCTTTCAGCTTTCAGCTATCAGCCATCAGCCAGAAAAGTTGCTGACAGCGCGCGAATCTTCGCGCTATTGCTGATTGCTGATAGCTATCCTTAACAGATTACGGAACAGTGTACGGGATTTCCTTCGATGCGGCAAGTACTAATTGTCCTTGTGTTGATAAGAAAATCCTCCCAAAGGCATTCCCTCTGGGAGGACTCGTTGTGATGAAACGATTAAACTCTACGGAGCCGTTTATATTCGGCAACGAATGTAAAATCATCGAACGATTGCTCAAACTGGCGCAGCCAATTGAGCACATATTTATCGTCCAGATTTGCGCCTTGTCGGTGAACGACGCCTTGAACATCCTCGTGATCGCGCAAGCGCGTCGAGATGAGCTTGTAGATCACCAAATCCTCCGGGCTACACACTCGAATCGTCAACCCCGGCTGCACTTCGACATCGCGCCCGCGTTGAATGGCAAGCACATCGTAGGGCGTGTCGGCCAACAAGACATCCAACCGCGTTCCAGATGTGTCTTGCACAAACACCATAGCTTGTCGCCACAAGGCCTGGCGCGGATCAGGAAGTAGCGATGTGTAATCAGACGCGAGTACAGACAGCAAGCGGTCGGCGTCATCGCGGTCCAGCAACACTTTCACGTCAGCATCGCGGGTGAGGCGCGGTTCACCCCACACGGCGACGGCAACGCCTCCAATGACGATAGAGAGGATGCCGGCGTCATTCAGATGCTGCTGAAGCGTCCGCAGAGATTGTAGTAGATTCTCCATGCTCTTTCTGCCATTCCGCGAAGCGCCGCAACCTGGCCTGCAACTGCGCCAGAGCCTCCCGCCGCGCTGGGCCAAACAGGGCTTCCGTTTCCTGCAATTGCGGTTCGAACGCGCGCTGCAAGGCGAGCCATTGCCGCACACTCTCGTGAATGGTCAATTGCCGCAACAGACGGATTTCGTCTGCTTCGAACGTATCCCAACCTTCGCGCAAAGTCCGTAAATCACGCATACGTTTAACAGGTGATATTCGGCGGCCGCAGTTTAGACGGCCGCCCTTTGACCTACGGAAACCCAATATTCAGTAAAAACCGAACGTTGCGCCTTAGCCCGGCGGGCTGCCGCGATCAGTTCACGTACCGTTACGATCAGTTCATCCATTGTCTCAGGGGTAAATGAGGCTTCCCCATCAGTGGGACATACCCAAGCATAGACATTTGGAATACGCACGGTAATGTCCTGCTCGGTATATTCAAATGTCATCGAACGCCATTCTTTGGCTTGCTGGTGTTCACCGCAAGTGGGCACAGATTGTGCATTGGTCATCATCTTATCGCTTTCTTTTACGGCGTACAGGCGGATTTTCCCATTGACGGGAGTCGGGTATATAGGCCGTCACAATTTCTACATACACCGGATCCGCATACTCACACACTGTATGCAAGTATATCTTAAAAACCCTGATTCAGCGTGGCACGTCCACAAATCAATACTCTTTGCGCATCAGGATACTCTTCAATGATTTCGCCCGTGAGAATGGCTTCTTCAATGTGCTGTCGCGCAAAGCCTTCTTTGAGCGCGTGTTGCACGGCGTGGCTTTTGATCAGGTAATGTCCGGCTTGTACACGTTGGCGAATGTAGTCTATATCCAAGTTATCATTCCTGTTGAGAATGTCATCAAGCACGGTCTACCTGACAGCAGTTTGATTACGCTTGCGCTACACAACTATTTTATATCCTAATTCCTCGTTCCGCAAACGTTAGGCGACCCGCTTGACCGCCAGCACGAGCGGCGCGTCATCCACCGTGTCTTCGAGCACTTTGTCGCCAGTGGGCGAGGCGACGGCTTCGAGCGCGTCCGCGAGCACTTCGCTGGCAATCATCTCGCGCTGCGCGGCGATCGCGTCCGCCAGTGCGCCGCTCGCGTTGTATTGGACGACGATCCGGTCGGTGAGCTGGTAATCCGCCTGCTTACGCAGGTCTTGCACGCGGCGCACGATTTCGCGGGCCAGCCCTTCTTGTTCGAGTTCCGGCGTGACGACGGTATCCAGCGCGACCACCAGTCCGCCTTCCCCGGCGACGCCGTACCCTTCGCGGGCGTGGCTCTGCACCAGGACTTCGTCCGGGTTGAGCACGGCCTCGCTGCCGTCTTCCAGGGTCAACGGCAATGCCTCCCCGGCGTGGAGTTTGGCGACGGCGCGGGCAGCTTCTAGCTTTTCCAGCGCCTTGCGGATGAGCGGGAAACGCTGGCCGAACTTCGGGCCGAGCACGCGGTTCAGCGGCAGCAGCTTGTATTCGACCAACTCGCCCTCTTCGGCGACAAAGGCGATGTCCTTCACATTCAGTTCGTCGGCCAGCAGATCGAGCAACTGGCTCAACGCCTCGCGGCGGCGCGGGTCGGCGGCGATGAGCGCCTGGCGCAGCGGTTGGCGCACCTTGAGATTGCCCGTCGCGCGCACGGAGTGACCTAACGTCGCGGCCTGGCGCACGGCGGACATCGCTTCCACCAAAACGCGCTCTCCGGCGTCTAACGGTTCAGCGGTGGGGATGAGGCAATGGTGGATGCTCTCCGGCGCGTTAGCATCCACAGCGCGCGCGAGATTCTGATACATCACTTCCGTCATAAACGGCAACACCGGCGCGAGCAGCTTGGCGAACGTCGTCAGCACGGTGTAGAGCGTCTGGTAGGCGGCTTCCTTGTCGGCGTCGGACGTGGCGCTCGCGCCGCGCGCGGCCCAGAACCGGCGGCGGCTGCGGCGAACGTACCAGTTGCTCAGATCGTCCAGGAACGCCTCGGCCGGCTGCGCGACTTTCACCGGGATATACGTCTCGTACCCCTCTGTGACCGCCGCGATCGTCTCGCGCAGGCGGGCGATGATCCACTTATCCAGTACAGTAGGGGCCGCATCCGCAGTCCACGGAGACCAAAGATTCGGCTGCCCCTCCTCGTACTTGAACGGATTCTCCAGCAATTCGGCCGGCGGCATCCACTCGTCGATGCGCGCGTAGGTGACGAAGAAGGCGTAGGTGTTCCACAACGGGATGATGAAGCGACGGCGCGTCTCGTCGGTCCGGTGATAGCCAAACAGCAGGTTTTGGTCGAGCGGCTGGTTCATGAAGAGCCAGCGCATCGTATCCACACCGATCTGCTCGGCGGCGTCATCGAACCAGATCGCGTTGCCCCACGATTTGTGCATCTGCCGTCCATCTTCCGCCAGGCAGGTGGAATAGCCGTGAACGACCTTCGTCGGCGGGATATGCTCGAAGACGGTGCTCATCGTGATGAGGCTGTAGAACCAGTTGCGGAACTGTCCAGGGAACGATTCGCTGATCCAGTTGGCGGGCACCCATTGCTGCCAGTATTCGCGGTTGGTGCGATATTGCGTTGTGGAATAGGCCACACTGCCGGCGTCGAGCCACGGATTGCCCACATCGGCGATGCGCGTCATCACGCCGCCGCACTTGGGACAGGTAATCTTGATCGCATCCACGTAGGGCCGGTGCGGCGTGTGTCCCTCGAAGACATCCCACCCGGCGACAGCGCGCGCGCGCAGTTCATCTTCGTCGCCGAGCACCTCGAAATGATCACAGTCTTTATTGTCACACACCCAAATCGGCAGCGCCAGACCCCAGTACCGCTTCTTGGAAATCATCCAGTCGCGCATATTGCGCAGCCAGTCCATCTCGCGGGCGTAGCCAAATTCGGGGATCCACTGAATCTGATCCACCACATCCATAATCTGGTAGCGCAGACTGCGCGCTTTCTCCGCCGCCGTGACCTCCTCGCGGGGCTTGTCGTACAGTTCGCCCATATTGATGAACCACTCGTCCACCAGGCGGAAGACCAGCGGCGTATCGCAGCGCCAACAGACGGGGTAGCGGTGCGTGTAACTGTCCACGCGATAGAGCTTGCCCTTATCGTCCAAATCGTGGAAGATTTCGTGGGCGACCGCGTGGACGTCGCGCCCGGTCAGCCAGCCGAAACCTTCCAGGAACGCGCCGTTCTCGGTGAGCGGCGCGAGCGCGGGCAGCGCGTGAATCTCGCCCAGCTCGAAGTCTTCCGCGCCACAGCCCGGCGCAATGTGGACGATGCCCGTGCCTTCCTCCTCACCGACGGCGTCCCAGGGGATGACGCGGTGGAACGCGGGCACGTTCAGCGCCTGCGCGGCGGGCAGATCATCGAAGGGACCGTCGTACTCCCACCCGATCATCTCCGCGCCCTTGAGCCGGCCAAGCACCTCGTGCTTCCCCTTGATGACGTTGGGCAGCGTGCCCTCGGCCAGGTAGTATGTCCAGCCGTCTTGCGCCTTTACCTTCACATAAGTCAGATTCGTCCCCACAGCGGCAGCAACGTTGCTGGTGAGCGTCCACGGCGTCGTCGTCCAAACGAGCAACGCCTCCCGACGCTCCTCCCCCCCCTCGGTCCCCCCCACGGGGGGGGAGGAAGGCCGCAAGGGGAAGCGGATCACCGGCGCGTCGTGCGTCAACTCGCGGTAGCCATCGGTGACGATCTCATGCTGGCTGATGCCGGTCTCGCAGCGCGGACACCACGGCATCACGTCGTGACCCCGGTAGAGCCAGCCGCGTTCCCACACCTTCTTGATGAACGTCCAAATCGTGTAGTTGTTCTCGGTGGCGAAGGTGAAATACGACCCGCCCATTTCCGGCGATCCCAGGCGACCTACCAGCCGTTCGACGCTGTCGGTAACGGGGCCATTAGGGCCGTTGACCGTCATCTCCTGCGCCGGGTCTTCGAGCAGCTTGTCGGCCATCGCGCGGAGCGCATCGGTGTCATTCCAGTCCATCCAATAGCCCAGGCGGATAGATTGCTCGGTCTGCTTGGCAGCCTGGCGCAGCACGCGCGCCTTGCACTCCAGCACGAACGGCGCAAGACCGTAGGTTTCGATGTCGTGTTTGGATTTGAAGCCCTTCTCCTTCTCGACCTCGACCTCCACCCAGAGGCCCTGGCAATCGAAACCGTTCTGGTAACGCTCCTGATAACCGCGCATCGCCCAATAGCGTTGCCAGAGGTCCTTATACGCGCGCCCCCAGCCGTGGTGAATCCCCATTGGGTTGTTTGCGGTGATTGGGCCATCGATGAACGACCAACGCGGCGCGCCCGCGCGCAAAGCGTTGAGTTTCTGGAATGCCTGGATTTTGTCCCAGAACTCCAGCATTTCGTGTTCCTGTGCGATGAAATCGACTTGGGTTTGTACTGGTTTGAACATTATCATCTCCTCCTAGCTCTCTCGAAGCTAAAGCATCGAGCAAAAAGAGCAAAGCCCCTTCGGGGCTGAATGAGCCTTGAGCAGACCTGCCTTTTTAGCTCTGTGGCTTCGACTCCGTGTTGGTTAAATCTATATCTGTTTCCAAAAATGTAACGATTGTGCATTCCCCGTGATGTTGTCGCTGGTTTTTGACGTATTTCACCACCATATCCAACTGTTTGCCGCCAAATGATACTACACCATATTGACCTTGCCACGCAAAGTAATAGGCCGGTTTGATCTCGTGATTGACGAAATGCGAACTGTTCCCCTTTACCTGTCCGATGAACTCCGATAACGCAATACTCGGAGGTACAGAAGCGACCAGATGCACGTGATCTTCGATGCCGCCCACTGCGTATACCATTCCACGCAGCGCGTCGGCCTTAGCCGCGATGACATTGTGCAACGATGCTTCCCACGCCGGATCGATCCACAACATACGGTTTTTGGTAGACCAGGTTATGTGATAGAACAATCGCCAATAGGGCATGATATTCTCCTAAAACTAGAAGCTAAAGCATCTGGCGAACAGCGCCAAGCCCTTCGGGCTGATTTCTCCAGCCCCGTAGGGGCTTTGCTCTTTTGGCCCTGGGGCTTCCAGCCCTGGGCCTCCTTACCCAGAAGCTAAAGCATCTGGCGAAAAGCGCCAAGCCCTTCGGGCTGATTCCCCCAGCCCCGTAGGGGCTTTGCTCTTTTGGCCCTGGGGCTTCCAGCCCTGGGCCTCCTTACCCAGAAGC
>DAOUAY010000087.1:0-7784 GCA_034432995.1 Anaerolineae bacterium | reverse complement strand
CTCGACGCCGGACTGCCGATAGCGACATGGGCTGCACGTTGGTCCTCGCGTTGGCGATTGGAGGACACGTGACCATCGCCAACATCGGTGACAGCCGCGCTTACTGGCTGTCGGCGGATGGGGCGACACAGATCACGACGGATCATTCCCTTGTCGAGCGGCTGGTGGCGGCGGGGCACATCACCGCGCAGGAGGCGCGCGAACATCCGCGGCGCAATGTCATCTATCGGGTGGTCGGCGACAAACCCAAGGCGGACTTCGATCTTTTCGAGCAGGTTCTCGCGCCCGGCGAAGCGTTGTTGCTGTGTTCCGATGGGTTGAGCGGGATGGTTCCCGATGCGCGCATCTGGACGCTGTGGCAGCAGTCGCCTTCACCGCAGGTGGCCTGCGAACGCCTGGTCGAAGCGGCAAACCAGGCCGGGGGTAATGACAACATCAGTGTGATCGTTGTTCGAGTCGATGCGCTTGAAGCATCCCAGCCGTGATTTTTTAGCTGAGTTAAGGAGAAGAGCGGTGAGAACCGCGGCAGTGGGGGCCTGCTGGTGAATCTATCACTTGGGGCATACAATCGCTTCGATCGCTTCTACAACACTTACGTCTATGTCGATGATGTCCGTCTGGTGGAGGGGAACTGACTGCCGCGCGGTGGAACGTGAACTTTTGTCGAGATGTGATATAAGAGGAGTGCGGTGGACAATCCCGGCGCAGGATGCGCGCTAAATCTTCGCCGGGATAACCGGGTATTACGTATCAGAACCTCGCAGAGTCGGAGTAGCCATGATTGAAGAAAAGTCGATCCGCCGAAAAGATATTCTGGTTGGTCTGGCGATAGGGCTGGGCGTTCTGCTCTTCGTGCTGGTCTCCGTGTTCTTGCTGTTACGTCCTTCACCTGAACCGGAATCCGGGACGCCGGCTGTCACCTTGACCTTTGTCCCCTTGCCCACTGTGATGGGCATGTCGGCAGAGCCTGAAAACGGCGCACTCTCTTTGCCGACGCCCACGCCGGGAGTGGAACCGTCACCCACGCCGACCTCGGTCACGTATTACATCACCTACACTGTCAAATCCGGGGATACGCTTTCCGGTATTGCTTATAGCTATGGCATCCGCGTCGCTGCGTTGGCGGCGGCCAACGATCTCAGCGGCGACGTGATCTACCCGGATCAGGAGTTGCGCATTCCGCTGGATGAGGCGGCGATGGCGGCGCTGACAGCCACGCCGACCCTGTCGCCCGATGAAAGCAATAAAGTTGTCTACACCGTAAAGGCCGGCGACACGCTGGGTGGGATTGCCAAAAGCTATAGTGTCACCGTGGACGAAATCATGACCGCCAACAATTTAGGCTCTGATGTCATTCGCGTCGGCCAAAAGTTGACGATCCCGGTGCCGCCGCCGCCCCCCACCGACACCCCGACTCCTACCAAAACGCCGACTGCTACATCGACGCCGACCACCACACCCACGCCGACCGTCACCCCGACGCCGACGTGGGGGCCAGCGACGCTGGACGGCGACTTGAGCGTCGCTTACCCGGAGACGAGTGGACCACAGCGCTTCACCTTGCACTACCGCGCGGGTATGTATGGGATAGAGAATATCGCCGCAGTGCAAGCGATGGTCGTCACAGGGATGGCGCACATCGAGGGGACCTTCCGCGCGACGCTCCCTGGGACGTTCGACATCTACGTAGCCGGGACGACCTTTGCTGCGCCAAATACACTGCGACGGGGAATCACCTTGCCGGCGGAGCGCCGCATCTTCTTCCTGCACGATGGCACAGGGACGCCGGAGGATCGACAGTACACCCTCACGCGCGAATTGGCGCATCTCTACGCCTGGCACATGTTCGGCCCGCCCACTTCTACGCTGGAGAGTGAGGGATTCGCCGTTTACATGGGGATGACGGCGATCGCCGGCTCTGACCACATCCCGCTGAAGACTTTCTGCGCGGCGTATCATCGAGCGGGGAAACTCCCGCGTGTGTCGCGCCCGTTGCGCTTCGAGAACCAGATCGTGGATTTGCAGAATTACTACGCGGCGGGCTGTTTTGCGGAATACCTTATCGAGACGCATGGGATGGATAAATATCGCATGGTCTATCGCAGCGGCGATTATGAGAGCGTGTACGGCGCGTCGTTGGCGATGCTGGAAGCGGCGTGGATTGCGGACATCGAGACCGGCGCCGTGGCTGTCCCCTTCGAGTCTGAGGCGTTGGTCAACGCGGTGGCTGCCGTGGGCCGGGCTTACACGACGCGGCTCGCCAACTTCCGCGGCACGGCGGCGCAACGGACAGCCTACCAGACGTTGGATGCCGCCCGTATCGCCCTGCTCAAAGGCGACCTGGCTGTCGTGACCGAAAAACTGGCCGAACTGCGCTAATACCTTATCCGCCTAAGGACTTTCGACTGAAGACTACCCGACTAAAGACTACCAGACTAACACAAGGGGAGTGACATGAATGATTTGAGCGGTCGCACAATCGGCGGCTATCAATTGACCGAAAGGATCGGGCGTGGCGGCGCGGCGGTGGTCTATCGCGCGTTTCAGCCCCAACTGGAACGCTGGGTGGCGGTGAAGGTGCTGCATATCGAAGACGCCGGCGGGCAGCAATTCCTGCGCCGTTTTCGTCGCGAAGCCCATGCCATCGCCAGCTTGCGGCACCCGAATATCCTCAACATCTACGACTACGGCGAGGATCAAGGCTATGCGTTCATCGTCATGGAGTATGTCGAAGGCGGCTCGTTGCAAGCGCGCCTGGATGACACGCCCCTCGATGGCGCTGAGGCGCTGGCTCTGATCATCCCGGTGGGCGAGGCGTTGGCTTACGCCCATTCCAGAGGCATCATCCACCGCGACGTGAAGCCCGGCAACATCCTGCTGGCTCGCCCGGATTGGCCGCTGTTGGCCGACTTTGGCCTGGTCAAAGTGGTGGATGCGCCGCAGAAGCAGAAGGACACATCCCACAGGCTGATGGCATCGCAGAAGTTGACGATTCCCGGCTCGATTTTGGGGACGCTGGCCTATCTCGCCCCGGAACAGGCTGCCGGTGAGGAGGCCGATGCCCGCGCCGACATCTACAGCCTGGGCGTGGTGTTGTACGAACTGCTGACCGGCCGGCTGCCCTTCCCGGCGCTGTCCGGCGCGTCGATGCGGCTAAGTCAACACGACTCCCCGGTCCCGCTGCGCACATACAGTCCAGGTCTCCCGGTGTCTTTAGAGACGGTGTTGATGCGCGCTTTGGATCACGATCTGATGGTTCGCTATCCTCGCATGGACCTCTTTGTCAACGACCTCAAACAGGTAGCGCAATCGATCAAGATGGCAGCCCAAGCCGAACATCCGGTGACGGCCCGCATGGAGACCATGCGCCTCGATGCGCAGGAAGCCGTGACCGGCCCGCGTTTGTTCATCGCCACGTCGGGGGTAGCGCTCTCGATCCCCCTGTTGGATGAAGTCGTGGTGGGGCGGGCCGATCCCATGCTGCCGCAGCCGCCGGACGTCGATCTCCAGCCTTATGGCGGCGGCTCGGCCGGAGTCTCGCGGCACCACGCGCGTTTCCTGCGCCGTCCTGAAGGGTGGTTTCTGGAAGACTTGCAGAGCACCAACGGCACTTATCTGAACGAAGTCCGCCTTCTGCCACACCGTCCTGTGCGGCTCAACTCCGGCGACCTCGTGCGCTTTGGGCAGTTGACATTGGTTTTCGAGGAAGGCTGATTCCTCAAGCCCGATCTGTACCAACCAGAGTGATTTGTCAGAACAAAGCCCATGTGAAACGTGGGCTTTTTCGTTTCAACCGATTTTTCTAACAGAATTTATACACAAAATTCTAAAGATGCTGCTTGCATTATTGCAAGATACCGAGTAGAATATTTCTGGAAGCCGCTATAACCTTTCAGGTATGAGATGTTGAAAAGCGCACTACGATAGCGCCGGAACAGCAAGACGACCAGACTACTCGACTGACGACTGTCCGACTTTTTTAGGAGGGCAAGTATGGCACAATTACCGATCACCCGCATGACCTTGTACAAGCATGGCGTGGGCTTTTTCGAGCGCCGGGCCAGGTTGAGCGGTGAGGAAGTGGAACTCTCCTTCCGCGTGACGGAGATGAACGACATCTTGAAGAGCCTCACCGCCATCGATTGGGGCGGAGGACAGGTGCTCGGCGTCGATTATGCCACGCCGCAGAGCCGCGAGGAGCGTCTGGCCGGGTGTTCCATCCGCCTGGACGACGACCGCAGCCTGCGGGACTTGCTGGCCTGTCTGCGGGGACGGCGCGTCGCGCTGTCGCTGGATCAGAGCGAAATGGTGACGGGCAAGCTGCTCGGCCTCGATGAACCATCCGAGCGCCAGCCGCTGGCGTCGGCGATGGTCTCGCTGCTGCTCGATGAATCGGCGACGGTGCGTGCGGTGGCGTTGGAGCGCGTGCAGGGCGTGGACATCCTCGATGAGCGCGGAGCAGCGGACTTGCGTTTCTTCCTGCAGACGTCGCTCACACAAGATGAGTACCGCAGCGTGACCGTGCGCATGTCGCCGGGCGAGCACGATCTCTCGGTCAGCTACATCGCGCCCGCGCCCACGTGGCGGGTGAGCTACCGTATGGTGCTCGACCCAAAGGCGAAGAGCGGCCCGCAGGCGTTGCTCCTGGGGTGGGGGATTTTCGACAACCGGCTGGAAGAGGACTTGCAGGGGATCGCGCTCGCGCTGGTGGCGGGGATGCCGATCTCGTTCGTCTACGATCTCTACACGCCGTTCACGCCGGAGCGCCCGGTGGTGAAGGAAGAAGCGCGTGTGGCGGCTGCGCCGGTAGAATTCGAAGGGGCGACCCTGGGTATGGGCGCTGACGTGGTGGAGAGAGCGCCGATGGCGATGCGCGCGGTCATGGCTGCGCCTGCTCCTCCGGCGATGCAAAAAATGGCGGCGCGCGAGGCATTCGCAGCAGCCCAGACCGTTACGACGAAGGGCGAGGCGTTGGGTGAACTGTTCCAGTATGTCATCCAGACGCCGGTGACGGTAGGGCGCGGCCAATCGGCGATGGTGCCGGTGGTGTCGGCGGATCTGGCGTACCAGAAGGACCTGCTCTACAACGGGCGCAAAATGGCGACGCACCCGGTCGCCACGTTACGGATGAAGAACGCGAGCGGCCTCACCCTGGAACGCGGCCCGGTGACGGTGCTCGACGACGGGGACTACGTAGGCGAGGCCGTGTTGCCGTTTACGGCGGTCGGTGGCGAGGTCGTGGTTCCCTATGCGGTGGAATTGGGCGTCAAGGTGCGCGAATCCAACGGTTCGAGCCGGGAGACCTACCGGTTGTTCATCAAGGGCGGCTATCTGCATTTCGAGGAGTGGGACGTGCGCTGGCAGGAGTATCGCCTCTCCAATCAGACGGCGGAGCCGGTCACGGTGCTGGTGGAACATCCGCGTACACCGCAGTATGAACTCTTCGACACCGCATCGCCCAAAGAGCGCACCGATGAGTATTGGCGTTTCGATGCGCAGACGCCGGCCTGGGGGGAGACGGCGTTGAAAGTGCAGGAGCGCCGTTTGTTGAGCCGTTACGAGGAAGTGCAGAAACAATCGCATCAGGCCTTGGAGCGTTATCTCAAGCAGGGGTTGCTGGACCGCAAGGTCTACGATCAGGTCAGCAAGTTGCTGATGCTCTTCGACACCATCGCCGACTACGAGAAACAGCTCAAGCAACTTGAAGCCGAGCGGGACAAGATATACAAAGCGCAGCAACAGGTGCAGGGGAATATGCAGGCGCTGTCGCAGGTGGGCAAGGAGGGGGCGTTGCGGGCGAAGTATGTCGAGCAACTGGAAGCGACCGAGGCTCAGTTGCGCGAGCTAGAAAAACGCGAGGCGGAGTTGAAGGCAGCGATCAAGCAAGTGGAGGACGAGATCGCGGCGCGGATCAAGGCATTGGGGTAACGCGCGAAACATTCGCGCAGCGTCGAGTGTGTGAGGCCATCCACTATACCCGGAGGATCATCGATGCCGATATGTCGAACATGCAGGGGTGAGTACGACGCTGTCGCGCCATCGCGCCCCCCTTCCGGTTCGTCTGCCAGTGGTACTGCGCCGGCAACGCAGCCGGGGCCGTGCCCGCGTTGTGGGAGCGATCTGCGTGCATGGGATCGGCTCGAAATTACGCTGCCCGATTTCATTTTATGGGAGGGTGGTATTTTAGGGTTGATGCCTGCGGCGCTGGCCCTGGGAGCATGGCTCTTCTTTTGGATTCCGCGTGAAGCGTCGCTGTATTACTATCTCGAGTGTTGTATTTTGAATCATAAGGCCAAGCCGGAAGTTGCGCAGGGCAGTTGCTTGGAGAATAAGAAATCAAAAACAGCCTGCACATCTTTGCCATTCTGGAGCATCTTATGTGTTTGGGTGATCAGCGCTTCGATCAACGCCCGAGCTTGCTGACGACAGGCTTCGCCAATGGATTTGATAGGCAGTTGCGCTTTTGCCAGTGGTGAAGGCAAGCAATCCAGGTGAAGTAACGAATAGGCCACGAACACCAGACACCAATGTTTTCCAATGGCTTCAGCGTCACGCATGAGATATTCGTCGAACCCCAGGTGCTCTTTTCCATCCTGATAAAAGGTCTCAATCGGCCAGCGGAGCAAGTACGTAGCGATGATACGTTTGGCCTCCCAATCGAGGCAATTCGTCACCAAAACGACATAGGTGCCCGTCAACTCGGCGTTCTGATAGCTAATCACCAGCCGGACTTTGCCCAAGGTGGGGATGCGCACGGTGCAGGTGAAAGTCCAGTAATTTTGTTCGTTGACGACGACCGGCTTGAAAGACTTGGCCGGTATCTGCTTGACGAACGCTTCGACCGACACGTGCGGGCCTGCAAAAACAATCGGCTGACCGTCAGCATCGCGCAGTTGAAAACTATTCGTTTCGAGATTGCGGTTTTTCTTCAGGATGCTGATCCATTTCTTGCGCCGGCGCGCCGCCGCCTGGACCAACGCCTCGGAGAGAAACCAGCCATCAAACAGCAGTAGCCCGAAGCGCAAGCGATGGGCAATGGCCGCTTCGAGTAACTCAATGGCTAACTCGATCTTGGTCCGAAACTGGTCGTGTAGTTTCACAAAGTCCGGGTTTTGCAGGAGCGTGGCGTCAACTTGCCGGTGCAGTTTTTGGCGCTCCTTCTTGGTCTTGGGCAGCGTGACTTCCGGGAAGTGTTGTTGCACAAACGTCTCCCAGTGCGTCACTTCTTCATACCGCCGATACAGCCGCAAATCTACCGGAAAGCGCACCGCGCCACTGATATAATGGCTGGTCACCGGATTGTGGGCGAGCGGATAACTGGCGTCCGTATGATCATAATGCCGATCAACATACTCAAACAGACTCCCGACATGGGTACACAGAGTGTCGTCGAAAATGAGAGCCGATTCCGCTTTGGCCTTCCGTACCAGTTTCGTTTGTTCATTCAAATAGGTCACCCGCCGCGCATTGACTTGCTTCTCCGTCCACAGCGGTGTAGCCATAAAGCGTGACAGGTTGGTCTTGTCCGCACTGTCCAAGATGCACCGGCTGATGTTGGCCATGCTTTTGTTAGGCAAGACCATCAGACCCGTGAGATAGTTCTGAAAATGCCGATACTGTTTGCGATTCTCAAATAAGTCGGCAAAGACAGCGGCATGTTCACTGACTAATGGCGCAGGTTGCATAATCGGCAATTGCATGGTTTTTACCAACCTTAACGGTAGATTTGTTCTTGGTGGTAAGTTAGCACTTTCCGTCTAAAATGTCAAAATACAACAGTCGAG
>DAOUAY010000086.1:0-14929 GCA_034432995.1 Anaerolineae bacterium | reverse complement strand
GTGACCCGCAAGGAACTTCCGTGGTTGACCAAAGTGATTTACGGCACCGGCGACTGGGGCATGGCGACCTTCAACACGCTCCGGCAGATCTTCTACGCCATCTTCTTGACCGACGTGGTGGGTCTTGAGCCGCGCCTGGCCTCCTTCGCCGCGTTGATCAGCGTGCTCTGGGATGCGGTCAACGATCCGCTGGTGGGCGTGCTCAGCGACAAGATGCGCAGCAAATGGGGACGGCGCCGGCCCTTCCTGTTGTTCTTCGCCGTGCCCTACGGCCTGGCATTCCTGGCGCTGTGGTGGGCGCCGCCGTGGAAGAGCCAGATCTGGCTGATGATCCACGTGATGCTGGCTTACGCCCTCAGCGACACCTTACAGACCCTGGTGATCGTACCCTTCCATGCCCTCACGCCCGAAATGACATCGGACTATGACGAGCGCACGTCGCTGGCGGGCTATCGCATGTTCTTCAACTTCATCGCCTCTATCGTCACCGCCGTCGCTGCGCCGATGATCGTCGATGCCACGATGGCGGGCGGCGGCACGCAGCAGCAGGGTTATGTGCTCGTGGCGATCCTCTTTGGCGCATCGGCGATTGTCCCTTACTTGTTGATCTTCTTCGCCGTGCGGGAAAAGTCCAGCAGCGAGCGTCCGCCGGAAATGGTTTCCTTCGGCAATACGCTGCGCACGGCCTGGCAGAATATCCCCTTCCGTTATGCGACGGCGCTGTATATGCTCAACTGGGTGACGTTCGATCTGATCGGTGTGACCTTGCCGTATTTCCTCGTCTACTGGATCGCCCAGGGAAACCTGCTGGCCACGGTGCCGGGAATCGGTATGCCGATCGAATCCGTTGTGCTGGGCGCGATGCTCATCACCGCCGTTATCGTCCTGCCGTTCTGGACATGGTTGGCGTACCGCATCGGCAAGCATAAGGCGTACATCATTGCCATCGCGTTCTGGGTGACGCTGTTGTTGTTGATCAACGTCGTCCCACCACTCAACTATACGCCGGTGATCGTGATGGCCGTGCTGATTGGGATCAGTGTCTCGGCGGCGCACGTGCTGCCCGAAGCGATCTTCCCCGATGTGATCGATTGGGACGAGTTGCGTACCGGCGAGCGTCACGAGGGCATCTACTACGGGGCCAAGAACTTCATCCGCAAGCTGACGACGGCTTTCGCCCTCTTTTTGGCCCTGCAAGTGCTGGGGTGGTTGGGGTATCGAGTGCCGCCTGAAGGCGCTACCCAGTTCACCCAGCCAGACTCCGCAATCTGGGGAATCCGGCTGCTCACCGGCCCGGTGGGCGCAGTGCTTTTGGGCGCGGTATTGGTCGTAGCGTGGTATTATCCATTGGACCGCCAGCAACACAAGCGTGTCTTACGGCTGCTGGCGCGTCGTCAGGCGCGCGAAGCCCGGCGGCGGGCGGCGGCTGGTGTGCCGGTGCAGCCTACGCTCGATTAAGACTATAAAAGTCTCAACGAGCATCGAGTAAGACTTTCATAGTCTCTGCCGCTTCTAACCTTATCGAAAATGGTATATAATGTAGGCATTAATTCTGGAAACAGCATAGATACGAGGACGCTATGTTGCACTCATCCATCGACCGCCGACAATTCCTGAAACTGGGGGCCGCCGCCTTGGCCTGGGCGTTGTGGCCCAAAGCGCCGGTGCTGGCGAGTTCGTTTGAGTTGGACTCGATGCCGGAGTTCCTGCCGCCGCCGGCGTCATTGGGACGCATCATCAACACACGGCAAGCCGTGCGGCGTTCTCCTGCACTGACTGCGGAAATCGTCGCCTGGAAAGCGCGTGATGAAGTGATACCTTTGAAAGCCACCCTGTTGGGAGAAGCCCCGTGGCCGAGCAATCCGGTGTGGTATTTCACCGAAGGTGGCTTCATCCATAGCGCCTATGTCCATCCTTCGGAGAACCTCCTGCAAACCAACATCGTGACCAACGTGGCTCCGCCCGGTTTCTGGGCCGAGGCGACTGTCCCGATGGCGATCAGCCGCTCAGCGCCGAATTCGCCCTATGCCGGACGCCGGATGTATTACGAGACCACCTACCGCGTCGTCAACGCCGTGCAGGATGAGCAGGGTGAATGGTGGTACCAGCTCCAGGAAGGCCTGGCGTGGGGCCCCGGCCCCTACGCTCCGGCGACGATGCTGCGCCCGATTACCCCTGAGGACCTGGCGCCGATTTCGTTTGGCCATCCCGATAAATGGCTCCAGATCGATATCAGCGACCAGATGCTGACGTGTTTCGAGGGACAAACGCCGGTTTTTTCCACACCAGTAGCTTCTGGGTTGTGGGACACGGCGACGCCGCTCGGTGAGTTCCGCATTCTCTACAAACGGCACGCTCAGCGGATGATCGGGCCCGATTATGATCTGGTGGGCGTCGCTTTCCCCTCCTACTTCACCAATTCGGGGGTGGCCATTCACGGGACGTACTGGCACAACGATTATGGGCGCCGGCGCAGTCACGGCTGCCTCAACGTGCCGAGTCGCGCCGCGCGTTGGATCTTCCGCTGGGTCGAGCCTTACGTCCCCTATGAATTGTATACCTATCGTTCGACACCCACAGAAGGCACGCGCGTCGTCGTCGTCGCATAAATGTGAGGATATTGCACGGGGCGTTTTGGTGAGTGTGCTGCACGCGCTTACCAAATCACCCTTTTAACCCACCACTGTAGTGGTCTATTTGCTAGGGGGCAAAGACATGTCAGAAGAGCCTGAAATCGTTGAAACGGATGAAGAGATCGTTGAGCAGGAGACGCCGGATCCACACGCCGCGCAGCTTGCGGAACTGAACAAGCAGGCGCGCGAGCACCTGGCGGCGAACGAATGGGAGGCGGCGCTGGAAGCATACCGGCAGGCCCTCGCGTTGGCGGAGGAAGCCGGCGACATTCCCAACAAAGCCGAGGCGCTGAACAACATCGCCAGCGTTTACCTGGCGCGCAAAGAGTGGGCGCAGGCGCTCGAAACGCTGGCACCGGCGCGCGCCCTGCTGCGCGACGCCGGCGACCAGGAGGGCGAGGCGACCACGCTCAACAACATCGGTTCGGCCTATAACGGGATGGGCGATTGGGCGCAGGCCACCGCGATCTACGAAGAGGCGCTCGCCATCCGCGAAGCGCAGGGCGATTTGGAAGGCCAGGCGAAGACTATACGCAATCTGGCGATCATCTTCGCGCAGCACGGCAACCGTGGCAAGGCCAAAACCTACCTCAACAAAGCGATGCAGCTTGCCAAGAAAGCCAACTCCCGCGAGCTAGTCGGCATTATCCGCGCCACCCTCTCGCAATTGCCGCGTTTCAGGCGATAAAACGTCACCTATAGCGCGGGCAAGACACCCGCGCTATTTCCCCCCCCCGCGCTGTGGCCGGTCTCCAGACCGCGCTGCCGCAAGCTGACCGGCCCGAGCGTTAAAGATTAGAAAGCCGGATGTCGCGGCGCTGGCATACAGATGATTTCCGCAAATTCCAGATCGAAAAACGTCTGCGCGTGCGTGGGATAGAGAATCACCGCCGTATCCGCGCCCTGGCCCGTTCCGGCAATCGCCAGCGCCGGTTTTCCCTCCGGGACCAGTCCCGCATCGGCGGCCATCAGCGCGATCTCTGCGACGACCTTCATCCCCTGCCCGAAAATCCGCAGCGTGAAGGCGATGATTTCCTCGACCTCGTATGTGCCCAGTTTTTTGCGCACGGCGCGCCCCACGCCGCCGAAGGCGTGCGTCGTCGTGAGGATGTGCGCACCCGCCCGCGTCAACGCAGCGGCGTTCTCCGGCGTCAGTTCCTGCTTGTGCGGCGCGCTGAACCCGGTGGAGTGCGTCACGGCGACCAGCGTGAACCCGGCAAAGATCTCGGCAGCGCGGACGGCAGTCGCGCCGCCCGTCGTGGCGACCAACACGGTGGCGATGCCCAACGCCTGCGCGCGCTCACGAGCCACGGCCAGCGTGCGTTCGGTGTTACTCGGCCCGGGCTGGGCGAAGTAAACGGTCTGTGCGCTACATTCTGTCATTGTGACCTCCTGGCGAAAATAGTCTAATCGTTGTCAGTCAGATAGTCGTCGGCAAAGACTACAAAAGTCTCAGCACTCATTTTGTCTTGCAAACCTGTTGTTTAGCGCAGGTATCTGTCCACCAGATGCCCCGTGAGATTTTTGTAGTCTGGTTGCTACTATGACAAACATCAGCAGTTATTTGACAAGTATCATAGAATCACTATAATTTTTCTATTATACACACGCTGCCCTTAGATCCAAACCAGCTCCGGGAAACTTTGTGTGGAAGGAGGGTATGCTCGGAGGGATGATTTTTAAGGCAGGTGCGCATCTCAAATGTCCCATTCACATAGTCAGTTTAAGGAGGAGAACTATGAAACGCAAGTCTCTGTTTTTCGTTGTGATGTCCCTCTTCACCTTGCTCAGTTTAGGGTTGTCGGCCTGCAAGACGCCCGCCCCAACCGTAGCGCCCCCCGTAGTGCAGCCGACGGCGACCACACCCCCAAAACCAGCCTTCGTGCCGATGTCCATTTCCGTCCCGGATTGCGAGTACGGCGGCAAGATGAAAGAAATCGCGGCAGTGGATGAGCTGACGGTCAAGTTCAGCCTGTGCAAGCCCGACCCGGCCTTCATGGCAAAGGTCGCCTTCATCCCCTTCAACATTCAGCCCAAAGAGTGGATCGAAAAGAACGGCGGCGCCGGTGAACTGCTCTCGAAGCCCATCGGCACCGGCCCGTACAAGCTGGAAAGCTGGACGCGCGGCGATAGCATCGTGATGAAGCGCAATGACAATTACTGGGGCACCAAGGCTGTGGCCGAGACCGTCGTCTTCCGGTGGGCGACCGAAGGCGCGGCGCGTTTGCTAGAGTTGCAGTCTGGCACGGTGGATTACATCACCAACGTCAGCCCCGACGATTACGGGAAGGTGGAGAGCGATGCCAATCTGCAACTGCTGCACGCGGAAATCCCCAACATTTTTTACATTGGGATGACCAACACGTTCGAGCCGTTCAACAACGTCGAAGTCCGCCAGGCGATTGCGATGGGCATCGACCGCCAGCGCATCGTGGACAACTTCTACGCGGAAGGTTCCGAGGTCGCCTCGCACTTCACGCCATGCAGCATCCCCAACGGCTGCGCTGGCGATGCCTGGTACGCCTTCGACGCCGCCAAAGCCAAGGCGTTGCTCGCCGAGGCCGGTTTCCCCAACGGGTTCAAGACCACAATCTACTACCGCGACGTTTTCCGCGCGTATCTCCCTGAACCTGGATTGGTCGCAGTCGAAATTCAAACTCAACTCAAGCAAAACCTCGGCATCGAGGCCGAAGTGGTGGTGATGGAATCCGGCGAATTCATTGACGAATCCACCAGCGGCCGCCTGGACGGTTTGTACCTGCTCGGCTGGAGCGCGGACTATCCGCACATCACCAACTTCCTGGACTTCCATTTCAGCAAGGAAAACCCGCAGTTTGGCGACCCCCATCCGACCATTTACGAGGCTTTGCAGAAGGGTGCGCAAATTGCCGATCCGGCAGATTCTGCGGCCCTCTACACGACGGCTAACAACGCGATCCGCGAACTCGTGCCGATGATCCCGGTCGCGCACGGCGCGTCGGCCAACGCCGCGCTCAAGACACTGAAGAACGCCCACGTCCCGCCGTTCCGCGCGCCAGAATTCTCGGTGATGGATTCCGGCAAGAACACCATCGTCTTCATGCAAAACGCTGAGCCGATCAGCCTCTACTGCGCCGATGAAACCGATGGCGAGTCGCTGTCGGCTTGTGAGCAGATCCTTGAGCCGCTGTTCAACTATGCGATTGACTCCGGTGAAGTCGTGCCGGCCCTGGCGACTTCCTGCGAACCGAACGCCGACTTGACCGAGTACGTGTGCAAGCTCCGCGCCGGCGTCAAGTTCCACGATGGCTCCGATTTCGACGCGAACGACGTGATTGCTTCGTGGTCGGCCGGCATCAACGCCGCCGATCCCAACCACAAGGGCAACACCGGCGCGTTCGAGTACTACAGCTATCTGTGGGATGGGTTGATGAACGCCGGCGAATAGCCGTATTCGGATAAGCCCAAAACGTAAAGACGTAAAACGTAAACAAGATGTGAAACGTGAAACGTGATGCTCTGATTTACAGCAGGCACACGTTTCACGTTTCACGTGTTATGTAGGGAAAGTATGCAGCTTTCCCGAAAGGCTTGAAGTATGTTTCAATACATCATCCGTAGACTTCTATTAGCCATTCCGGTCTTATTGGGCATCCTTTTGGTGACGTTTGTGCTGGCGCGGTTGATTCCTGGCGATCCGTGCAAGGCCATCCTGGGCGAAAAAGCGACGCAAGCCGTGTGCGAGCGCTTCATCCGCGATCATGGGCTGGACAAACCCATCTACGTGCAGTTGGGCATCTACATCCGCGACGTGCTCAAGGGGGATTTCGGCGACTCCATCCGCTATAGCCGCCCGGTCAGCATCATCCTCATCGAGCGCCTGCCGATGACGATTGAACTGGGGGTCATTGCGACGCTTTTGGCGACGGCAATTGGCATCCCGATGGGCATCATTTCCGCCGTGTATAGCAACTCTTTCGCCGACATCATCACGATGATTACCGCCAATATCGGCGTCTCCATGCCGGTCTATTGGTTGGGGTTGATGTTGGCCTACGTGTTTGCCCTGCTGCTCAAAGACACGCCACTCTGGCTGCCGCCCTCAGGCCGTCTCACCGCCGGCGTCGCCGCGATCCCTTTCTATGAGGTCTACAAGCTGGTCGCGCAACCCGAATCGGTCAGATTTCACATCTACGAATTCATCGCCAATCTGTACATCGTGAACTCCATCCTCACCTTCGATTGGAAGGTACTGGGAGATACCCTTCGACACCTGATCTTGCCTTCGTTGGCGCTATGCACCATCCCTATGTCCATCATCGCGCGGATGACGCGGTCGAGTATGCTGGAGGTCCTGGGACTGGATTACATCCGCACGGCGCGCGCCAAAGGGATGCCGAAATCCAAAGTGGTGCTCAGACATGCCTTCCGCAATGCAATGTTGCCGGTGTTCACCATCATCGGCCTGCAATTGGGCGCAATCTTTGCCGGCGCGGTCCTCACGGAGACGATTTTCGGTCTGGCCGGGGTGGGACGGATGCTGTTCGAAGCGATTACCGCGCGCGACTATCCCATCGTGCAGGCGTTCACGCTGGTGATTGCTGTAGGTTACGTTGGCATGAACTTGCTGGTCGATATATCCTACGTCTTTATCGATCCTCGGATCAAACTGAAATGACGAGGCGTCGCACAATGTCCACTTCATCTGAACCTCCATCGCCATCGTTGGAAGATTCGAAACACACGACGGAGGCTTTGAACAACAGCTTCCAGGATTACCGCGCCAACAGCTTGTGGCGGTTGATGCTGCGCCGTATCTTGCGGCAACGCTCGGCTATCGTTGGCGGGATTATCCTAGGGATGTTGATTCTGGTCGCGGTCTTCGCCCCCGTGCTTGCTCCCTACGACCCAGAGCAGGTCCTCATTGGGATCGAGCCGGTGCGGAAGCGCCAGGCCCCGTGTATCCATCTGCTTGGTTGTCCCACCGACCAACCGCAGCACTGGATGGGCATCGATGGCAACGTGCGCGATCAATTCAGCCGCGTCATTTACGGGACGCGCGTCTCGCTCTTCATTGGCTTCACCACCATCGGTTTTGCGATCATCCTGGGAACCGTGCTCGGCGCAGTCTCCGGGTATGCCGGTGGGTGGGTGGACAACGTCATTATGCGGTTGATGGACGTGTTGATGGCGTTCCCCTCGCTGCTGCTGGCGATTGCGATTGTCAACGTGTTGGGGCGCGGTCTGCAAAACGCGCTGTTAGCCATCGCCATCGTCAACGTGCCGATTTACGCGCGCGTGGTGCGCGCCAGCGTGCTTTCGATCAAGGAGCAGGACTTCGTCGAAGCGTCGTGCGCGCTGGGGGCCAGTCCGCTGTGGATTTTGTTCGTGCGCATCCTGCCCAACGCGCTTTCCCCGCTGATCGTTTCGGGCACGCTGGGTATCGCCGGCGCAATCCTCGAAGCGGCGGCGCTCTCCTTCCTGGGTCTGGGCGCGCAGCCGCCGACGCCGGAGTGGGGATCGATGCTCGGCTCGGAGCGCAATCAGGTGTTTACCGCGCCGCACCTGGTGTTCTATCCCGGCCTGGCGATTATGATTACGGTGCTGGCCTTCAATCTGCTCGGGGATGGTCTACGCGATGCGTTGGACCCACGCCTGAGCTTCAACAAGCCGGAGCAGACGCTATAGTTCTTAAGTCGCGTCGTCGTATAGTCGCGTTGTCTTTGTGGTATCTCGGCGTTCTCAGCGGCCTCTGCGGTGAAAAAGACCCACAATTGCGTAAGTCCTGTATGTGCGAAATCTTACTTCCACTCCACTTGCTGGAATTCGTTATTGACCACTTGATAAATCCAAATCTGCGGGTCGGTGAGGTCGCCGCTGGCCTGATAGCGCAGGTTGTTGAGCAGCGTGGGCACGCTGTCGCTGCGCAGAGCATTGGCGATTTTGGGCGCATCGAAGCCGGCGGCTTTGCGCGCGCCCTCGGCCAGCACCTGCATCGCCACGTAGCCGTTGACCGAGTACGTGTCGGGGTTGCGATACTCCACCACCTGATACGCCTCGAACCACTTCGCGTCCGCTACGTAGCGCGGGCTGGGCGCGAAGGCGCTGACGTACATCCCTTCTGCCGTGCCGTCCGAGTCGTCGATGGACGCCGCCAGGAAGACGCCGTCGCTGCCCAACATCGGAGCGGCAACCCCGGCTTTGACCAGTTCGTAACGCAGGAACGGCGCTTCGATCTCGTACCCGGCGTAGAAAATGGCGTCGGGGTTGGCCGTTTGGATCTGCTGCACTTCGGTCCCGTACTGGCCCTGGCCTTCTTCGACTTCGATGCGCGTGACGGCCTGCGCGCCACGGGCCTCCAATTCCCTGATGAGCGCCGCAGCCAAGCCCTGCCCGTATTCGGTGTTGTTGAAGACGACTGCCACGCGCGTGGCCTTGAGATATTCGGTCAAAAAGCGCGCATCCACGGCGGCCTGCACATCGTCACTGGCGTTGACGCGGAAGAAGTTGGTGTAGCCCTTCTGGCTGAGGCTTTGCTCGGAGGCTGTCGGCGTGATGACGATCAGCGGCAAGTCCTTGTACAATTCCATGGCCGCCAACGTCTGCCCGCTGTTCAGGTGGCCGATCACGGCGATGACCCGTTCACCCCTGCTGAGCGCGCCCTGAATCTCCGCCACCTGCGCGACGGCCACATCACTGTCGGATTCGTCATCCAGCGGGCGGACGACGACCCGGTAGCCCAACAGGCCGCCAGTGCGGTTGATCTGCTCCGCTGCCAGGCGCACCCCGCCCAGCACGGTCTGCCCGCCGTTGGCCTGGAACCCGCTGAGCGGCACGGCCACGTAGACGATCACATCGCCTTTGGTTGGCTCTTTCACGGCGCTGCCCTTACACCCGGCCAGCGCCGCCATAGCGAGCACTAAGATGGTTAACCCTAAGCGTTTCATCATAGTTGGGACTTCCTCCTGTCAAGACTACAAAAGTCTCAGCATGTAAGCGCCTCATGAGACTTTTGTAGTCTGGCGCCTGCTGAGTCTAGCCTATGCCCGGCCCGCGGTAATCGTAGACCTCGTTGAGACTACTGACCAGGTCGTTCAACCGCGCAATCTGGTCCTGGATGTCCTGCCGCAGGCGATCCGAGCGCCCGCTTTCGATGTCCTGCGCGCTGATCAACTGCGCCTGGCTGTAAACCGTCGCCAATGCCGTGTTGCTTTGCTCAAGTTGCAGTTCGGCCTGCTGCATACGGCTGTTCAAGGCAGCCAACGATTCCATTTGTTTGCGCTTGCTTTCGAGGACGGCCTCCAACTGCTTTTTGACTGCCTGGTTCTTTTCCAGGCTTTGCCGCGACGTCAGCGCCTCCAATTCTTTGGGGACGCTGGCCCGTTCCTGAGCCAGCAATGGATCGTGGCGATAGGCATCCAGGCGCAGCGCCAGTTGGTAGATCTGGCTGACCCAGTCGGCGAGCTGTCCGGCGGTGTCTTCCAGGCGGTCGCGCAGCACGCCGGCGCGCTGTTTGTTGATGGACGCTTCGATGCGGCGTTGGTACTCCAGGGCCTTCTCGACTTCGTTGCGCAATTCGGCATCCTGCACCTTGCGCGGGTTGAAGCGCTCCTGGAACAAATCGAGCTGCACTTTGGCGTTGGCGCTCGCGTCCGTGAGGCTGGAAAAGACCATGACAGCCACGCCCAACACACCGAGCGCGGGCCACCCCCAGATCGGCCATCCCTTGAATGGCTGCGGCAGAAAGAACATCAACAGCATCACCATACCGATGATGACGGCATTCTCCCAACGGAGAAACGCATATTGGATGATGGCTTTGCGCGCGCGCTTTTCGATCCCAGAACGAATATCAGACATAGGCAAAATCCAATTTACAAATGGCGAATGGCAAATGGCGAATGGTGAATGGTGAATGGCAAACGATTGATTTGCCATTTGTGATTTGCCATTCTAAAAGTAGGTCGAGATGATCTTGTACAGGTCTTCGATGTCGGTTTCGGTGGCGCGGCGGTATTGGCCGCCGCCCATTTCGGCCATCGACCGCATCAGCTTCTCGTCGGCGTCGCTGCCGAAGGCGATGGTGAAGATGACGATCTGCTTCCCCTGTTCCTGCTGGATGCGCCGCTGCAGCGCCGACATCGATTGGCGGCTGCTGTTCTCTTGCCCGTCGGTCATCACTACAATGGCGTTGATGGACTCCGCGCTGCCCTCTGTCAGCAATCTGCTATAGGCTTCCCAAACCCCATCGATGAGGGCCGTGTTGCCCGACGCGATGAGCCGATCGATAGCGCCGTTCAGTTGCGTGCGGCCGGCGTCATCCAGCGGCTGGAGCGGGCGCACGAGGTTGACGTTGGTGGCGAAGGTGATCAACCCTACCTGATCGCGGTCGCCGCGAATTTGATCGACAAAAGAGCGCAGTGCCACGCGCGTCAGCCCGATTTTGTCGTTTTCCTCCATGCTGCCGCTGGTATCGACTACAAGGTAGATATTGGTGGGACGTTTGGTGTACCACCAGACGTTCTGCACCACCTCGACCACGCTCGCGGCGGGGATTTGCAGTGTGGTCTGCGGCTGCCGCCAATCCACCGCGTCGCCGGTGAAGGGGCTGCCGGTTCCATCCAGGCGGACGTCGAGGTCTGCCGGACGGTAGCCCGTGCTCAACAACTGCTTCTGCACCTCCGCGGAGATCAGATAGTCCACGAATGCCTGGTAGGTGCGGCGTTGGTTGTCGGTGATGGGCGCTTCGCCGGGCATGCCCAATTCGAGCAGCGCCAGGGGATGGTCGGCCCACAGCGTCCCCTCCGCCGGATAAATGGCGACGAGACGCTCGCCAGACTGTGCCTGGTTCCACGCGATGACGACTTGCTCCTGCGCGACGAAGGCGTCGAGGAAATTGCGCCCCTCCGCCGCGAGCCGCTGGACGATGACGTCCTCGCCTTCGCCGTAGAAGCGCACCGTGGCCTCCACCGCGCGGACGTAGTCCAGTGTGGTTTGGGCGGTGGCGGCTTCCTCTGTGAGGCCGCGCGTCAGCCCGGCCCCGGCGTAAAATTCGGCCAGCGTCGCCAACAGACCGCTGGCGTGTCCGGTGCTCGGATGGTTCCACTTGAAGGTCGCGTCGGCGGTCGCCTTCTGCTGGATGTCCTTCCAGCCGATGTCGCGGTCGGGCCAGCCCAACCCGCGCGCCACGCTCTCCCACGCCGCAATGACGACGGGACTGGCGGCATAGCGCACCGGGTCGCCGAAGCGCCGGTTGCCGATGGGGATGAGGCTTTCGCCTTCACCGGCGCTGTACTGCCCTACCCAGCGTTGGTCCAACTGATTGAGCCACAGACTGCTATCGGGCGCAATTGCCTGAAACGGTGGGTTCGCCAGGCTTTGCTCGATCATCTTTTCGGGGACGATGGAAACGGTACGCACCAGCATCAGCGAGCCGTCAGGGGCTTTGCGGGCCTGCGCGTTGAATTGTTCCGCCAGTTTCGCCAACGTCGAGGCCATACCCGGAGAGACGGCGACGGTCACTTCCGCGGTCGTCGAATCCCAACCGGCCGGGCCGGTCGTTATGCCGTTTCTCTCGCGGAGGCTGTTCCACAACGATTGCCCCGCCCACGCCGCCACGATGACGCACAGACACACTGCAACGATGCCGATCACACCGATGACCAGCGTCGTGCGTTGTTTGGCACTGAATTCGTTGCTCATTGCTTCACCTTACTTCGCCACGTTCAACTGGAACCAGCGCAGCAGGGCCAGCAGCACCTCGCGGTCGGGGTTGCGCATCGCATCGCTGCGCGGGACGACCAGTTCCACACCCCGGTCCTTCCATTTGACGAAGAGGCTTTCGGGGGTGGCGTCGAGCGGCACGTTGGGGTTGGTGGGGCGCAGGCCGTAGGCCAGAGCTGCTTTCTGTTGATCCTCACTGAGCAGGAAGCGCTGGAACTCCAGGGCCGCGTTCTTCTCCAACGCGCTGGTCTCCGGTCCCACCCAGATGGTGAAGGGGAACTCGAACCAGGTGACGTACTGCGGATAGTAAATTTTGAGCGGGTCGTCCCAGCGGGTGAGGATGCCCTGCATGTTCTGCAGGAGGTCGCTTTCGAGCAGTTGCCCGCCGTCACCCACACTGTAGCCAAAGAGCGCGAAGTCTTCAGCGGTGTAGGCGCTGGCGCTGCTGAAGTCGGTGACGGACCCCATCAACTCGCGCAGCCAGGCCTGAAATTGCGGATCGGTGAAATCGGCCACGCTGACGTCGGTGCGTTTGTAGTACTCGCCGGCGGCGGCGACCATGGCGGTCAGCCCACCGGCGTTCTTGTTGGGATTGGGGACGACGAGTTTGAAGAAGCCCCACGATGGATCGCCGCCTAGTTCCGGCCACCCGCCTTTTGCCACAGCCGCGTCGTGGATGATGTTCCAGCTCACCCCGCCGAAGTTCTGTTCCAGGACGGCGGCGCGGCTTTCGTAGATACCCCAGGTGAAGAGGCTGATGGCGATAGGTCGCGCGCGGTATTCACCGTCGGTCAGGAAGACGTCGCGTCCCAGGCGCTCCTTGTAGGAGGCGTTCGCCAGTTCCACCAGGTAGCGGCTATCGGGGATCCAGACGGTGGGGAAGTTCTTCAGGGCGGCTTTTTCGGCCTCGGTCAGGCTCTCCATTGTCTTGCCGGCTTCGAGCGCGCCGAAGTCGTTGCGATCCCAGCGGCCCAGCGCGGTGAGGCCGTCCATCGGCGTGATCTCGACCTTGACGGGGACGCCGTTCAACGTGGGATTGGTGGCGTTGTAGGCCGTGGCGGCATCGCGCACCCACGGTTCGACCGGCAGGGCGGTGAGCACCCGCACCGTGATGGTCTCAGGCGCGACGAGCACCAACTCGGTCTCGTCGGGGGTATTGCCGCCGGTCACGATGCGCGCGACCACCGAAACCCCAATGATCAACAAAACGACGACTAAAATGCCTATAAAAATCCAACGCGTGCGTTCCATGCCGTTTTTTATGCCTCCCGTGCGCTCAGCGGATCGAACGGACGATTGAGGCGTGCTCAACATCGCCCGCTTCACAAAATCGACTTCCGTTCTTTGGTAGCTCCGCCGGTTTATGGGGCAAGGGATGAGCGTCAACAAATACCCGCTCACCCCTTGACCACGGGGCCACTATTCAGTCAAACCGAGCTTCTTGCGGCGTTCGGCAAGTTGGGCGTCGAGGGTGTTGCGGTCGAGGATGTCGTCGATCTGCGCATCCAGGTTGGACGCGCGCATTTCGACGGCGGTGGAGGCCTTGTCCAACCGCGCGTAGACGCTTTCCGCGATCCGGCTGATATCCGAATCCCCCGATCCCATCAACGCGTCCAGCCCCTTCATCGCCTTGACGGAGATTTCCTTGCTCTTGGCCAGTTCGAGCAGAGCCTGGAGTTCCTCGCGTTGCTGCTTCATCGTCGCCAGGCGGGCTTCCAGTTTGACTTTGGCATCCAGTAACTTCTGGTATTCGCCGTCCTGACGCGCGGCCTGCTCGCGGTACGTCTCGATCAGGCGCTGCGTGCTATTGAGTTTGCTCTGCACGCCCGTGGCCGCCGTTTCGTTGCCTTCCAATAGGAACGCGTCGATGGCGCGATCCAGTTCCTCGGCCTTCTGCTCGAAGTCGCCGAGTTTGCGCTTGAGCGATTTGACTTCCCCGCCGACGGTGGCGGCGGCGTCCTCCAAATCGGCCAGACTATCTTCGACCTGGCGGATGTATTGGTCGATCACGGCGACGCTGTTGTTCCTGAGCGCCCTATCGACCAGGGAGTGGAGATTTGCTGAAATCAGCGTAGATACTTTTTCCAATAAGGTTGCCATTGTATTTACCTCCCGCGTGATATGCTTTTGATTTGTCTTGCTGTTAAGTGTAGCGTCGAATGGTCACTTTGTCAAAGCGGCGTTGCTGTAAAAAGCCATTTTCGACACTCTTATTACGTCAACCTTGAGACAAAGTTGCAACCCTGCCTCCTTACTTTCCGCCCGTCTACCGTTTACAAGGGCTTTATCATTCTTGTCACCGTTCCCTTATTTCGCTTCAAGCGGATCGTCAGATCCGCGTTTTGTGACCCATTTCAGCGGAAAACGGGGAACTGGTGTTCCCCTTGGAGCAAGAATGATAAGACCCCGCTGTTTACCGAATTCGCTTGCCATCTCTGTAGTTCTGAGTATAATGACGCTTGTATTTGCCACCCTAGCTCAATCGGCAGAGCAGACGCTTCGTAAGCGCCAGGTTTTGGGTTCAATTCCCAAGGGTGGCTCTCTCCGGCCCCGGAGTCGACGGGGCCTTTTTTGTAGCTCAATGGCGAAGGGAA
>DAOUAY010000085.1:0-3590 GCA_034432995.1 Anaerolineae bacterium | reverse complement strand
GGCAGCCAGCCGCAGGTGTGCAGACCGTCCATCGCCGGGTTGTTGCCGTAGCGCTCCCACAGCGGGACGATGGGCAGCAGTTCGTTGAAGGCTTGCGCGGTCTTGGCGACCATCGCCTCCTGCGCTGCCGAGTCCAAGCCGATGGTTTGATCGCGGATCAGATCCTCGAGTCCCAGGCCGCCGCAGCAGTCGGTCGTCACGTCCAGATCGAAGCTCATACCGGGACCTTGCGGAGCCTCGATGTTGTGCGTGAAGAAGTCCTGCACGAACGAGAAGTGCGGGTGCGGGTTGCCGGAACCCCAGGCGCGAATGGCGAGTTGGAAGTTGCCCTGGTTCACATCAATGGGATGCTGGTTGAATTCGACGCCCCGGAACGTGACCTTGATGCCGAACTCGGTCAGTTGCCCGGCCAGGTTCTCGGCGGCGGCTGACCAGTCGGCAAACTCGGCCGGCGCGGTCAACTCGTATTCCATCTTCTGGCCCTTATCTGTCACCCAGATGCCGTCGGCGCCTTTCTTGAAGCCCAGGTCCTCCAACATCTTGGCCGCCTTGGCGCGATCGAACGCATAAGTATTCAGCTTACTCACGTCCATCCACAGCGGCACCATGTTGTCGCTAAAGCCGGCCATATACTGTACGGCCTTGCCGGATTCACCCAGCGAAACGACCCCGTTCTGGTTACGATCCACTGCATAAGCAATCGCCTGGCGCACTTCTTTTACGTCGAAGGGGTACAGCGTGTGGTTGAAGTACAGCGCCGGGCCGGAGTAGATGGGCGGGCGGATGATACGCACACCGGAAGCCACGAACGCGCGCTCGGTGGCCGGTGGGAACCCGTGCGTGGCATAGTCCACCTGTTGCGCCAGGACGAGCGGGGTCACGGTGGGGGTCTCGCCGTTATACAGATAAACGATGTCAAAATTCACTTTGTCGGCCCACCAGGACGTGGGGTTCTTGAGCAGGGTCAAACGCGCTTCATTGATACTGGCGACATCAATGGTGTAGGGGCCGGTGGCATTAGCTTTCTCAGGACGGAAGGCGTTGAATTCCTGCAACAGCGCGTTCCATTCTTCGGACGTGTTGTCTTTGCCGGCATCGACCAGCTTCTGCAGCTTGTCGGACCACTCGCCGTAGGTCGCGCGGTCCACGATTGCCTCATTGCGGACGACATACCGCTCGACGACGGTGGAAGGCTCGGACATCTTGAAGACGACGGTGTAATCATCCTTCGCGGTCACGCTCTCCAGGAACCGCCAGACCGTGCCCTTGGTCAGACGGCGGCAGTTGAAGGTCACGACGACATCTTCAGCGTTGAAGTCATCACCGTTGCTCCACTTGATGCCCTTGCGCAAATACGCAGTCAGCGTGGCCGCTTTGGGATCGATCTCCCAACTCTCAGCCAGCATCGGTACCCAGGAGCCATCGCCCCACATGTACATCGCCATAGGCGGTTGCAGCAGCGTGCGATAGATGCCGATCCCCTGCGGTATACCGTTGGTGGCAAAGGCGTTGAAGTGACCGACCGGCGGTACCTGATAGGGATACGCGCCGTTGAACACGCCAGGGCCGGTAGGCACGGGCGTCACTTCGACGATTTTCTCGACCTCGACCTTCTTTTCCACTTGCACTGTCTTTTCGACAACGACGGTCTTCTCGACCTCGACCTTCTTTTCAACTTCGACGGTTCTTTCGATGATCTGTGGCGTCGGCGTAGCGCAACTGCTCAAAAAAGTAAGGGTCAAGACAGCGCTCAACACCACCATCAACCAATTGTGCTTACGAAACTGCTGAATCTTCATCGATACTCCTCCTTAAGAAATGAATGGTAAATATTTGAAACGTAACCTCATAGAACGCTTTCTTACATATTTCCCTATGCCCACCTCCTTCGTGGATTGTCTGAACGGCAAAACGTCCAAACGTGCTAACGCGATTGCCGGCGCACGAGCACAAAGAGCACGCCGCCGAAAACAACTCCCAACCCCAATGTGATGATCGTGACCACAAATTCGGCGCTCTGCGGTTTTACAAATGGCAACAGCATGAGCGCGGTCACGACCAGGAACACGATGATCCGCAGAACGGCCCGGCCCATCTGTGGACTGATCATGACGGCCTACCTGCCTCTCTCACGGCGATATGACAGGCCACGTAGCGATTCTCGCCGACCGGCAGCAATGTGGGGCGTTCTACATCGCACAACCCCGGCTCGAAATACGGGCAGCGTGGATGAAACCGGCAGCCGCTCGGCAGCGCCAACAAACTCGGAATGTCCTGACTGCGCAGCTCGACGCGCTGCTTGCTGCGCGTCAGCTCCGGGTCCGCCTCCGGCACGGCGGCGAGCAATGCCTTACTGTATGGATGCAACGGCTCGTTGATCAACTGCGGCGTCGCAGCGAACTCGACGATGCTGCCTACGTACATCACCGCGATGCGGCCTTCCCAGGCGAAAAATTTCGCCACCGCCAGGTCGTGCGTGATGAAGAGATAGGTCACGCCTAGCTCGCGCTTCAGGTCTGCCATCATGTTCAGCAGGCCCACGCGGATGGACACATCCACCATCGACACCGCCTCGTCCGCCACGATAACGCGCGGGTTGACGGTCAACGCGCGCGCCACGGACACCCGCTGGCGCTGCCCGCCACTTAACTGGTGTGGATACTTGTAGAGGAAATCTTCCACCGGCGACAGCCCAACAATATTGAGCAGCTCAATGACGCGATCCAGAGCGTCGTAAGCGTTAGCCACAAACTTGTGGTGCAGCAGCGGTGTACTCAGGATTTTGTAGATCGTATGCGACGGATTGAGCGACGCATACGGGTCCTGGTGGATGATTTGCACGCCGAGCCGGAACTTCTTGAAATCCTCACCCCGGTCACCTCTGGGATTCCACACCGACTTGTCGGCGTAGAAGACCTGGCCGGATGTCGGTTTGAGCAACCCGGCGATCATCTTGCCGGTCGTCGTTTTGCCGCAACCACTCTCGCCCACCAGACACACCACCTCGCCCTCACGAATTCCAAAGGAGACGCCATCGACGGCTGTCACCCGTTCGCGCCGCGAGCCAAACATCCGTACCAGATTACGCGCTTCGATGAGATATTCGCCTGATCCCGCGTTCATTGCGCCTTTCCTCCCACGTATTTTTCGTAGCGTTCCTGCAAGTCGCGCGTATCCTGCTGCACCCGGCGCACGTTGAAGCACGCCACACTGTGCGTCGCGCCGTAGTGAGTTTCCAGTCTCGGCTCCTCGATGCGACACTGCTCGGTGACATAAGGACAGCGCGGGTGAAATTTGCAGCCCGGCGGCGGCGCGACAAGATCGGGCGGCGCGCCGGGGATCGAGACCAGCGCCTCGAAGTCCCCGGTCACGGTCGGCACGGCGCGGATCAGCCCTAGCGTGTACGGATGCGCCGGGCGATAGAAGATGTCGTCCACCGGCCCCAACTCGACGATGCTGCCGGCGTACATCGTGGCCACACGATCCGCCAACTCCGCCGCCGTCGCCAGATCGTGCGAAATGAACAACATCGCAAAACCGATTTCCTCCTTGAGCCGCCGCAGCAAGTCGATGATCGTCCGCTGCGTCAA
>DAOUAY010000084.1:0-9816 GCA_034432995.1 Anaerolineae bacterium | reverse complement strand
GTATGCTGTTGCAGCGTGGTTTGCAGATCGGCTTCCTGGTGGCTTTACTGATCACGGTCTTCGAGGTTGTTTCCAGGATGTACCAGTTTATCCGCGATTACAAGCTGTGGATTGTGATCAAACCGCAGCGGACGGAAGAATAAATTACCGCGACTGCTACTCTCGGAGCACAAAAATAGGACGCACTGCACGTGCGTCCTATTTTTGTGCGCAAAATCTGCGTGAATCTGCGAAAATCAGCGTCCGTGTAGGTCAACCGAGGATGCCCGGCGCGATCACGCCGCGCAGACTGAGCTTCTCGGCGTAGTGGCAGGCTACGAAGTGCAGAGGCGTGGTTTCGCGCAATGGGGGTGTTTCGTTCATACAGCGCGCGCCGTCACTATAGCGGCAGCGGGGATGAAAGTAGCAGCCGCTTGGCGGGTTGGCGGGATCGGGGACCTCGCCTTCCAAGGCGATGCGCTGTTTCTGGTCGCGGATTAACGGGTCGGGCTGCGGCACAGCAGACAGCAGCGCTTCGGTATAGGGGTGTTGCGGTTGGGCGAAAAGTTCATCGGTCGAAGCCAACTCCACCAGCTTGCCCACGTACATCACCGCCACCCGGTCACAGATGTATTCGACCACGCTCAGATCGTGGGCAATGAACAGATACGTCAGGTGGAACTCCGCCTGCAAATCCTCCAGCAGATTGAGAATCTGCGCCCGCACCGACACATCCAGCGCCGAGACCGCCTCGTCGCAGATGACCAGCCGTGGATCCAGGGAGAGCGCGCGGGCGATGCCGATGCGCTGGCGTTCGCCGCCGCTGAAGGCATGGGGATAGCGCTTCATATACTCAGGGCGCAACCCGACTCGCCGCAGTAGCTCCGCCACCCGCTCTTCCAGCTCCTTGCCGGCGGCGATTTTGTTGACTTTCATCGGTTCCCCGACCAGGTCAGCGACCGGCATACGCGGGTTCAGAGAAGAGTAGGGGTCCTGAAAGATCAGGCGGATCTCGCGGTGGTAGGGCCGGAGACCCTGGTCATCCAACGGCGCTAAATCCACCACGCTCCCATCCGCGCGCCGGTAGAGGATCTGCCCATCTAGCGGCTGGTAGGCGCGGATGATGCAGCGACCCGTTGTGGTCTTGCCGCAACCGCTCTCCCCGACCAATCCCAGGGTCTCACCGGGACGGATGAAGAGGTTGACGCCGTCTACGGCCTTCACATGCCCTACAATCCGGCGAAAGAAGCCTCCATAGACAGGAAAGTGCATTTTCAGGTTTTGTACCTCAAGCATAGCGTCGTTTCGCATAGAACCTTCGCTTGCTATGCCTGCTACCGTTGGAGTCGGATTATTGCGTTGTTGTTCGGCCATTTAGTGTACCTCGAATAATCCCGGCTGGATTGTGTTGTAACTCCTGGTCGGCAGGCCGGGGACATCGTAGAGTAGACAACTCACGAGTCTATCTTCGCCGATCTGGATGGTTGGGGGTATGGTGCGATCACATTTGTTGGGGATCATGCGATCACAACGTGGGTGATAGGGACAGCCGTTGGGCCGGTTGTACGGGTCAGGCACCATGCCCAAGATGGAGTCCAGGCGCTTGCCCGCTGCGCGCAAGCCAAATTTCGGAATTGATCGCAGCAGCGCCTGGGTGTAGGGATGCCGAGCGTCGTGAAATACCTCAGCGACGTTGCCCTGTTCTGCCACTGCACCCAGGTACATCACCACGACATCATCTGCCATCTCCGCCACCACGCCCAGGTCATGGGTGATCAACATAATACTCATCCCCAGGTCGTCCTTCAATTCTTTCAGCAGATCCAGAATTTGTGCTTGCGTGGTGACATCCAGGGCCGTTGTGGGTTCATCGGCGATGAGCAAACTCGGATCGCAACTTAACGCCATAGCGATCATCGCCCGTTGGCGCATCCCGCCGCTGAGTTGGAAAGTGTAGGTGTCCATACGTTCGGCGGGTTGTGGGATACCGACCCGGCGCAGCAGCTCAATCGCGCGCTCCCTGGCTTCACTTTTTGAAACGGGCAGGTGAAGCCGAATGGCTTCGGTGATCTGGTTCCCGATGGTGTGAATCGGGCTGAGCGAGGTCATCGGCTCTTGAAAGATCATCGCGATGTCTTTACCCCGAATGTCTCGAATCTCAGGCCCGCGCACTTTGAGGGTGGCTAAATCAATGACTTGTCTGACTTCTTTGCCGTCTACAGGGCGCACTCGATGAAAGAATATTTGCCCATCTACAACACGGCCGGGATAATCAAGGATCTGCAAGATCGAGCGGGCGGTAATCGTTTTACCGCACCCGCTTTCGCCAACGATGCAGAGTGTTTCACCGCGTTTCATCTGAAACGAGACCCCATCAACGGCGCGCACAACGCCATCGTCGGTGAAGAATTGCGTCTTGAGATCTATAACGTCGAGAAGAAGGTCTGATTTGCTCATCAATTCATGTCCTAATCAGTGTCAGCGACCGTAAGGGTCGGCTTACCGACCGTAAGGATCGGCTGCGTCCCGCAACCCATCGCCCAGGAAATTGAGCGCCAGTACAGCAATGATCACGGCGATTCCTGGCAGCAACAACCAGGGAGCTGTGGCTACTGCGCGGATATTCTGCGCTTCTTTGAGCAGCACGCCCCAACTGACGATCGGCGGACGCAGACCCAATCCCAGGAAACTGAGGGCGGTCTCCGATAGAATCATGGAGGGGATAGCCAGGGTCAAGGAGGCGATAATATGGCTGGCAAAAGCCGGGATCATGTGAACCCGGATCGTGCGCGCCGTGCTGTTGCCATCCAGTCGCGCCGACATGATAAAATCCTCGGTGCGCAGGGCAAGAAAACGGCCGCGTACCACCCGCGCCAACCCTGTCCAGCCAATCAGTGACAGGAGAATGGTGATCCCAAAAAAGACTTGCAGCGGCGTCCAGTCGGAAGGTAATGCGGCAGCCAGGCCCATCCACAAGGGAATGGTCGGGATTGAGCGCAGCAGCTCGATCACCCGCTGAATCGTGTTATCAATCCAGCCGCCGTAAAAGCCGGACACGCCTCCCAGGGTAAGCCCAATCACGAAACTGAGCGCCACGCCCACCAGACCGAGAGTCATCGAGATGCGCGTGCCGTAGATGGTGCGGCTCAGCACGTCTCGCCCCAAACGATCGGCGCCGAGTAGATACATGGGTATGATGATGCGCGTTGGATCCTCGTCATATACGGACGGGCCGATCAGATGCAGGTCGGTGTCGAACAATCCTAGCAGTTTATAGGGCGTGCCATGCACCAAGAGCCTCACCGGGACCTTGGATTCCGGATCCACTACAAACTCACGCTTCAGGGCTGCCTGGTTGATGGTCACCGAGTAGCCGTTGACATAGGGCGAGAAGCGCACGCCCTCCGTGGTGCGCTCGAATAGGTGCAGCGGTTGGGGGGGCGCATAGGTGTGTTGGGAGCTAAAGGCGTTGCCTGGGAAAGGGGCCAGGAACTCGGCAAACAGCACCACCAGATAGATCGCGATGGTTATTGCGCCGCCCACCATAGCCAGGCGATGCTTGCGGAACTTGCGCCACATGAGCAGCCACTGAGACGCCACCAGGATCCTGGCCTCCTCGTTTGGAACGGGGGCATTGGGCGCAGCCGCTCCGGCGGTTCTCTTCTCAACTTGCTTGCGATCATCGATCATTGGATGAACTGAGTCGGTCATGGCAGAATACCTTTATTGTGTTAAGCGGATGCGTGGATCGAGCCAGGCAAGCAAGATGTCGGAGATGAACGTGCCGATCACCGTCAACGCGCTCAGTAACATGATGAAACTGCCGGCCAGGTACATATCCTGCGACATCAGTGCGCGCAGCAGCAGGGGGCCGGTGGTGGGTAGAGCGAGTACGATGGACACGACGGCGGAGCCTGAGACCAGGATTGGCAAGGTCCAGCCTACCGTGCTCACAAAGGGATTGAGAGCTACCCGAACCGGATATTTGAGGATAAGATGGGCCTCGGTCATTCCCTTGGCCCGCGCAGTGACCACATAGGGCTTGTGGAGTTCATCCAGTAGATTGGCGCGCATCACGCGAATCAGGCCGGCGGTCCCCCCTATGCCGATGATCAGCACCGGTACCCAGAGATGTTTCAGCAGATCCCATACCTTGCCCAAACTCCAGGCCGCATCCACGTAACTCGGCGAAAAAAGCCCGCCCACGCTCTGGTTAAAGACCTTGAAGGCCACATACATCAGAATCAGAGCCAGCAAAAAGTCGGGGACGGCCAGGCCGATATAGCCGATGAGTGTGGCGATATAGTCAGCGATGGAGTATTGGCGCACGGCCGAAAAGATCCCCACCGGAAAGGCCACCACCCAGGTGAAAAGGAGGGTCGCCAGGGACATAGCAAAGGTCAGGGCCAGGCGTCCCCAGATGAGGGTGCTTACCGGCTGGTTCCACTCGAAAGATTGGCCAAAGTCACCGCGTAGAAGGATCCCCGTTATCCACTTCCAGTACTGGACATAAATCGGCTGGTTGAGTCCATAGCGCTGTTCCATGGCCGCCAGAGTCGCCTCGTCAACAGTTTCACCCGTTGCTCTCAGGTTTGTTACGACGGTCGTGAGATAGTCGCCGGGTGGCAGTTGGATGATGATAAAGGAAATGATAGAGACGATAATCAGGGTAGGGATCATGTACAAGATCCGCCGAGCCACAAATTGAAGCATCGCTCTCTCCTTGATAGATAATTCAATTTTCGTACACGCCCACGCGCCGCTGAAACAGCGCGTGGGCGTGCCAGCTTCTCACCCATTACCATTTGGTGATATGTGCCAAGTTTGAATTGCACCCCAACCGGCACGGCCAAAACCACAAGGGACATCATGTTTTCCGTTGTCGGGAGCAGTCCACCAACAGAAAACACCAGAAAGAGATTTTATTCCTTAATCCAATAGGTGGATGGATTGGTCGGGAAGGGATCCGGGTAGTTCCAGGATTCGGGCATGGCCAGCGGTACGTTGAAGTAGTTGTTTTTAACCACGCCGAACTGGCCCGTATCCAGGCTGATGCCGATGGTCCAGAATTGGTCAATGGCAATGTCAATGATCTGGTTCATCAGTTCGACCTGCTTATCGAGATCGGCCGTGGCCTTGATCTGGTCATACAGTTCCTTCTGCTTCTGGACGATAGCCGGGGGTTCCTCGGGTTCGCCGCCAAAGTCGCCCGGCTGCAACCACGCGCCCCACGCCGGCGCAAACGTGCTGCCCCAGCCCATGGGGAAGAGGAACGAACCGGGGTTCAGCAGGGTCGCCAGACCGCCATCGCTCCAGCCGGCGGTGGCGTCATAGTCATTAGCCCGGCGGCGTTCGTCAAGTAGTTCGCCGCTGATGCCCTGGACGGTCATATCAACGCCCACCGCATCCCAGTAAATGTCTACCAATTCCAAGACGTCAATCCAGTCTGGCATGCGCGTCGCGTCGACGATCAGGTCGAACTTGATCGGTTTCCCATCCGGCCCCAGCCGCACGCCGCTGGCGTCTTTCTGCGGGTAGAGCTTGTCGAGCATCTCGTTAGCCTTGGCCACGTCATACTCGGTATACTGGGTTGCCAGTTCTTCGTTGTAGAATTGGCCGGTTGGCTTGGGCGCGGCCTGGTAGGGGATGCCCTGTCCGACAAAGACCGTATCGATGATCTCCTGGCGGTTGATGGCGTGCGAGAGCGCGATGCGGAAATCCTTGTTCTGGAAGGCTTCGCGCAAGGCCGCGTTCGTAGTGTTCCAGTTGAGGTGGATCACGGTCGTGCAGGCCTGGTCACGAATCTGGTCGAAGAAGCGATAATCGCCCTTTTCCATATTTTCGTACAGGACAGCCTTGTTCTTGAGGGAGTTGGCGTAATAGTTCATGAACTCGACTTCGCCGTTCAGCGTGCGCAGCAGTAGCAATTCTGGATCGCTCAGGAATTCCCACTCGATGCGCTGGATGTAGGGCAATTGGTTGCCTGCGGTATCAACCTTCCAGTAGTAGGGATTCGGCTCGGACACCGCACGCGTCACGTTGCCGCCGGCCGGTTCCGTGACGATCCAGGCATAGATCACCGGCAGGTCAACATTGGTCCAGCCGGAACCGGGACCCTGCGCGCCGGTCTTGGATTGGAAAAGCTCCACCCAGGTGGCGAATCCCGCATCGGCGACCATCTTGTCCAACTGGGCCTTGTCGGCATAGCTGGCGTGGAATTGCTTGACATAGTGCGCCGGGTACTCGATCATGTTCGATCCGCTAGGCGTAGCAATCCACTGGAGAAAGAGGCCGTAGGGCGTCACAAAAGAGAACTTGACGGTATAGTCATCGGGCGCTTCCACCTTGGCAAACTCTCCGCCGACGGTCAGCCAGTTTGGCTTCTGCGGCGTGAGTTCTGTGTTGAGCATGATGTCGTTGTACCAGAACATGATGTCATTGGCGGTGAAAGGCTCGCCATCGGACCATTTCATGCCCTTGCGCAGGTGGAAGGTGAACACGGTCGAGTCCGCATTCACCTCATAGGACTCGGCCACGTTGGGGATCAGGCCATCCCAATTGGGCGTCCAGGACAGCAAGTTCTCGTTGCCCATAAAGGAGTAGAAACGGGCTGACCACGAACCGAGCAGCGGGTGGCGCATCAGGCCGCCATACTCGCCGATGGAGTCCAGCGGTTCGATGACTCTGGGATTGGCGGGTAGGCGCTCTTCGACAGGCGGTAGCGTGCCGGCAGACACCATTTCTTTGAACCGCGGAGCTTCGTTGTACTTGGGCGCAGGCTCAGCCGTGGGTTCAGCGGGTTTCGCTGTGGGTTCAGCGGGCTTGGCTGTTGGCTCTGCGGGCTTGGCTGTTGGTTCCGCGGCTTTCTCTGTCGCCTGTGGCGCTTCGGTAGCTGGCGCCGTTGGGGTTTTACAGGCGGTCACGAGCATCGTTATCAACAGTAGTGTGGTAACGATAACATACCAATGCCGTGGCAAGACTGGTTGTTTCATAGAGTTCCTCCTTCTTAATTAGAATTTGAATGGTGAAATGTGTGTAAACAGAAAATCCGGTACTAACTAAGCAAATCGATATGACAAACTAAAATGGTTGGGGTGCGCCTCAGCCCACTTTATTTTGACTCTTCACGAACTTACTTAACGCAGAATGTGTAGAAATTGAGAAGTGTAGACTACATTCTCATTTCGTAAAGTCAGTGTAGCATGGAAATCAGGGGTGTCAAGGTAATTTATCTGCCTATACACCGATTAGTGTTAAAATATTCACCCGGATGGACAACATGAGAAAACGCGCTTTTGGGGTTTTGTGGGCCGGGCACGTGATGGCGCCGATGATCCTGGCGCGCACGGGCGGGGACGAGGTGGGCCTCGGCGTGGTGCAGGCCGTGATGGGGGTAGGGGGTGTCGTCGGGGGGATGGCGCTGAGTCTGTGGGGCGGACCGCGGCGTAAAGTGCGGCTGTACCTGCTCAGCACCTCACTCTCGTTCCTGATCTGCGACTTCCTGACCGCGATTAGCCGCTCGGTGACGGGGTGGTCCATTGCTGGATTCCTGGCCGATTTCAGCATCCCGTTCATCGTCAGCCCGTACTACGCGCTGTGGCAAGAAGTCGTGCCGCCGGACGTGCAAGGCCGCGTCTTCTCCACCCGCGAGATGGTACAAGTGACGGCGCAACCGTTCGGCTTTCTTGCTGCCGGGTTTCTGGCCGACCGGATTTTCGAACCGGCGATGCAGGCGGGCGGCGCGCTCGCTGGTTCGCTGGGTTGGTTGGTGGGGACGGGGCCAGGCGCGGGTATGGCGGCGATGTTCATCTGTACCAGCCTGGGCGGCGCATTGACCGGATTGCTAGGGTGGCTGTCGCCGGCGATTCGGCGTTTGGATGTAGCAAAGGCCGAGTAGAGGCGTGCGCGCTTATGGCATCTGGCGCTGTACGTCGGTAATCAGCATTTCCAGCAAATCCAACACCTGGCTGATATTCAATCTTTTGCCCTCGACAACGTGGTCTTCGCTTCCCTCGTGAATGTGGTGAGGGAAATTCGATATCTCGGGATGATGTGCTGTGTTATCCCAACGGCGTTTGAGTTGGCGTTTCGTGGCGTCCATCCATTGGTAGCGATAATCAACGGTTTCGATCTTCCGCTGTCTATGGATAAAGTATTCTGTTAGCTCCAGAAAATCGCCGTTCGAGAGTGTGATCTGCACGCGCAGATAGCCATCCGTCGTGGTTGTTCTTTCTTTGACAATAGTGTATTGTGCTACAATGGCGCTGGCGACCAACTTGAGTTTCAGCGCCTCGAGATACGTATCAAGCTCAGTCATCCTTCTGCACCGCGAAGGATATTCAGACGCGCGCGTAGCCGGGTATACATCTTATATAGCGCGCTCCATTCCACGAGGTCTGCTTCGTCGCCCAAAAGACCTGCATTGTATTGGTTGAAAAACGCGGTTGAATCCATCCGGTAACGTTGCTCAAACGCTTCCAGGTCGTTTTTTAGCGTCTCGAAATCTGCCTGATCGCGGGTGAGTTGGTGGTTAATGATTTTGTGTAAAGCGCGGTCGAGAAAACTATCCTCGTAGCCTTCGGTGTAGAGACGCTCAAGGCTCTTTATCTGTTCGAGTGTTGCTTGCATCTGTCTTCCCTCCTGCCTATGAATCACGCAATCTTGACGACCTTCATAGCAAAAAAGGCCGTCGATATACTCCCATTATAAGCGACGCTGAGGGAGCGGCAAGTCGAGGGACGCGATTCTGTGGTATACTTACCTTATGAACACGACAACAATACCTGTGACCGACAGGCCACAAAATACGTTGGCCGACGTTTCCCTCGACCAACTCTCCGCACCACTGCGCGCCGCGGCAGCCCGCGCCGGGTGGACGGTGTTGATGCCGGTGCAGGCGCGCGCCATTCCCTATCTGCTCGCCGGGCGGGGGATGATGATCCAGGCGCGCACGGGCAGCGGCAAAACCGGCGCGTATCTGCTGCCGATGCTCGAACGCCTCGACCCGGCGCGCGCCCAGTGCCAGGCGCTCATCCTCACGCCAACGCGCGAGCTGGCCCACCAGGTGACGCAGGATGCGGAACTGCTGTGCGGCCCCGCCGGATTGAGCACCGTGGCGGTGTACGGCGGCGTCCGCTACGGCCCGCAGATCGAGGCGCTGCGCAAGGGCGCGCACATCGTCGTGGGCACGCCGGGGCGCATCCTCGATCATCTGTTGCGGCGCACGTTCACGCTGGAACATCTGGAGATGCTCGTTTTCGATGAAGCCGATCGCATGTTGTCCATGGGCTTCTATCCCGACATGCGCGAGGTGCAGCGCTACTTGCCGCAGCGCGACGTGAACACCTGTATGTTTTCGGCGACTTTTCCCCCTTCTGTTTTGCGGACTGCGCGCCAGTTCATTCGCGAGCCGGAATTTTTATCGCTGAGCAGCGATCACGTTCATGTGACGGAGACCGAACACGTCTACTACACGCTGCCCGATATGGAGAAGGACCGCGGTCTGGTGCGCTTGATCGAGATCGAGAACCCCGCTTCAGCCATTATCTTTTGCAACACCAAAATGCGTGTGCATTATGTTACGGTGGTCTTGCAGCGTTTCGGCTACGATGCCGACGAGATCAGCTCCGACCTCCCGCAGAAAGACCGCGAGCGGGTGTTGAAGCGCGTGCGCGAGGGCAGCCTGCACTTTCTGGTGGCGACCGACGTAGCCGCGCGCGGCCTCGATATTCCCGAACTGTCGCACGTGATTCAGTACGAGTTGCCGGAAGACGTCGAGAGCTACATCCACCGCGCCGGGCGGACGGGCCGCGCGGGTGCGGCCGGTGTGGCGATTTC
>DAOUAY010000083.1:0-2253 GCA_034432995.1 Anaerolineae bacterium | reverse complement strand
TTCGACATCAGCAGATCCGGGAATAACACCGGCAACACGATGCCGACAGCATCCACGATCACGATCCCCAAATAAAACAGGCTGCTGATGATGGCCAGGGTGAGCGCCGCCCGCCGTCCGATGATCAAGCCGGCCACGACGGTCAACGCAGCGTAAGTAACACCAATCAGATGGTGTCCCGCGGCCAGGACCATCACCGCACTGACGGGCAACCACACACCAACAACAAATATCACACCGGCCAACCGCACCTGACCGCGTTGCAACAAAAGTTTGGCGACCAGCAGCGTCAGGAAAAGCAGCCCCACCACGATGCTGCCGCCTAATTTTTGGTAAAAGACAAACACCGTCGCCAGAACGCCGAGGATCACGACCACGAACAGGCTTAGCAGCAGTGGATTGAGCAGCGCGGCGGTGCGAGTGCGATCCTCATCACCAGCAAAGATGGGGGACGCGAGAAACTGCTTAATTTTGTTCCACATCTGGGTGTCCTTTCTCGGCAGGCTGCACGGCGTCCGCACCCGGCTCTCTCAGGCGCACGACCAGGCGCTCCAGTTGCAGGGCCTGGCGGATTTCGTCAGCCGCCGTTTTGAGTACGGTCTCCACATCCAACGTCTCCCGGATGCGCCCGGTCACCTCACCCACCATCCGCTCGCGGGCCGCCCGGCGCTGGGTATCTTGATACAACCGCGCGCTTTCCAATGCCAGGGCCGATTGTTCGGCCAGCGCCTGCATCATGGCGATCTCTTCTGACGTCCACTGACCGCTGCCATCGGGTTTGCGGCCATCGATCACCCCGATGACGCGGTCGCGCACTTTGATCGGGATGGCAAGGGTGGTGTTCCGGGCGTCAGCGGCCATCTGCCCCTGGGAAAGGGCAGTCTGCATTTGGGGCGTCCATGTGTCGCCGGCGGGCAGTATGGCTTGCCGATTGCTCACAAAACCGAGGTCAGTCTGGAAGCTGAGCAGGCTGGCCCATGCTTGCGCGGACAGCCCGCCGAAAGCGCGGCGCTCGGCAGCGGCGCTTTCCTCGACCTGCTGGAACAAGCGGGCGTTGTTGATGGCGGTGGCGATTTGGTCAGCCAGGGATTGCAGAACTGCCACATCCTCTGGGGTATACGCCTCAGGCTCAGCACTTTGCACATCCAGCACCCCGATCACCTGACCGCGAGCGCGTAAGGGCAACGTAGCTTCGGAGCGCGTCAGAGGCAAATCGGGGCTGCTGAAGAACACGCGGTCTTGCCCCGTGTCCAGCGCGATCCGCGATTGGCCGCGCCGCGAAACGTAACCGACCATACCTTCCTGTCCCACGCGCAGGCGGTGACCGCGCGCCAACATTTTCAGCCCGCCTTCGCCGGACGCCGCTTTTAGCTCGGCCCATTCGCCAGTGGGATCGATCAGGAACAAGGCGGTGTGGTAAAAGCCGAATTCCCGGCTGATCGAATTGACGACATTGTTCATCAGCGTGTTGAGATCCAGTTCCGAAGTCGCCTCACGCGCGATGGCGGCGGTGACTTCCAGATAACGGGTGCGGCGCGCCAGCTCGCGCGTGCGTTCTTCCACGGTGGTTTCCAGGCCGGTACGCTGTGCTTCCAGCTCGGCGGCGTAGTCATGGGCACGCTGGAGAGCCTCCTGCAAGCTCCGCGAGGCCAGGTTGAGCAGTCCCGCGGTAGCCATCACAAACAGGCTCAACGGCCACCATTGTTCCATAGGCGTTCTGACTTCAAGCCCAGAAGGTAAAAGATCGGCAGTCTGCGCCAACGTAATACCGAGTGTGGCAACGACGCTCAGGCCGGCAAAGATGATCCCCCCCCGTCCACCCAGCAACAGGCCGGCGACAACGACAATGACGACATAGCTCCAATACGTCGCGGAGTGCGTGCCACCCAAAAAGACGCATACGGCGGTCATCAATATCCAAAAACCGATCAGGAACCAGAGGCTGGCAGCGGAGATATGACCGCGCCGCATCATCCACAGCAAGCCGGCGTTAACCAGCAGGAATACCCCCACGAGGGGCATAGACAGTTCCGGATTGGGCAGAAAGAGAAAGAGGAGCGCAGCGGCAAAGCAGATAAAGATGAAAATCCATAGGATGGCGTTGAGCAAAGCCGCGACGCGCGTCTTTTCTTCATCCCCGGCAAAGACAGGGGGTGAGAGCAACCGTTTGATGTTTTCCCACATAGGCACGTCCTTTCTAGGCCAGATCGGATCTGTCGTCCATCTCCGGTGTCGCCAGGCGAATCACCAGAG
>DAOUAY010000082.1:0-8586 GCA_034432995.1 Anaerolineae bacterium | reverse complement strand
CGCCTGATGGTGGGCCGGACGATCTCCAACTTGTTCCCCAAGCAGGACGTACCGGCGGGCGACGTGGCGCTCAAGGTGGAAAACCTGTCGCGGCCCGGCGTCTTCGAAAACATCAGCTTCGAGCTGCGCCAGGGCGAAATCCTCGGCATGGCCGGGCTGGTCGGCGCGGGGCGCACGGACGTGGCGCGCGCGATCTTCGGCGTGACGCCGCCCACGTCGGGCAGCATCCAGGTGGCGGGACAAACGGTGCAGATCGACTCGCCGCAGGAGGCGATCCGCCTGGGACTGGCCTACGTCCCCGAAGACCGGCAGACGCACGGGCTGATCCCGCCGATGTCGATCACGGCCAACCTCAGCCTGGTGGTGCTGGAACAGTGCGCGCGTCATGGCTGGCTGCAAGACAAGGTCGAATGTGAGAAAGCCTTCAGCGCAGCGCGGCAGATGGAGGTGCGCGCCGGTCATATCTGGCAGAAGGCGCGCGAGCTTTCGGGCGGCAATCAGCAAAAGGTGGTGCTGGCGAAATGGCTGGAAACCCAACCGCGCATTCTGATCCTCGACGAGCCGACGCGCGGCATCGACGTGGGCACAAAAGCCGCCGTCCACGCGCTGATGAGCAAGCTGGCCTCTGAGGGCATAGCGATCCTGATGATTTCGTCAGAACTGCCGGAAGTGCTCGGCATGAGCGACCGGATTCTGGTGATGCGCGAAGGGCATCTGACCGGGCACTTCACCCGCGCGGAGGCTACGCAAGAAAAGATCATCTCCGCTGCCACGCAATCCGTCAGCGCAGGAGACGTTCAATGAGCGCGCAAAACATCCCCACTCCACGCCCCAGTCGGCTCCGCGCCATTGCCCGTGTCCGCGAGGTCGGGATCAGCGCCTTCATCCTGATCCTGGGCGCGCTCGTCGCATTGCGCGCGCCGGCGTTTTTGACGATGACCAACTTCAGGGACATCCTGCTGAACATCTCCATTCTTTCTATCGTGGCGTTGGCGCAGGCGATGGTCATCATCACCCACGGCATCGATCTGTCGGTCAGTTCGATGATCGGGCTGGCAGCGATGATGGTGGCGTTTGTGATGAAGCAATCGCCGGAGTTCCCGGTGATCGCGGCGACGCTGCTCGGTATGGCGCTCGGCGCGGCGCTCGGCGCGCTCAACGGGACGATCATCAGCTACGGCAAGGTCCCGCCGATCATCGCCACGCTCGGCACGTTGAGCATCTATCGCGGCATGGTGTTCTTCTACAGCCAGGGGACGTGGATCAACTCGTTCGAGCTGCCACGGAACTTCAAACTGCTCTCGAAGGGGACGCCATTGGGCTTGCCGAACATGGTCATCATCGCGCTGGTGTTTGCCGCGCTCGTTTATTTCTTCCTCAACTTCACCCGCAGCGGGCGCGACATCTACGCGGTAGGCAGCAACCCGGAGGCCGCGCAGATGGCCGGGATTCGCCGCCAGCGCGTGATCTTCCTGGTGTACCTGCTCAGTGGCTTGGCGTCCGGGCTGGCGGCAGTGTTGTGGGCGTCGCGGTTCGAGTCGGCGCAGACCAACACGGCGCTCGGCTTCGAGTTGCAGACGGTGGCGGCGGCGGTGGTGGGCGGCGTGAGCATCAGCGGCGGTGTGGGGACGGTCCCCGGCGTGCTGCTGGGCGCGCTCCTGCTCGGCCTGATCGAGAACGCGCTGCCGCTGGTACGCATCTCGCCGTTTTGGCAACTTGCCGCGCAGGGCTTGCTCATCCTGATCGCGGTTGTCGTCGATAACCTGATCGCGCGCAGCGCGAAGGGAAAATGAACCACGAATCTGCACGAATCCGCACTAATTTCTTCTCTTTGATTCGTGAACATTCGTGTAGATTCGTAGTTAAGTCTGTAGATTCAGAGGACATAGTCAACAAGCATGACGGTACCGAGTTCTCCTGACAGCGAAACTTCGTCGAAGTCGTTGATCAACGCGACAGCGCCCCCGCGGACGTTCCTGGCGCGTTTCCAGCGGTGGGAGTGGATGCTGGTGGGGTTGATCCTCGTCGTCGTGGCGTTGAACAGCGCGCTCTCGCCCTACTTCCTGAACGCGCAAAACCTTTCGCGCACCTCGTCGGACTTTATGGAGATGGGGATCATGATGCTGCCGATGGTCTTCATCATCATTGCCGGCGGCATCGATCTGTCGGTGGCGTCGAATCTGGGGATGTGCGCCTCGTTCATGGGCTGGCTGTTCATGGCCGGCGTCAATATCTGGATTGCGGCGCTGGCAGCGCTGGCGTTGGGGACGTTCGCCGGGTTCATCAACGGGACGCTGGTGGCGCGGATGAAGCTACCGCCGCTGGTGGTAACGCTCGGCACGTATGCGTTCTATCGCGGCGTGGCCTACGTGCTGCTCGGCGACCAGGCCGCGCGCGGCTACCCGGAAGCCTTCACCTACATCGGCCAGGGCAGGCTCCCCGGCACGTTGATCCCCTTCTCGGTCGCGCTGTTCGGCGTGTTGGCGGTCGTCTTTGGGCTGGTGCTGCACAAGACCACGTTCGGGCGTTATCTATTTGCGATTGGCAACAACGAGAACGCCAGTGTCTATTCTGGCGTGCCGGTCGCCCGCATCAAAATCATCATCTTCACCGTCTCCGGCTTCATGGCGGCGCTGGCCGGGTTGGTGCTCGCGGCGCGCTTCGGCAGCACGCGACCCGACATCGGCAATGGGCTGGAACTGTCGGTCATCACGGCGGCGGTGCTCGGCGGTGTGGACATCAACGGCGGCGCGGGCACAATGGGCGGCGCGGCGCTCTCGCTGATTCTGATCGGCCTGTTGCGCTTTGGGATGGGGCTGCTCAATATCCAGGGACAGGTGCAAGGCGTGGTGATCGGCCTGCTGCTGATCCTGTCGATCCTGCTGCCGAACGTCGCCCGCACGTTCTCCGGCAGCGGCAGAAAACTCCACCGGCAGACACTCTGGGTGATCATCGCTTTCGTCGTGATCTTCACGGCTTTCGTCATCTTCTTCTTCTGGTCGCGCGAAGCTGTACTGATCAAATAAAACCCGTAATTCGTAATTCACAATTCGTAATTCGCCATTCGCCATTCGTAATTCGCTATTCGTAATTCGTAATTCGCAATTCGCAATTCGCAATTCGTATCCCGTTTGTAAAATCAACTACGAACATCGGGTTCGTAGAAAAATTCAGTCCATTTCACAGGAGGAAACTATGAAACGTCGGATGTTGTATATGGTTTTGGCTTTGGCCATGGTGCTCAGCCTCGCGCTGAGCGGGTGTGGGAAGAAGGCCACCGGCCCACTGACCTTCGTGTTGGTGCCCAAAAACCTCGGCAACCCGTACTTCGATACGGCGAACAACGGGGCGCAAGAGGCCGCCAAGGAATTGGGCGTGACCGTCACCTACCAGGGATCGGCTGCCGCCGACGCGACGCAGCAAATTCAGCTCATCAACTCGCTGATCGCGCAGAAGGTGAGCGGGCTGGCGATCTCGGCGAACGACTCCGATGCGCTCGTGCCCGTCGGCAAGGACGCCATCAAGGCCGGCATCCCCGTCGTCTCGTGGGACTCGGCCATCGGCAAAGAGGGGCGCGTGTTGCACATCAACCAGGCCGTGCTCTACGACATCGGCGCGATCGAGATCAAGATGGCGTCCGAACTCGCCGGCGCGGACGGCGGCAAGATCGCTATCCTCAGCGCCACCTCCACCGCCCCGAACCAGAACGCCTGGATCGAGGTGATGAAGGAAGAGCTGAAGAAGCCGGAATACGCCAAGCTGGAACTGGTGGATGTGGTCTACGGCGACGATGACGATACCAAGAGCTATAACGAGGCGCAGGCGCTCTTCAAGAAGTATCCCGACCTCGAGGTCATCATCGCCCCCACCACCGTCGGCATTGCGGCGTCTGGACGCGCTGTCACGGACGCGGGCTTGATCGGCAAGGTATTCGTCACCGGCCTGGGCACGCCCAACCAGATGCGCGAGTACGTCAAGAACGGCGCTGCTCCGCAATTCGCCCTGTGGAATCCGGGCGACCTGGGCTACCTCTCCATCTACGTCCTCAACGCTCTCGCCACCGGGCAGATCAAGGGTGTGGCGGGTGAGAAGTTCACGGCTGGGCGTTTGGGCGAGTACACGATCCAGGAAGACGCCGACCTGGGCGTCAACGTCCTGTTGGGGCTACCCTTCATCTACAACGCGGCCAACATCGACCAGTTCAACTGGTAGCAGGCTGGAAAGACTACAAAAGTCTCAGCAGCACTATGCCTTGCAGACCTGGTGTTGAGCGCACACACTGGCTCAAGCAGACGCCTCGTAAGACTTTTGTAGTCTGGCCCTTGCGGTTTAGCATTTCGGTGCTATAGTAAGAGTCGATCAACAGAGAGAGTAATCTGATGCGATACAGTCAAAGCCGCTCCACCCTTGCCGTTGTAGCCCTCCTTATCCACAGGAGGTAACACCGTTTGGGTGCGCATCGACTCGCGCACAGAGCTACTATCAGTCCAAAAACGCCTCCCAAACGGGGGGCGTTTTTTCATGAGCGGAGTTCCAATAGGGAGCAGGACAAAAAATCTAACCACAAATCGCGCGAATCTTCACTAATTTTTGAAGATTCTGTACTGGGCAAAAGTATATTGCAATTTTAGTACACGGATGAACACGGAAAACACGGATTTCTTTAAGAAAAAATCCGTAGAATCCGTGAAATCCGTGTACAATTCTTCGATTCGTGATTGCAAGATCATCTTGACTAATACAAATTTTCGAGGATTCGCGGAGATTAGCGAGATTAGCGGTTCATTTTAAAAGAGGCTTGGAATGGACAAGAATATCCACTGTAATCAGGAGGTTTTCCCCCGGACGCCCACCACAGTCTTGGCGTCCGGCGACCTCGTGTTGTGAAACATCGCGTATGCGCCGCGGCGGATCATAATCCGCCGCGCCCGGAATTGCCGGATTGTGATCCGGCAAAAGCGATTGAGTAAAAAGCATTGCTATTCACAACACGAGGAGACAATAAGATGAACACCGAAACCGAAAACTATGTTCCATGGGACATCGAAGCCTGCTGGCGCGAGCGTTGGGCGCGAGAGCAAACGTACCGCACGCCCACGCCCCGTCCCGGACAGAAAACCTACTATTGCCTGGACTTCTTCCCCTACCCTTCGGGAGCCGGGCTGAGCGTGGGGCACGGACGCAACTACGTGCCCAGCGACGTCATCGCCCGCTATCACCGCATGCGCGGGGAGGCGGTGCTGCACCCCATGGGCTGGGACGCCTTCGGCCTGCCCGCCGAAAACGAGGCGATGAAACGCGGCAGCCATCCCGCCGAAAGCACCGCGCACTACGCCGCCAACTATCGCCACCAACTGGACCTGCTGGGCTGTTCCTACGACTGGGAACGCGAATTCACCTCCGCCGATCCCGCCTTCTACCGCTGGAACCAGCACTTCTTCCTGATGCTGTACGAGAGAGGGCTGGCCTACCGCGCCGAAGCGCCCGTCAACTGGTGCGAAAGCTGCCAGACGGTGCTGGCTGCCGAGGAAATCGAGGACGGCGATTGCTGGCGCTGTCACAACCCCGTCGTGCGGCGCAAACGCAAGCAGTGGTACATCCGCGTCACCGCCTACGCCGAAGAACTATACGCCAACCTGGAGCGCCTGGACTGGCCCGAGCACATCCTGGCAATGCAACGGCACTGGATCGGGCGGAGTGAGGGGGTGGAAATCGAGTTACAAGTCGAAAGTCCAAAGTCCAAAGTCCAAAGTCGGACCGCTGACCAAGACCCAATCACCGATTACCAATCACCCAATCACCCAGTCACCCCCTCACCCACTCTCCCCATCTCCGTCTTCACCACCCGCCCCGACACCTTCTTCGGCGTGACGTTCGTGGCGCTGGCGCCGGAGCACCCGCTGGCCGAAAGCATCAGCGCGCCGGGGCAGCAAGCGGCTGTCCGCGCCTACATCCGCGAGGCGGAAAACCGCTCCGACCTGGAACGGCACACCCGCGAACCTGACGGCGTCCCCACCGGCGCTTACGCCGTGCTGCCCGGCGGAGCGCGCGCGCCGATCTTCGTCGCCGATTACGTGCTGGCCGAGCACGGCTCCGGCGCGATCATGGGCGTCCCGGCGCACGACACGCGCGATTACGCCTTCGCGCAAAAGTACGGCCTGCCAGTCAAGGTCGTCATCGCGCCGCCTGCCGGTGCGGGAACGGCGGAACTACCCTACACCGAACCCGGCGTGATGATCAACTCCGGCGACTTCGACGGCATGGATTCAGTCGTTGCGCAAGACGCCATCGCGGATTGGCTGGCGGCGCAGAGGGCGGGGCAACGCGCCATCCACTATCGCCTGCGCGACTGGCTGGTCTCGCGGCAGCGGTACTGGGGGACGCCCATCCCCATCGTCCACTGCCCGGCGTGCGGCGAAGTCCCCGTGCCCGTGGATGATCTGCCAATCACACTGCCCCCGCTGCCCGACTATCGCCCGCGCGGCGACGGAAAGTCGCCGCTGGCGAACCTGCCGGACTTCGTCAACACGGTCTGCCCGCGCTGCGGCGGCCCGGCGGAGCGCGAGACCGACACGATGACGGGCTTCGTCTGCTCGTCGTGGTACTACCTGCGCTTCGTCGATCCGCACGACAACGCGCGGCCTTTCGATCCGGCGAAAGTCGCCCGCTGGCTGCCGGTGGACGTCTACGTGGGCGGCGCGGAGCACGCGGTGGGACATCTAATGTACGCGCGCTTCTGGACGAAGATGCTGGCCGACGCCGGGCTGGTAAACTTCCGCGAGCCGCTGCCGGTGCTGCGCAGCCAGGGCGTTCTGCACGCCCGCGAACCGGAGACGGGGCGCCCGCTACGCATGTCGAAGTCCAAGGGCAACGTTGTCGCGCCGGAAGAAGTGATCGCGCGCTACGGCGCGGACGTGACGCGCCTGCACCTGATGTTCATGGGGCCGTTCGAGGCCAACGTCGTCTGGGAGACGGAAGATGACGGGACGACGCCGCAGCATATCGAGGGCGTGAGGCGGTTCTTGCAGCGGGTGTGGCGGGTGGCGAATGGCGAATTACGAATTACGAATGGCGAATTACGAATGGCGAATGGCAAATCGCAGATCGTGGGAGCGATGCACCGGACGATTCGGGAGGTGACGGAGGAGGTCGAGGGGCTGCGGTTCAACAAGGCGATCAGCGCGTTGATGACGTTTACGAATGGGCTGGAGGCTTACCGGCGCGATTGCGGCGCTACGCCTGACTTCGTAGTGGCGCGGGCGACGCTGCTGAAGTTGCTGGCCCCGTTCGCGCCGTTCATCGCTGAGGAGCTGTGGCAACGCACGGGCGGGCAAGGCAGCGTCCATCACCAGAACTGGCCCGCGTTCGATGCGGCGCTGGCGCAGGCGCAGACGGTGGAAATCGCAGTGCAGGTCAACGGGAAGGTGCGCGCTCGCATCAGCATCGACGCGGACGCCGACGAAGAGGTCGCGCGGGAGGCGGCGCTAACGACGCCCGTGATTCAGCAGGTGTTGGCAGAGCATCCCGCGCGGCGGGTCATCGTCGCGCCGGGCCGGCTGGTGAATATCGTCGTCTAGCCCGTAAAACGTGATGCGTGATACGTGACAGGCTCAGTCACGTATCACGCATTATTCTCTACAGTACCGCGTTCAAGTCGAGGCCGCGGGCGGTAGCGCGTTCGGCCATCCAATCGCGCTCGGTGGCGGGCGGCGGCAGAACTTCTTCCTCTGGACGGCGCACCATGCTCAGCGCGCCGACCGGGCAGGCGACGGTGCAGACGCCGCAGCCCACACAACGCATCGCGTCCACATGCGCGACGCCATCAACCGACAACGCGCCGAACTGGCACTTTTCCACGCACGCGCCGCAGCCAATGCAGACGTCCTCATCCACCTGGTTGACGAACGCCGACCGCGCGATCACGTTCGCCAGCCCCAGATCGACCAGCCCACGCAGGACACCGCACGCGCACGTGCAGCAGTTGCAGATGTACGACATCCCCTGCTGGTTGTTGCTCACCGAGTGGACAAGGCCGGCTTCGGCGGCGCGACGCAGCGTTGCCATCGCGCCTTCCTGGGTGAGCGCGCGCACAGTCGTACTTTGATCGAACGCGCCGGGCGTGACGCTGAAGATCATACATACGTCTACGGGATGCTCGCACGGTTGGCCGATGAGCGCCTGCTGTTTGCGACACAGGCAGTCCAGCACGCCCCAGGCTTTGGCTTGCGCGACGATGTCGGCGGCGCTCTCGAAGGGCCGCACCTCCATATCCACCCGCACGCTCTGCTCGACCGGCACGACGCGATGAATTTGCGGGGTGATGCCCAGCATCGTGCCGAATGCCTGATGATAGTAATCCTCGAACAGGCGCGCGAATTCGGCATCGATCGTGTTCACCTGCATCTCGTAGATGCCGACGGCAAACGGCATGAGACTGTAACCGAGACCCGCGTCCGTGCGTCCGGCGGTGATCAACCCGCGCCGCACCATCTCTTTGAGTTGCTTGCGCAACGCCGACGCATCGCCGCCCAGGCGGACGGCAATTTGATCCGGGGTTTCCAACGTGAGGCGCAATTGCGCGGCCAA
>DAOUAY010000081.1:0-2567 GCA_034432995.1 Anaerolineae bacterium | reverse complement strand
AAGGAGCCACCTCATGGGATATAGATTACGCCAAATTGCTGCAGAAAGCAAATTCAGCAGCGCGTTACAGTTGGAAGCTATCGGGCAGGCCGTGCCAATGTCAGAGATCAAGGCCGCACTCCAAGAGAGCGGTGTGCAGGAAGTGCGCGAGCGCAAGCTATCTATGGCAGTTGTCGTGTTATTAGTCATTGCGATGCACATCTATACCCGCCTCTCGCTGGGAGAGGTGCTGGGCCAAATCGCGCGGGGGCTGCGTTTTATCTGGCCGAATCCAGACTATGCCGTGCCCAAAGACAGCGCGATCAGCTACCGCCGCTATCAATTGGGGGCACGCCCTTTGGTCAACCTGTTTCAGCGCGTCTGTCGCCCGTTGGCGACGCCGGAGACCCCAGGCGCTTTTATGTTTGGCCTGCGCCTGATGGCGATCGATGGAACCGTAGAGGATGTGGCGGACACCCCAGCGAACGTCAAGGCCTTTGGTCGCCATACGGGGTCGCGCGGAGACAGTGCTTTTCCGCAGTTGCAAGGGGTGTATTTGGCCGAATGTGGCACCCATGCGATTGTGGATGCTGGTTTCTGGCCCTACCACACCAGTGAACGCAAGGGCGGATTCCGTATGTTGCGCTCGGTGGAAGAAGGGATGTTGTTGATGTGGGATCGTGGCTTTCACGATTTTGATATGCTGGTCCAAGCACGGAAACGCGGCGCTCACGTTCTGGGGCGCTTGCCAGCGCATGTTAAGCCCACACGCGTCCGTACTTTGGCCGATGGCTCCTATCTGGCCTATCTGCACCCAACGGAGTATCAACGTCGCAAAGCGGGGGAGCATCTCCTGGTACGCATCGTGGAATATACGATTCTTGATCCGGCCTTGCCGGGCTATGGTGAAATGCACCGGCTGGTGACCACCCTCTTGGAACCGGCGCGCTATCCGGCGCTGGAATTGGCCTGGGCCTATCACGAACGCTGGGAAATCGAGATCGTCATTGACGAAGTGGATACCCATCAGCGCCTGGCGGGCCGCCCTCTGCGCAGTTTGAAGCCCGTCGGAGTGATTCAGGAACTGTATGGCCTGCTGATTGCTCACTATGCGATTCGCTTCCTTATGCACGCCGCGGCCCGCCAGGCCGGCATCGACCCGGATCGCGTTAGTTTTGTGCATGCCTTGAATGTCATCCATGGTGCAATCCCTGAATTCCAAATGACGACGCCTGAACAACTACCGCAACTCTACGCCCGCTTGTTACGAGACATCGTTGACAGGCTCTTACCTGAGCGCCGGCTGCGTTCCAACCCCCGAGTAGTCAAACGCAAGATGTCCAAATTCCATCTCAAGCGCGCGCAGCATCACGCTTGGCCTCAGCCGACGCTCCCTTTTCATCAGGCCGTGGCCGTTATTTGAAAGGTATTGGTTCTAAATGTATCTTATTGTACTCTTTATCAGGAAGGATGATCTATGATTACTCTGTCTGGAAGAAAAGCTCGAATCAACGCCGCAAGGTGGCTCTTAATCGGATATATTGTGTTCACCGTTTTTGGCACGTTCCTCCACATCGCCACACGGATAATAATAAAGAATGAACCTATCGATAGAGTTTACATCACCTTGATGCCCGCCATCAGCATCGCCGCACTATATTCGCTGCGAAAACTCCCCTCGTCTCTGGAACGCGCAATGTCCTTTTTTGCCTGGGTAGCGATGGTCTGCATAGGCAGCCTTTTATTTTATATGTTGCACATACGCAACGAGTATGTACTCAACCTCTTCCTGTTTCACATTGGCATTTTCTCATTGAGTCTCGTTTTAGGATTCCGCCCCGCTATATACTACGCTATAGCGACATCGGCCATTATCCTGATTTTGGGCATTGCCTATCGCCTTCCACCAGGTCATGTTATTGCCCCAATATTCCTGGCTTTTGCCCTGGCGCTGCCGTCCAAAGTTGTCGAACAGCTTATAGAGCAAAGCAACGCCGAGCTGGCCGAACTCAACCTCCATCTGGAAGAGTTAGTCGAAGCGCGCACCGCCGAACTGCGTGCGGAGATCGCCGAGCGCCAGCACGCCCAAGAAATCCTGTCCGAACGCACCGCCGAACTCGAGAAACGCAACGAAGAACTGGATGCATACGCGCATACCGTAGCTCACGACCTGAAGGCGCCTCTGGCCTCCGTGATCGGGTTTAGCGACCTTCTGGACAAACGGCACGACAAGATTCCTGCGGATAAACTCGCTTACTATTGCAGCATCATCGCGCAAAATGGCCGAAAGATCGCCAACATCGTCGATGCGCTGCTGTTGTTAGCCAGCGTGCGGAAGGCCGACGAAGTACCGGTTGAAAGGCTCAACGTTCCTGAGATCATAGACGACATCCAGCGGCGGCTTGCCGCTGCCATCCTGGAAAGCGAGGCAGAGATTGTCACGCCCGATTGTTGGCCTGAGGTGACAGGCTACCAGCCGTGGGTCGAGGAAATCCTGGTAAACTACATCAGCAACGCGATCAAATATGGCGGGCGACCTCCGCGGATCGAAGTGGGCGCAGTGAATCACGTCGACGGCCATGTACGTT